>NZ_CAMTTF010000004.1 GCF_947077765.1 Salinibacter grassmerensis | reverse complement strand
CCACCCCCCCCACCACACACACCACTCACCATTGTTGCGTATCCGATGGAGGTGTCCCCCTCTTCTTCACCTGCCTTGTGTGGCAAAGAGCAGGCAATTCTTCCTGATGTACGGTACCTGAAGCATGGCAAGAACTGAAAACGTCGGCACAAAATCAGAAGCAGACTTAACTGGCTTCTCGAAGATCGACTCTGCGCCAGAGGAGAATTCCCGACTGCTGGAGAAGGGGGAGGCGACACTGGCAGCCTCCGAACCCTGGCGCCGCGTCGTCCCTCGTTCGTTTTGTGAGGAGATTTGTGCCTTTCTGGAGCTTGATACTTCGAAAAGAAAGCCTCCACAGGAAGACACGACGCACTTCAGGCTCTCCATTACACTCCTGATGTCCGTGGAGCACAGTGATCCAGACCAGCACATCGCTATTCCGTTTGAGCGAGTCGCGGAGTGTGCGGGGATGGAGTGGGATTTACGCAACCGCAACTATTTGCAGGGCGAGAACGCCACTGGTAAGATACTGAGACGGTTCTTGGAGGAGGTGCTTCCTGGCGTTGAGATTCTGGATCCCAGCTACAGCAAGGGTCTTGCACGCGAACTGGTGGGCGTACCGGAGGCGCTACCGGATGGGCTGTTGAAGAGGCGAGTCGAAGCCCTGAAGCCTAATAGTGAGGATGATGAAGTATATTTCGATTACCCAATCAAAAATGTCAATCCTACGTCTCGAAGTAGGGTCAAAAAGAAAGATGAAACGGAGCAAGAGAAGTGGATCAAACGGGCTCTCTGTAGCCCGCAGAAGCGCCTGCTGAAGTACCTCAACGAGGTAGGAAGGGGAAACCGTAGCAGTAAGTTCAGACCCGACAAGGATGACCTTGAGTGTGCACACCGTTTGGTCACTGAACAGTCGAAGTCCATACGTGCCCTGACCATTGCTCGCGCCCAACTCACAGCAATAGATTACGACCCTGTCCCGCGCTACAAGCCCTCCTATTTCGGCAACACCGTTCGGGTATTCACCTCCGGGTACTCCTACTGCAACATCAACAAGAAGCTACGTCGGACCCTGCAGCCGGACTGGATCGAGCTCGATCTTGCCTCGGCACAGCTCGCAATCGTAGCACATGATTGGGGGCTGACTGAAATCGAGGAGTTCCTCCAGGAGGAAAAGAGCATTTGGCAGAGCCTCTACGACTTTATGGGGTGGAAGGGACACAAGGGCGGTGTCCCGATAGAGGTCGCCAAGCCTTGTCTCAAGAAAGGACTCTATGCTATTGTTTACGGGGGAGGCAAGCCCAAAACTTTGGAAGTGATGGAGGAAAAATATTCAAAAGGGGTGGGTCCTTCAGTCAGCAACAAATTCTTTTCAAGGATCTTCTCGCACTCTTTTATTGAGCAACTGCTACGAGAGCGCGAGAGCCAGATTGCCCAGATAGAAGACCAAGGGAGGGCAACGGATACCTTTGGACGAGAAATCAGGCTTAGCAGTGACACTGATGCCCTGAGCGTGCTTGCGCAACTCGCTCAGTCGAAGGAGTTGAAGTTGCTTCTCCCTGCCCTGGACGTAGCGGAGAGTGAGCTTCAAAGGGCTGATGAGGCAGGAGAAAGCCCCCGATTTTGGATTGTGCTTTGGCAACATGATGGATTTTCTATCCATGTTAGGGACCGTAGCAGGAGGGCTACCTACGTAGAGCGCTTTCAGGAGGCGGTGAACAGTGCTGTCGGAGACTATCACACCCGATTGGAGGTGGGCTTCCCGAAGGACGAGTTTGGTGATTGAAGGCGGCTGAATGCCTCGAAAGAAGTACATCTCAGAAGGGTGAGTTGCCCCCCACTGAGGTGTTTTCGCAGGAAAAGAGATTTGCCTCTTGTTCAGAGGGGTGGGAGACACAGTCCGATGCTGAGATTATACCCCGCCTCGACAGTTCGAGAAAGCATCGGGCTCCTGCCTTCACGTCTGTCCCTGCGTCGTGGGCATCGTCAAATCCACTCCTGAAAAGCTTCTCGTGAAGCTCTTGGAGAGAGGGCCACTTGTATCCGTATCCCCCGTTGGGAAACGGGATCTTGCAGTAGTCGGTGGACGCCTTTTTGGTGCAAAGGGTAGTTGCATCCTGGAGGACATCCGGAATTCCCAGGCGCACCAGCTCCGCGCGAACGACGGGACGGTCGAAGGACATGCTGTGGGCCACGAGCACATCCGAGGCGCTTACAGCCTTGCTGAATGCCTCCAGCACCTCACCTCGTGGGTAGCCTTCTGCCTCGGCGCGTTCGGTGGTGATGCCGTGCACCGCCGCAGCGTCTTGCGGGATGGTAAACCCGTCGGGGCGGATGATGTAGCTAAGTGACCTGTCAATGCTGTATGGGTCGATGGACAGATGGGACCACGCAATCTGTACGACACGGGGCCATTTGTCGGTGTCGGTTACTGGAGGCTTGGGCTTGGGCAGCAGTCCGGTTGTCTCAGTGTCGAAGAAGAGATAGCGCATCGCGGGGCGGGGTTTCTGAATGAAGGAAAACGATACACTTCTGGATACGGGCTCCTTCTCGACCCCGCAACCGGTTTGTGGTATAGTCGTAAATGAAGAATAAGGATAGGGATGTACCGGCGTAGTCTAGGTCCCTGAAGCTGATCCCTGCTGCTGAAGCTCGTGCCGTCCAGGGGGGTGATCCGCTATATTCAGACACGGATCCTCTGGGATTGCGTGAAGCCTGACAGTGCGCAGAGGCTGAGCGTGTGCAGCTAAGAGAGGCACGGGTGCCCTGTGAAGGAGTAAGGGACTGGTGCTACGAGAATGCCCCGTTTAGCTCCTCCTGAAGGCGCCCGTTGGCGAGGTGCACGTACTTCATCGATGTGCTGATGCTGCTGTGACGCATGGCCCCCTTGATGACGATTGCTGAGGCGCCATTCTCGGCTAATCGGGTTGCGAACCCGTGCCGAAGTCCGTGCAGGGTGAGGGTCGGGCGCACCCCTGCCTTGTCTCGGTACGTTGCGAACTGGCGGCTGACGTGCTCCCTGAATCGCTTCGATGAGCGGTCCCACCGGTTCCCTGAGGGGGAGTGAAAGACAAATGCCCTGCTGCTCTTGTCATCTGTGTCGAGGGCCTGTAGGAGGGCCACAGCGGGCTCCACGAGGGGAATTGTGTCCTCGTTGCCACTCTTCTGTTCGTAGACGGTCAGGCGCTGGCGCTTAAGGTCGATGTGCGTCCATCGGAGACGACCGAGCTCGGACCCTCGTAGGCCCGTGAAGTAGGCAAAGCGGAAGAGCGGGATCAGCCAAAGAATCTCGCGAGGGCGGCACCCGCCTCCCCTTCGCTTCTCTTGGTAGCCCTTCACGACCGACTGGCAGATCATGTCAAGCTCCTCGGCGCGGACGGCTTTCGGGAGCTTCTTGCCAGCGCGGGGCTCCTCGACCTCGCTTAGAACGTCTCCTTCGCCTGCCCACCGGAGGACTGCCCGAATGTGGCGGTACCTTGTCTTCTGGGTCGTGGGCTTGATCGACGAGTCATAAACAAATCCCCGGATCTGGTTGGGGGTCAGTTTACTGAGGTCCGTATCGGGTCCGGCTCGTCGCTTCAGGATGCGCCAGATGTCCCTGTACTTCCGAATCGTGGACTCGGCTCGTCCCTGCTGTCTCTTCGCCTGAGAGAACGCCTCGATCACCTCACTCAGAGTGAAGGAGGTAGTCTCGGGAGTTTGGGGATCGCCCTCCTCTGGGGCGAAGACGGTCTCGAAGGGGTCGTGTCGCCACGGGTCGAAGTTCCCATTCCCAATGGCCCGCTCCAGATCGGTGAGGAGGTGGCGCGCCTCGTCTCTTTCGGAGGTGCGGAGGGAGAACCGCTTATCGGTTGGCTCCCGAGAGGAGTCGTGGAATTTCGCGTAGTAGGTGTCGTTGCGTCTGTAGATGGAGGCCATAGGTAGAGGTAGGGGACCTATGGCACCAAGACATGGCACTGGCTGGGACGCAGCCTGGGATGTAGCGCGGGCTTGCCCAGCACAAGAGGCTCATCCAGCACAGGAGGTTCACCCAGCGCAAGAGGGTCGCCCGGTACGAAGGGCTTGCTCGGCGCAGATGACTGCTGACCTTTACGGATGAGCTCTACCGACCCGAAATCAAGAGGTGTTTAGCGGCGATTGGTCACAGGGTTGTACACACCAAGTCGCCAATTCGGGTCAAAAAGTGCCCTCAGGCGGCGCTAAGGTAGATTTCGGGCGAGCTTGAAGAGATCCTAAGTCTCGCGCGTCTACCAATTCCGCCACTTTCGCGTGCGGGGTGTCAGGTGTTGCACCTGCCAAAAATGGGAATCGTAACATGGGACCGAGGTTCCGGTGGATCTGCGTCGGCGCCGGGCTGTACGGGCGTCATGTCCAATCCACCCACCCTGTCTGTTGCTGATCCCTTTTCCGGTTCATGACGCTCCGAGGCATCGCACTTCTTATTGGCGTGGCGAGTCTGCTGTGGGGCGGCCCCGTGGCCGGGCCGGAGGCGCAGGCGCAGGACCGGGGGGCACCGCGGTTTGGCCCGCCCGCGCCGGGCGACACGGTCGCAGCGGAGGCGTCGGATGCGGGGCGGATCTGGAGCCTCGTCGCGCCGCCGGCCGATCGGCTTGTGAAGCGGTACGGGATGGAGGTGGACAGCGCCTGGGCGACCCACCTGCGCCGAGGCGTCCTGCGGCTTCCGGGGTGCACAGGGGCGCTGGTCTCGGCGAACGGGCTCGCCCTCACGACGGCCCGCTGTGTGCGACAGCATCTGGACGCGCAACGTGACACTGCCGTCGTGGCTGAGCGGCCCGCCGATGAGCGCGCCGTGCCGGCCCTGCATGCAGACCGCCTGGTCCGGACGAGCGACGTGACGATGGAGGTGCGGGCGGCTCGGAAGGATACCGCCGAGGCGGCTGCGGTCTCCGCGGTCCAGCGGCGGCTCCAGTCGGAGACCGAGGCGCGTCGGCACGTGGAGGTGGCGACGGACGGAAACGGTGCATACACGGCGTATACCTATCAGCGACACGGGGATGTGCGCGTTGCCTTTCTGCCGGACCGGCGGATCAGTGCGTTCGGGGGCACCGACGCGGCGCTGACGTACCCGCGGCCGGCCTTCGATGTTGCCCTGCTGCGCGTTTACACGTCGGAGGGGCGGCCGTTGGCCCCCGACCACTTTTTCGAACCCTCTACGCAGGGGGTGCGTCCCGGAGACGCCGTGTTCTCGGCCGGGCCGCCCACGGCCACCCGCCGTGCGGAAAGTGCGGCGCAGCTTGCCGTGCGGCGGGACCTGGTGCTTCCGGAGCGGCGCGACCGCCTGGAGACGCGGGCCCAAGCCTTACGGGCTCATCTCGATACTGCTGAGGCGATGCCCGCGTCGCGCAGGGCCCTCCGAGACGCTGAGCGGGCCCTGAAACAGACCCGGGTACGCCTGGAGGCCCTTCGGAACGAGTACGTCCGGGCCCGTCTCGAGCAGCGAGACGCTTGGCTCCGGCACGCTCTGCGCCAAGACCCGGCCCTCCAGCGGCAGTTCGGGGGGCTGCTGGACAGCCTGGCTGCGATTCAGAACGCAAAACGGACGTATGGGGCCGCCTACCGGGCCTTCGGGGACGCCAAGGGGGGCGCGTACGGCTCGTCGACGTACCGCCGGCTGCTTCGAGGGGAGCAGGAGCCCCCGGCGCGCACAGCATCCTCGCATGCCTCAACGGCCACTGCGGATTCCCGCCAGTCTTCGCCGGGTCCTCCGGTCGAGACTGCCCTGCTGGCCGCCCGGCTCGAGGCCCTGCAGCGGCACCTCCGCCCGGACACCGCCGCCATAGATCGGCTCCTCGGCGGGCAGCCGCCCGCGGAGCGCGCCGCCTCGGTCATTGAGCAGCTGGCGTCGCCCTCGGCGGGAGGAACGAACACATTCCCCACCGACGGCCCCGCGGCCAGTGTGGCCGATGCGGTCGGGTCGCGGGCCCGCTCGTTTCACGAGCAGTGGCGAAACCTCACACAGACCGAACGGCGTCTCACCCGGCGTCTCGCCGAAGCTCGTCGCGCCGTCCGGTCGGTCCCAGTGTTGACGGGCGGACGCGCCCCCCGGCTGACGGACGGGCGCGTCCGCGGCTACCCGTACAACGGCACGACGGCCCCGCCCTTCACCACCGTCTTCGGCCTCTACGACCAGAACCGCGCGTTCGGCAGGGACGAACCGCGGGCCCTGCCGGAGCGGTGGCAAGAGGCAGCGGGCATGGATCGCTCGGTGCCCCTCACCTTCGTGGCCTCCGTCGACGGGGCGGTCAGTAACGATGGAGCGCCGCTCCTCACCCAATCCCTGGAGCTGGTGGGAGTCGCCGCGGAGGCCAACATTCAAGGCGTGGCGGGCACGTACCTCTTCCTGCCGGAGCGGATGCGGACCGTGGGGACGGACGTGCGCGGCCTGCGCGAGGCCCTGACGGCGGTGTACGGGGCGGACGCGCTGGTCGACGAACTATTCGGGGGCCGCTCGTCCGGCCGTTCGCCCTGACGGGCACGCTTCGGCGTTGCATTGCGTTCTCTTCTGTGTTGTGAGACCCATCTGCATGCGCACTTCTGTTGGGCGTCTCGTCGCAATTTTGGGAATAGGGGCCGCCCTCCTCACGGGCTGTGGGGGGAGCGGGGGCACCGTGTCGGTCCCCGTCGTGGAGCGCCCCGACGAGACCGAATCTGTGGACGATACGGTGGAGGCGACCGCCACGGAGGCGGTGCCGACCCCGTCGCCCTATGACACCGTCCAGGCCCAGCGGTTCGACCGCGGGCGGATGTGGGCGTTTGAGAACCTGCCCACGTCGTATTTGCGGGAGACCCACGGCTTTACCCCCGATGAGGAGTGGCGCACGAAGGCGCGGCGCGGCGCGCTGCGGTTTGGCAGTGGGTGCTCGGCGTCCTTCGTGTCGTCGAAGGGCCTCGTGATGACCAATCACCACTGTGCGCGGGAGCACATTACGGACGTCCGTCGGGACGAAGAGGCCCTCCTTGAAAATGGATTCTACGCGGCGTCGCGCGGCGAAGAACGCCGAGCTTCCGATCTGTACGTCGACCAACTCGTCGAGGCGGAGAACGTCACCGGTACGGTCTACGGTGGGCTCCGCCAGGGGCGAGAGGCCGAGGCGCAGGCCCGCGAGCAGCGCGTCCAGTCGCTCCAAGAACAGTTGACGGCTGAGGCCAGCAAGCGGGACAGTTCGCTTCGTGTGGAAATTAAGGCGCTGTACCAGGGAGCGCGGTACACAGCCTACACGTACCGCCGGTACGAGGACGTCCGGCTTGTGATGGCCCCGGAGCTGCAGCTCGGGTATTTCGGGGGGACGGAGGATAACTTCACGTATCCCCGCTACGCGCTGGACGTGGCTTTTTTTCGGGTATACACCTCGGCGGGCGACCCCCTCCGCCCTGAGCACCACTTCTCGTGGGCTACGGAGGGCGCCCAGCCCAACGAGTCGGTTTTTGCCGTGGGCCACCCGGGCTCTACGAGTCGCTTCGAAATGAGGTCTCAGCTCGAGTATCAGCGAGACCACGAGCTTCCCCGTCGCCTGGAGACCCTCCGAACGCGGGGCGACCTGCTCGAGACCTACATTCGCAGTAACCCCGACTCGTCCGACCGATACGACCTTCGGAATACCTATTTCTCGATCGAGAACACGATCAAAGGACAGACGGGTCAGCTTCGAGGACTCCGCGATTCGTACCTTCTGGCGCGGCGCGGCGCGGCCGTTCAGGCCCTCCAGGACTCCATCCGGGCCGTCGACTCGCTGCGGCAGTCGTACGGGACGATTGTGGAACGGATCGAGGGGCTCCAGCAGTCCAAGGTCGTGATGGCGGAGAAGGCCGGGGCCTTCGCGACGTTCGCCAACCTGGAGCTCGGGTCCCGGATTCTGGTGCGGGCGCTTCACGGATACTACTACGACTTCCTGCGCACGCGCGGTGCTCCCCCCGATCGGCTGGAGGCCATCCGGGAGGACGCCGAGCAGGTGACCAACTGGCCCGCCGGGCTCGAGAAGGAGTTCTTGGTGGCGCAGTTTGAAGAAATCCGGGCGGCCTACGGCGCCGATCATCCCACCGTCCAGCGACTGTTCAAGACGCGCACGCCGGGGGGGGTGGCCGACCGTCTGGTGGAAGAAAGTGCACTGATGGACTCCACCCAGTTCCTCAACCTGCTCGACGAGGGGTACCGCAAGAGCGACGACCCGTCGGTGCCGGTCATCGAGGCGCTGGCGCCCATGTTCCTCAACACGAACCGCCAGATGCAGGACGTGCGGGCGTCGGAGCGAACCCTCAATGCGCGCCTCTCGCGGGCCCGCCTTTCGATCTACGGGACCACGTTTCCGCCGGACGCCACGCGCTCGCTGCGGCTCTCGGACGGCCGCGTGCGGTCGTATTCGTACAACGGAACGACGGCCCCGCCCTTCACGACCTTCCATGGGCTGTATAACCAGTACTTTTCCCACGCTGAGGAGGCGTGGGCGCTCCCGTCGCGGTGGGTGACGGCGGTTGACTCAGTCGACCTCGACACCCCCCTCAACCTCGTCTCGACCGTCGACATCTCGGGCGGCAGTTCCGGGTCGGCACTGCTGAACGAGGACCTCGAAGTCGTAGGAGTGGTCTTCGACAGCAACATGGAGGCCCTGCCCAACGAGTACCTGTACCGCCGAACCGGTGCCCGGGCGGTGGCGGTCGACGGGCGGGGCATTCTGGAGGCCCTCCGCACGGTCTACGAGGCCGATCGCCTCGTGGAGGAAATTACGACAGGCACCGGGCCCGAGGGGTGAGGGTCACCGGTCGTTGCGCCCGGTCCGGAGCGCCTCGACGATGCCGGGGGTCACGCCGGCCAGCGTGCGGGCATCGGCCAGGTGCGAGGCGGCCCACCCGTAGGCCAGGAGCGGCACGGGATTGCGGGTGTGTTGGGTGTGGCTGGTGTCCTCCAGGTTGCCGTGGTCACTCGTCACGACGAGGGTGTCCTGTGCGGGATCGAGGAGGTCGAGCAACTGTCCGAGGAAGTTGTCGAGTCGTTCCAGGAGCACGCCCGGAGCAAGGTCGATCCGCCGGTGCCCCACCTTGTCCGTCTGGAAAAACTCAAACAGGGTGAGGACGTGGTCGCGGTGGGTCGCAAACAGGGTCTGGGCAGCGTCGGCGGGCGTGCGGGCGGACACGTCGAGCTGGAGGCCGTCCCGCCAGCCCTCTGCCGTCAGGTCCGCGGCCACGGCCCGGCGGGCCCGCAGGGCGTCGAGGTCGCGAAGGGACACGCCGGCCCCTGCGCAGCAGCGTGTCGTGACGGTCCACCGCCGCGACGGGGCCTCGAAGAACCGCGGCGGAAATGCGTTGGCGAACGCGACGCCCCCGTCGGGGACCGACGGCAGGGCCTGCACGCGATGGAAGAGGTTCTCGTGGTCCAGAACGTCGTGGGTGGCGGAGTGGGGATACGGCCCGAAGTGACGTCCCACTCGCTCGGCACAATTTACGCCGGTGAAGAGGGTGGCCTGTCCGGTGCCGCTCTGGGGCAGTCCGTCCATCTGCAGCGTGGCGTCGAGGGGACGGACGAGGTGATTGGAGGTGGCCCGTTCGGGGAGCGACTGGACCCAGGGCGCCCCGCCGGCCAGCCGCCGGAATGCGGCGCCGGCGTCGGTCGAAAGCGGGTTTTTCGGTCCGGCCGGGCCCAGTCCGATCCCGTCCAGAAAGACGAATAGAATCCGTCGCACGGCACTAGTGCTCGGTCCCTGAAAAGACTGTCGCATCCCTTACGCGGGACCGGGATTAGGCGAGACGGGTTCCACTGCTGTACTCAGCGTAAGAATACTTTACCTTTCAATCGGGCGATGGCCGCGACGCTGTAGAAGAGATCGGGCCCTACGCGACGCAAGGGATAGCGCTCAGCGGTACGGGGGCGTACGATGTCGCACCGGACGGACGCCTCGCTAGAGATCATTTTCTTCCGGTCCTGAAAGAGCCTTCGTGCGGTCTGCCCGATTTGCGGGAGCGTCCCTATCGGGCTGTGCAACCCGCCCACCCCCTGATGCCGGCTGAGCCGTCCCGGTGGCTCGCCGTCATCCAGGGTTACGTCTGGGCAAAGCCCGTCAGGGTGGGCGAGACGGATCCGACTGGGAAGTAGGGTCGACTGGAAGATGGCGACGGGGATGAGCGCGCCTGACCTCAGTCGCGGGCCGCAGCGGCCTCCGCGGTGTCCGACGACACGAGCGAGGCGCGATCCGGCTTGGCGACAAACACCGGGGTGGGGGACTGGCGCACCACCCGTTCGGCCACGCTCCCGATCAGCATGCGGTCCAGGCCGGTGCGCCCGTGGCTGGCGATGACGGTGAGGTCCACCTCGTTCGCGTCGATATAGTCGAGAATCTCGCGCGACGGCTCGCCGGTGCGGGCCTCGATCATTACGTGCTCGTAGCCGATCTCCGACCGGGCCAGGTCGGCCAGTTCCTCCTCCACGCTCCCAATCACCTTATCAGTCGGGAAGCCCATCTCGCCGAGGCCGTAGGCCGGCGGGTAAAACGGCTCCTCCACGACGTGCAGGAGGTCGATCTCGGCCCCGTAAGTGAGAGCAATCTCTTTCGCGTGCCGGACCGCCGACCGGGAGGCATCGGAGAAGTCGACCGGGGCGAGCACACGGCGGACGGACTGGTCCGGCGCCACGTCTGCGTCGGCCCGGACGGTGAGGGTGGGGCAGGGGGCCTTGCGGACCACCTCTTCGGTGACGCTCCCGAACAGCATGCGGTCGACCCCACGGCGGCCATGGGTGCCCATCACGATGAGGTCGACTGCCTCGTCCTCGGCGTAGGCCAGGATGCGCTCGGCGGGCTCGGCCGACTCGACCTGCTCCTGGGTAATGGGGAGGGCCTCCAGGTCCGGCCAGCCAGCACTGGTCATCGATTTATGGGGACGGCGGAGCCAGTCGGTCAGCCGATCGGTGGGAATGGGAAAGTTCGTCTTCGCCTCCTCGAAGTCGTGACGGTGCCGCCCGGTCACATTCAGAATGTGCAGGTCGGCGTCGTGCCAGTCGGCGAGGTAGGCGGCCTGGGGGAAGGCGCGCTTCGCCCCGTCCGAAAAGTCGGTCGGAAAAAGAACGCGTCGGATAGAAAGCATAAGCGGGATGGAGAGTTGTAAGCAGAACGAGAGGGTGAAGGGGGAGGAAAAGCGCCCCGGTCGACTACTGCGCCGTGAGGCCGCCGTCGAGGACCATCTCCGAGCCGGTCATGAACTTCGATTCGTCGGAGGCCAGGTAAAGCACCGCGTACGCCACGTCCTCCGGCTCGCCCATGTGCCCGATCGGGTGCATGGCGCCAAGCTCATCTTTCGAGGCCCCCTGCACCTCGGCCCCGTAGTCGGCCATCTGGGTGTCGATGTAGGCCGGGTGGAGCGAGTTGACCCGGACGCCGGCGTCCGCCAGTTCGATTGCTGCGTCTTTCGTCATGGTGCGCACCGCACCCTTGCTGGCCCCGTAGCAGGTGTGTCCGGATAGGCCGATGAGGCCCGCCACGGACGACAGGTTGATCACGGACCCCTGTCCCTGCTCCCGCATGAGGGGCGTGCAGTGCTTCAGGCCCAGAAACACCCCGGTGACGTTGATGTCCATGAGGTGCTTCCAGTCGTCGATGTCTATCTCGTCGACCGGCTCGATGTAGTAGATGCCGGCGTTGTTGACGAGGACGTCCGGCACGCCAAACGTATTCTGTACGGTGTTGACCACGCGCTCCCAGTCGCCCTCCGAGGTCACGTCGTGCTCGAAGAACGCGGCCTCGCCTCCGGCCTCGGTGATGCGCTCGACCGTCGCTGCGCCGCCCTCTTCGTCGATATCGGTGATGGCGATCCGGGCCCCCTCCTCGGCGAGGAGTTCGGCGACGGTCCGCCCAATTCCCCTTCCGCCGCCCGTGATGAGTGCGATCTTTCCGTCTACGCGGTCCATGATCGAACTGTGTCTGGTTGATGAGCGAGAAAAGGAGCCACTATAAGTTTCATATATTTCAAGTTAGATTGTTGTAGGGGGTTTCCCGGCATGGTCGTGGTACATCCTTGGAACCAAACATCGAGGAGCGAGGGAGGCGGACGGCGTGGGATCGGTCCGCCGAGTCGCAGATATAGAGAACTCAATCCCGCGCCCGTTCTACATCTCGTGCTCTGCCCATGCGTCGTCTTCGATGGAGTGCCGTCGTTCCTCTTTTGCTTCTGCTCGCCACGCCGGCGGTTGCGCAGGAGCCCGTTCCCACCACGGTGGTGGTGCGGGCGGTTTCGAACGACGCCAAGCTCATTCAGGACCCGGTGGGTGGGGCCCGCATCACGATCGAACACGCCCGCACCGGGGCGGTGCTTGCTGAGGGCCGCCAGACGGGGGACTCGGGCAGCACCGACAAAATCATCCGGCAGGCCCACGAGCGCGGCGCCACCATCTACGACGTGCCCGGCGCGGCCCAGTACGAAACGACCCTTGCCCTGACCGAGCCGACCCGCGTCCGCGTCACTGCCGAGGGCCCGCTCGACTACCCCCAGGCGACGCAGACGGCCTCGAAAACGGTGCTTCTCGTGCCGGGGGAGGACGTTAGGGGCGACGGCATCACACTCACCCTGCACGGCTTTATCGTGGAAATGCTGGAGCCCTCAGAGGCGGTGTTGCCCTCCGGATCGGAGCTGTCGGTCCGGGCCCGGGTGCGCATGCTCTGTGGGTGTCCCACGGAACCGGGAGGGATGTGGGACGCGAACGGGTACACCATCCGTGCGCAGTTGCTTCGGGACGGGGCTGTCGTGGCCGAGGGGCCGCTCTCGTTCGCCGGCACCACCAACGAGTACGCGGGCACGGTCCCGGTTCCGGATGGCGGGGCCACGCGCCTTCGTGTGATGGCTCAGGACGCCGACCGCGTCAATTTTGGGTCGGTGACGATGTCCCTGACACGAGAGTAGCTCTTCTTCCGGTCTGTTGGCATCCGATCCGTCCATTGCCTCCATGTCCAAGCCCGCTGCGTTCTGGAACGACCGCTTTGCCAGCGAGGAGTACGTGTACGGCGAGGCCCCCAACCGCTTCGTCGCTAGCGCCGCCCGGACGTGGCTGCCGCACCCCGAGGAGGTGCTTCTGCTCGGGGCGGGCGAGGGGCGCAATGCCGTACACCTCGCCCGGGAGGGACATACGGTGACCGCGGTCGACTACGCCGCGGAGGGGCTGCGCAAGACGGAGCGCCTTGCGAGGGAGGCCGAGGTGGATGTCGAGAGAATCCAGGCCGACGTGCGCGAGTGGGAGCCCGTCCGGATGTGGGACGCGGTCGTCGTCACGTTTCTCCACCTTCCCGCCGACGAGCGACCGGGCCTATACCGCCTCGTCCAGCGCTGCGTGCGTCCCGGTGGGCGCCTCTTGGCCGAGTGGTTCCGTCCGGAGCAACGCACGGACGGGTACACGAGCGGCGGCCCGCCCGATCCGGCTATGATGGTGACCGCCGAAGAGCTCCGTGAGCATTTCGCCGCGGCGGGCATCGAGCATCTTGAGGTGGCCGAGCCGACCCTCAGCGAGGGCATGCACCAGGGGTCAGCGGCGACGGTCCGTCTCGTGTGGCGCCGGCCGTCCTCGTCGTAGGCGCCCCATCGCCGTGCGCGCTTCTGCGTCCGGGCCGAGGCCCGACGCCGCCCGACCGCTCGTCTACGAGCAGCCCCCTGGCGTCGCCCCCGGCATCTCGACCGGGGCGGGCTGCCGCCCGCATCACACTGGGCCCACCCCGACACGTCTCGCTACTGTCGGGTCCAGCGGTAGACGATCTCGGGGGGGCAGAAGCCGGTGAAGGCACTCTGGATGACGTTGAGCCCCGCGAAGACCGTCAGCAGATACCACCAGGGACTCACAAAAAAGCCGAGGGCGAGGCCCGTGAGTGAGACGGTCCCGGCCAGCAGGCGGACGAGTTTCTCCTCGGTCGAGGGCACGCGGCAGACGCTGGACGTTGGGGCATCGGAGGGGTTTGGGGAGGCGGGGGTGGACATGGGGCTTTCGTCTTTGAGGGAGAAGAGCGGCGGAGTGGGGAGGTCAAACCGCCCGGCCAACGTTCATCTGGAATCCCCGGACCGGACGGTCCAGGTCGCGGCGCTCGTTGAAGTCCGCGATGGCGTCGAGCAGGCGGCCGGCCGGGGCGTCGTCGAGGAAGGCCCAGGTGAGCGTCGAGTCTGCAGGGGGCGTGCCGCCGCCGAACCAGGCGGGCGCCGCCCCCGCAGCGGACGACTGATGATGGCCCTCGATGTCGAGTTCGCTGAAGACCTCGATCTCGCGTTCGCGGAGCAGGTCATGAATGTCGCCGCGGTAGGTGTCGAGGCTCATGATGGCCACGAGTTTCATGGTCCTATAGAATCGGTGGAGAGAACGTGAGGAGGGAGTCGTGGGGCTATGCCGTCCCGTCCTCGGTGAGTGCCGAGTCGGCCAGGCGCCGCTCGATCATGTAGTAGACGAGCGGCACGATCAGGAGCGTGAGCGCCGTGGAGGCGATTGCACCCCCGATCAGCGAGATGGCCAGGCCCTGGAAGATGGGATCGAACAGAATGACCGTCGCCCCGATGACCACCGTGCCGGCCGTCAGCAGGATGGGGCGTGTCCGCACGGCCCCGGCCTCAATGACGGCCTGCCGGAGTGAGGCGCCCTGGTCGAGGCTGATGTTTACGAAGTCGATCAGCAAGACCCCGTTGCGCACCATGATCCCGGCTAAGGCAATGAAGCCGATCATGGAGGTGGCGGTGAAGAACGCCCCTAGGACCCAGTGCCCCAGTACGATGCCGATGAGCGACAACGGAATGGCAATCATCATCACTAGGGGCACGGTCAGGTCCTGAAACCACCCCACAATGAGGATATAGATCAGCAGCAGCACGATGGCGAAAGCGATGCCCAGGTCACGGAAGACCTTGTAGGTGACGCGCCATTCGCCGTCCCACTTCAGTGCGTAGTTGCTGCGGGCCTCGGGCTGGCCGGTGTACAGCTGGTCGAAGGAGTAGCCCGGCGGCGCTTCGATGGCGTCCAGGCGCTCCTGCATGTCGAGCATGGCGTAGACCGGGCTCTCGATGGCGCCGGCCACGTTGGCCGTCACATAGATGACGCGCTGGTGGTTTTTCCGGTCGATGTGCTTGTCCCGTGTCGTCTTCTCCACCTCGACGAGGTCGGCCATCGGGACGGTGGGACCGGCCGGTGACCGGACCGGCACGTTCCTTAGGTCCGCAAGGCCCGCCCGGCGCTCTTCGCCGAGGCGAAGCTGTATGCCCACGGGGTCGCGCTCGTCGGGGTCGTGCAGGGTCGTTACCTTCCGGCCACCAAGCGCCATCTTCATGGTCTGGGTGACGCGGGCGGTGGGCACGCCGACGCGCATGGCCTTCTCCTTGTCGACCGTGAAGGTATACTTCGTCTGATCGGCCTCCACGCGCCAGTCCACGTCCACCACGCCCTCGGTGGCCTCGAAGGCCTGGCGGACGCTGTCGGCCAGGGCGCGTTGCGTCTTCACGTCCGGGCCGTAGATTTCGGCCACGAGCGTGGCGCGCACCGGGGGGCCTGGGGGCACCTCCGCAATCTTGACGGTGGCCCCGTGCTTCTCCCCGATTTCTTGAACTGGGCCGCGCAGGTCCTTTGCAATGGCGTGGCTCTGGCGGTCGCGGTCCCCAGCCGCACGCAGGTTCACCTGCAGGTCGCCCTGGTGCGGGGCCGAGCGCATGTCGTAGTGGCGCACGAGCCCGTTCAGGTTGACCGGCGCGGCGTCCCCGGCGTACGTCTGCACGTCGGTCACGACAGGGCGGTCGGTGAGCTCGGCGGCCATCTCGCGCAGTACCGCGTTCGTGCGCTCCAGCGGCGTGCCCTCCGGCATGTCCACCACGACCTGGAACTCGTCCTTGTCGTCGAAGGGCAGCATTTTCACCGTGACGGCCCGGAAGTAGAAGAGAGACACCGAGCCGAGCAGCAGGAGGGCCGTTCCCCCGAGAAAGGCCCACCGCTTCCAGGCGCTGTCGAGCAGAGGTTCGATGGTGGCGGCGTACGTGCGGTAGACCGCCGTCTCTTCGAGCTTGTACTCGGAGTCGTTCTCCGCATCGCCCGTGTCCCTGCCGCCTTCCTCACCGGTGAGGTCCTCGTGCGAAGGGATCAGGCGGAAGGCCAGATAGGGCGCAATCACGAGGGCCACCACGAGCGAGAACGTCATCGCCACCGAGGCCCCGATCGGCATCGGGCTCATGTATGGCCCCATCAGGCCGGACACGAACGCCATCGGCAGGACGGCGGCGATGACCGTCAGCGTGGCGAGAATGGTGGGGTTGCCCACCTCGTCGACCGCGGCGAGGGCCGACTGCAGCTTCGGCAACTGTCCCATCTTGAAGTGGCGCTCGATGTTTTCGGCCACGATGATCGAGTCGTCCACCACGATCCCCGTCACGAAGATGAGCGCGAAGAGGGTAATCCGGTTCAGTGTATAGCCGAAGAAGTAGTAGACGAAGAGCGTGAGCGCAAAGCTGATGGGCACGGACAGAAAGACCACGAGGCCGCCGCGCCAGCCCATGGCGAGGCTCACGACGAACGTCACGGCGAGGATGGCCGCGAGCAAGTGGAGCATGAGCTCGTTGGTCTTCTCCGAGGCCGTTTCGCCGTAGTTGCGCGTCGTGCTCACGGTCACGTCCTCCGGCACGAGGGTCTGCTTCAGCGTCCCCAGCTTGTCGAGCGAGTGCTCGGCGATGGTCATGGCGTCGCGGCCGTTGCGCTTGGCGACGGCGACCGTGACGGCCGGCCGTGTGCCGCCCTGTGCCAGGCTGTCGGGCCGCGGCGTGCCCGCCCCGTAGGAAAAGGACGCGTAGTCGTCGGGCTCGGCGGGCCCGTCGGTGACCGTGGCCACCTGCTTCAGATAGACTGGGCTTCCCCGGTGCATGCCCACGACGAGGTTCTTCACCGCGTCCACCGAGGGGAGGAAGCCGCCGGTCTCTACGAGGTAGGACTCGTCCATTCGCTGAAAAGCCCCGGCGTTGGTCTGCTGGTTGGCGGCCCGGAGTTGCTTGGCGATGGACGGCGGGTCCAGTTCGTGGGCGGCCAGCTGGTTCGGCTGAAGTGCCACGCGCACCTGCCGGGGACGGCCGCCGTGCACGTTTACCTCCGCCACGCCGTCGGTCGTTTTGAGGTCGGCGGCCATCTCCTCCCCAATCCGGCGCAGTTCATAGTCGCCGGTGGTCTGACTGTGGAGGGTGAGCGTCAGGATGGGTACGTCGTCCACCTCCCGGCTCTTGATGAGGGGCTGGCTTGCCCCCGGCGGCATCTCGTCCATGTTTTTCAGAAGCTCCTCGTAGAGCTTCACGGTGCTGGTCGACGGGTCCTCGCCGACGTAGTAGCGGACCGACACCATCGTCCGGCCCGGCATCGCCGTCGAGTAGACGTACTCCACGCCGTCAATATTTGAGGCCAGCCGCTCGATCGGCTCCGCGACGCGACTCTTGACCTCCTGCGGCGTGGCGCCCGGGTACTGCACGGCAATATCCATCATCGGGACATTGATCTGGGGGTCCTCCTCCTTCGGTGTCACCCAGGCGCTGTAGAGCCCGATGCCGAGAAAGGCCGCCATCAGTAGGGGGGTGAGCTTGCTGTTGATAAATGTGCGGGCGATGCGGCCCGCGATGCCGGAGGTCGTAGCCATAGAACAAAACGACTGATGCGTGGAGCGACGGTGGCGTGCGGAGGGCGGCGAGCTACTCGGCCTGGACGGGCTGCCCGTCCGCGATACGGGGCGTGGCGTCGGTGACGTAGGTCTCGCCCGGCCGCAGGCCCGAAAGCACCTCGACGCGGTCCCCACGCTGCGAACCGGTCCGTACCCAGCGCAGCAGCGCGTGGTCATCACTCACGGCGTAGAGGCCGGTCAGCTGGCCGCGTTCGATGAGGGCGGTCTGCGGGACCGTGAGCGTCGAACGGGTCCCGGTCTGGTGACGAACCTCGGCGTACATTCCGGACTTGAGGGCGGTGGCGGCTGTCCGGTCGTCCGGGGCCGCGCGTGGCAGGCGCACCTGCACAGTGAACTGTCGGCTCACGGCGTTGCCGGACGGGTTCACCTGCGTGACCACGCCTTGCTTCTGCACGTTGGCGGCCGCGCCGATCGTGACGGTCGCGCTGTCGCCCACTGCGAACTGGTTCACATCCTCCGACGGCACCTGCACCACGGCCTTCAGGTCGTCGAGCGTCTCGACGGTGAGCAGCGGACGACCCGGGGCGGCCAGGGCCCCCTGCTCGGATCGCTTCTCGACCACGTAGCCGTCGATGGGCGCCTCCAGCGTGGCGTAGGCGAGCATGTCCTCGGTCTCCGCCAGGCGGCTTTCGAGGGCCTCCACCTGCGCCTGTGCCCGCTCGTAGGCGGTCTGCGCGTTGTCGAACTCCTGCTCCGTAGCACTGTCGCTCTCGCGGAGGGCCCGGATCCGCTCGAACTGGGTCTCGGCGTTGTCGCGGGCGGCGCGGGCCTCCCGCAGGCGGGCCTGCACCTGCTCCCGCTGGGCCTCCACGTTCTGGCTGCGGATGCGGACGAGCGTCTCGCCCTCCTGCACACGGTCGCCCTCCTCGACCGAGAGGCGTGTGATGGTGCCCATCATTTTGGTGGAGAGAGGGACCCGGCGCGCGCCCTGGATGGTGCCAGTGTAGCGTCCGTCCTGAGCCGCGGTCGTCGTCGCTGCGGTGGCGGTCTCTACGGGGACCGGATCCATCTCATCCGCGGGGGGCGAGGAGGCGCCCCCGACACAGGCAGAGGCGAGAAGACCGAAAAGGACCGGAAGGAGAAGAGAGCCACGTGCTGTCATTGGCGGAAAAGGAGCGTTGAGGGAAGCCATGGGAACGAGAAGCAATATGGAGTTATCGGGTCATTGACTGCTCCGTGAGCAGCTCGAGGCGGTAGACCGTGATGTTGTGCTGGTAGAGGGCCCGAAGGTAGGCGAGGCGTCGCTCGGCGAGGGTGGCCTCGGCCTGGAGCAGATCCGTGGTGCGGGCCATACCCTGAGCGTAGCGGTCGGCCCGGATGCGCAGGCTTTCTTCCGCCTGGGCCACGGCCGTCTGGGCCTGGTCGATGCGCTCCTGGGCGGCCCGCAGGTCGCGCCGAGCAGACGTAATCTCGACGTCGTTCTCAAGGGCCTGCTGCTCCAGGGCAATCTCTGCACGTTGCCGCTGCGCCTCGGCCTCCTGGGCCTGCCCAATTTGCTGGAACCCCTCGAACAGGCTCCACGACAGCGAGACGCCGGCCGTCCAGCTCTGTCCATTGGTGCCGAGGGGCGTGTCGTCGTACCAGCCCGTAGTGCCGCGAGCGTTCAGGGTGGGCACGAAGGCAAGCCACCGGGACCGGGTCTTCTCACGGGCCGCCTCGGCCTGTGCGCGCAGGGCTTGCATGTCGGAGCGTCGCTGGTTGACGGCCTCGAGCGACACGTCGCCCACCAGGGCGGATTCGCGCGTTAGCGAGTCGGTGGGCGCGATGCGCACGGCGTCTTCCAGCCCAATGAGAAGCCGCAATCGATCGGCAGCGTTGTCGCGTCGGGCGACCGCCTCGCTGCGCTGGCTTTCCAATTCTGAAACGCGCACCGCGGCCGCCAGCCGGTCGGCCTGGTTGATGACGCCCTCGTCGAAGAGGGCCTGTGCCTGATCACGGTTGGCACGGGCGGCGGCGAGGGCCGAGTCGATCACGCCCACCCGCCGTTCGGCCAGCAGCAGCCCGTAGTAGCCCTTCTTCACCCGGAACGCGACGACGGCCTCCGTGCGCTCGGCCTGGTGGCCGGCGGCGCGGGCCGCGTCGGACGCTGCGCGCCGCTCAAAGATGCCGTCGAGGTTCAGAATCGGCTGCTCGACCTCCAACTTCGTGCCGAACTGGTCCACACGGTCCGGTGTGTTGAGGGCACCTACCTGAAAGTCCTGCTGTGTAAAGCGCTCTTGTCGCAGCTTGCTGCCGAAGGCATTGACGGGGTCGGTCGTGAAGAGCCCCTGCTCGCGTGCAGTGATCCGGGGAAGAAAGACGCCGAGCGACTGCCGCTTGCGGGCCGTTGCGGCGCGGCGGGTCGCGTCTGCCGAACGGCCCGGGAAGCTCTCCTCCTGCGCCCGGGCCAGCGTCTCGTCCAGCGACAGAGACAAAACGGCGGATGTGTCCTCGTCGGCGGCTGGCGCCGGCTGCGCTATCCCACGAACAGGGAGAAGCACAACCATGCCGAGCATCAACATCCACGGCACACCCCCGGCTCGACACCCGGATGTGAGTGATCGTTCGCTCACAACTGAGAGATACATATATAACTAGGCGGGTTTGTGGTGGAGAAATTGGTGTGGTACACCTGTTGGGTCAGCCTGGTCGGCCCATCGCCAGTCGGCGGGCCGCATCGACTGTCTGGTCGATCGCGTCCTGTGTGCGCAAAGGAAGGGTATCGGTCTTTAAGAAGAGGACAGTACGCTGAACCATCGCGAGAATCCACCCGGCGACGAGAAGGGAAGACGTCTCCCGAAAGACGCCCTGTTGCGTACCCTCGTCGAGCACACTGGCAAACAGCCGGATCGGGGAGGGTGGAGCGTCATTCCCGTTCGTGCCCACGACGCCCGACTTCCGGGCCGAGAGCAAGTAGGTGCACGAAGCGGGCCGGGAGGAATAAAAATCGAACACCCCGCGCACGAGGGCCTCCAGCCGCTCGGTCGGGGTGGACGTTTCCTCGTCGGCGTCCGTGAGGGTGTCGCGAAGCTGACTCAGGCAGCGCCGGTAGAGCCACTGAGCAAGGTCGGCCTTTCCGTCAAAATGGCGGTAGAGCGTGCCTTCGGCCGCCCCGGCGTGCTCCGCAATTTCACGAGTCGTAGTGGCCTCGATGCCGTTCTCGGCAAAGAGGGTGAGGGCGGCCTCGCAAATGTCGTCTCGCTTGGTCATGGGTGGAGGCGAACGGAAAAACGCCCCGTCTGTGGGAGGCTGGTGAATGCTAGAGGAATCTTGATCGTGCGCTGGGCACTGCAGTCGGCCATCACTCTCAAGCCAGGGGTCATGAGTGAGTAATCACTCACAATAGGTCTATGACAGCCACCCCTGCAAGTTCGGCGGTTCGCGGGGAGTTCAAATACAGCAGGACGTACTCGTGCCAAGCGGCGTGTCGAACAACCAGCACGTCTCCACTGGAACTTCCCGGTTGGGCACTGGTGCCAGAAATGAGTGATCAATCACTCACAACGCCGCGCTTGCCCAATCATGCGGCTCTCCCCGGTCCCTCTCCGATCCACGCTCCCGTCATGACGCACAACATGGGATCCCTCGACCGACTCTTCCGAGCCCTCGCCGCCCTTTCGGTAGGGATGCTGTACGCCACCGGCGTCCTCGGTGGCACCACGGCACTCGTTCTCGGCGCTGGGGCCGTGGCGTTTCTCCTGACGAGTTTCGTCGGAACGTGTCCCTTGTACTTCCCCCTCGGCCTCTCGACGCGGCGTGAGCAGCGCAGCTGATGGAGGGGTTGCCTGCCGACGGTGCGCCTGGCCGCGAGCACTCTCCACTCTCATGTTTGATGGATCGCAGTCCGATGACCGAGCCGTTGCATATCGTTCTTGTCGGGGGAGGGCACGCCATGCTGCCCAGTCTCGCCCACGCCCAGGACTGGACCGATGCAGGGATCAAAGTGACCCTCATCGATCCCCAACGCTGGCTCTACTACTCGGGCATGGTGCCGGAGCACCTGGGCGGGGTGTACGCGGTCGACGATATTCGCGTTGATCTGCGAAGGCTGGCCCATAGGGCAGGTGCCACGCACGTGACGGCGCGGGCCACCGCCCTCGACCCGGAGGCCCGCGTGGTCACGACGGATGAGGGGGAGACCATCCCCTACGACGTGCTGGCGATCGATGTCGGAGGGGTGAACCCGGCCCTGCCCGACGCTGCGGTGGGCACGAAGCCGATCTATCGCATCCGCGCCCTCAGTCCTCACTTGAAACAGGTGCTCGACGCCCCGACGGAGACCCTGGGCCTGACGATCGTGGGGGGCGGTGCGGCCGGAGTAGAGGTGGCCCTCAACATCACGGGACGGTTCGCCGGGGCCGGCCGGACGGCGGATCTCTCGCTGACGGTTGTTGAGCAGTCGGGGAGGATTCTGCCGGGATTTCCCGAAGGCATGCGCGCCTACGCAGCCCGGCTGCTCCGAGAACGAGGCGCGACCATCCGGACGGCGACGACGGTCGGCCAGGTCCGCGGAGCTGATGGAGACCGCACGCAGGTAGACATGCGGACGGGCACGGGCGAACACGACACGGTCCACCCCGACGCGGTGCTCTGGAGCACCGGGGCCGTCGCACCGCCCCTGCTCCGTGAAAGCGGGCTGTCGACGGACGAGCGAGGCTTTCTGCACACAACCCGTCGCCTGCGCACCCCCACCCATCCCCGCATCTTCGCCGCCGGCGATTGCGGGACCATTCCGGAGTTGAATCTGGACAAGGTGGGCGTGCACGCCGTGAAGCAGGGGCCGGATCTCCGGACGAATCTCGACACCACCCTGCGTCGGCTCGCCGAGGACGGCTCGGCCCCGGTCGCGTCGGCCCTGACCGCCTTTCGCCCGTACCCAGTCGCGCCGCTGGTGCTCTCAACCGGAGCGCGCCGTGCCATCTGGACGGCGGGCCCCCTGTGGATGGCCCGCTCGTGGTTCCTTCGGCTCAAGCACTGGGTCGACCGGCGGTGGATTCAGCGCTACGCGCCGGAGCAGTGGGGGGCAGCGGGCTGGCGCTCGCTGGTGGCGGCCGAGGCGGCATCGGATCCCGACGGCAACGAATAGGGAGGGGGGCTACTCGGCCGCCCCCGTCGCGTCACGCACCACGGCCAGGAACTCGGCCAGCATCATGGCGGTGGCCCCCCACACGGTGTGGCCGGCCACGTCGTAGTACGGCACGTCCACGTCCGCCCCGTTGAGGGGGCGCGTCTCGGTCGTGCGGGTGGCCGGGTCCAGAAGATGAGCGAGGGGGACCCGAAGAATCCGCCCAACCTCCGCGTCGGTGGGGCGAAGGGACGCGGTGGACGGAGCGTGGCCCACGAACGGGTGCACGCAAAAGTTGGAGGGCGGGATGAAGAGCGGCGTCAGGGCGCCGAGCACGTCTACGGAGGCCGGGGACAGATCAATCTCTTCCTCCGCCTCCCGCAGGGCCGTGCCCGAGAGCGACTCGTCGGGTTCCCGCCGGCCCCCCGGAAACGAAATTTGACCGGCATGGTCGGGAAGATGGTCGCGCCGGACCGTCAGCACCACACAGGGGGCCGCGTCGTCTGGACGCAAGAGCACCAGCACCCCGGCCTCCCGACAGTCTCGCGTGTCCACCGAGAGGTCGGCCTGCCGGGCCGGATACCGGGGCGCCATGCGGAGGTGGGCCTCATGGCCCGGCAGCGGGCCGCCCAGGCGTTCGGCAAGGCGGGGCGCAAGACTGGAGAGCGAGAAGGCCATGAGCCGATGCGGTGCACTGGACGGTGAGGGGCGAACAGAGAAACGGCACCGTGGGGGCCACGATGCCGCTCTTTCGCTGTGGGGGAGCCGGGCGTCCGGAACGATTATCCCATGTTGTCCACCACGGCCTGCCCGAACTCGCTGCACTTGAGCAGCTCGGCATCCTCCAGGTTGCGCTCGAAGTCGTACGTCACGCGCTTCTGCTGGATCGTTTTCGCCAGGCCCTCGAGAATGACCTCGGAGGCCTCCTCCCAGCCCATGTACTCGAACATGAGGCGGCCCGAAAGAATGAGTGCGGACGGGTTGACCTTGTCCTGGCCGGCGTATTTGTTGGCGGAGCCGTGAACGGGCTCGGCCAGGCAGGCGGCGTCGCCGAAGTTGGCGCCCGGCGCCACGCCGAGGCCGCCAATCTGGGCCCCGCAGGCGTCCGACAGGTAGTCGCCGTTGAGGTTCGGCATCGCCAGCACGTCGTACTGGTCGGTCCGCGTCTGCACCTGCTGCAGCATGTTGTCGGCGATCCGGTCGTTGACCACGACCGCATCCTCGGGCGGGTCGCCGTCGCGCTCCTCCCAGAGCGTGTCTTCGGTGATCACCTCGTCGCCGTACTCCGACTCGGCCACCTCGTAGCCCCAGTCGCGGAAGGCGCCCTCGGTAAACTTCATGATGTTGCCCTTGTGGACGAGGGTGACAAACTGGTGCCCGTCGGACTCCAGGGCGTAGTCGATAGCCTCGCGGACGAGTCGCTTGGTTCCGAACTCCGTGATCGGCTTGATCCCGATCCCGACCGGGCCATCGTGGATGGTGTCGTCGAAGCCCATCTGCTCCTCGACGAATGCTCGAACCTGCTCTGCGCCCTCGGTCTCGGCCTCCCACTCGATGCCGGCGTACACGTCCTCGGTGTTTTCCCGGAACGTGACCATGTCCATCTGCTCCGGATTTTTCATCGGCGAGGGCACGCCGTCGATGTAGTAGGTAGGGCGGACGTTGGCGTAGAGGTCCAGCTTCTGGCGCAGGGCGACGTTCAGCGACCGGAAGCCGGCGCCCACGGGGGTCGTGAGGGGGCCCTTGATGGCGACGCGGTGCTCGCGGATGGTCTCCACTGTGTTTTCGGGGAGAAGCTCACCGGTGTGCTCCTTGGCCTTCTCGCCGGCCAAGACTTCGGTCCACTCGACGGCGCGCTCGCCGTCGTAGGCCGTCTCCACGGCGGCGTCGAACACCGGACGGGTCGCGGCCCAGATGTCGGCCCCCACGCCGTCGCCTTCGATGTAAGGGATAACGGGGACGTCGGGGACGTGAAGGGCGTCGCCCTCTCGTGTGATGCGTTCGCCGGAGGTGCTCATGGTTGGGTCAAGTTGTTGAACGAGAGAAGATGAACAAACGGAAGCGGCAGACGTGGCTCAATGTTCTAAAGTAAAACGCAGTGGCGACTCCCGCCACCAGGAAACCGAAAAAACGAGGAAGCGCGTAGGCCCCGTCGACCGCGTGCTACAGTCGTCCGAGGAGATCCTGGAGCCGCAGCTCCCACACCTTCAGGGCCGCCTCCGCCACGATTTCGCGTCGCATCTTCGACTGGCCCTCGGTCCGCTCCGTGAAGACGACCGGCACTTCCTTAAACTGGAAGCCTGCCCGCCAGGTACGGTAGTGCATCTCGACCTGAAAGGCGTACCCGTCGGAGTTGACGTGGTCGAGCGGCAGGGTCTCCAGCACGCGCCGGTGGAAGCACTTGAACCCGGCGGTCACGTCCAAGAGGGGCAGGCGGGTAATGGCACGGGTGTAGACGCCGGCCCCGTAGGAGAGGACGAGCCGGGAGAGCGGCCAGTTGATCACGCGGACCCCTTCCACGTACCGCGACCCGATGGCGAGGTCTACCTCTCCCTCTCGTACCGGCGCGATGAGGCGCGGCAGGTCATTGGGATCGTGGGAGAGGTCGGCGTCCATCTCGCAGATATAGGTGTAGTCCTGCGCCAGGGCGTACCGGAAGCCGCGGAGGTAGGCGGTGCCCAGGCCGAGCTTGCCGCTTCGCTCGATCAGGTGAACCCGGTCGGGCGCGTCCGTCTTCTTCGACCGCACGAGGTCGGCGGTCCCGTCCGTCGAGTTGTCGTCCACGACGAGGACGGAAAGGGGAGGCGACTGCTCCAGCACCTGCTCAATCACCGGGCTGATGTTGTCGGCCTCGTTGTAGGTAGGAACGATGACCAGGGCGTCGGAGGGAGCTGCATCGGAGGTGGACGGAGACGGATCGGACACCGACGAGGAGGAGGGAGAGTGAGAAACGATGAAGGTACGGAATCGGCCGCTGGGACGGGACGGTCGTTGATAGACCGTTCATCAACGTGGGCCCCTACATAAATGATGCACCGAGGCATTTCCGAGTCCGCCGGCAGGTTTTAATGGAAAACGGGTTTCGGCGGCCGTGGATGTGTCGAAACCGAGGGGGAATACTGAGATACAAGGGCTTGGTAAAATTACTCTTTTAGCTGGCACTGTTGATCCTGTCCAGCTCCACGCGGCGCCCATCCGGTGTTGACCCTGACTGACGAAGCCGGTGCTCGCCGACGCATGGTTCTACTCACCCAACCTCGTCGCATGTCATGGCTGACCACACCTCGGCCCCTGATTCCAATTCCGGTTCGAATGGAAGCCTCAACGGCGGCGCCGATTTCCCAGAGGGGTTCCCCCACGCGTCTCGATTGAAGGAGGCCGGCGTCACGAGCCTGGCCGACCTGCAAAACGTGGAATCGCTGGAAGATCTGTCCGGCATCGGCCCGGCCTACGCACAAGATATCCAGAGCGCCCTGGAGGGATCCGGCACGGGCGCCTCGAACGGAGAAAATGCCAACGGCACCTCGACCGAGGCCGCGACCACCGAGAAGCGCCCGAGCCCCCTCTCGGAAGACGAATCCGAGATGTCCGGGGACGGGGCGGCCACGCAGCAGACCATTGACATTCCCGAGGGGCCGATCGAGGAAACGATCACCTACGAGACCTATCCCGCCGACACGTACGGGCACGATGAGCTCGGCATTGCCGACGACGAGGTG
This sequence comes from Salinibacter grassmerensis, assembly GCF_947077765.1. Taxonomy (NCBI): domain Bacteria; kingdom Pseudomonadati; phylum Rhodothermota; class Rhodothermia; order Rhodothermales; family Salinibacteraceae; genus Salinibacter; species Salinibacter grassmerensis. Next base: position 275,603 of record NZ_CAMTTF010000004.1, on the reverse strand, counting down.
GTCGACCTGCTCCGCGACATGCTGCTGCAGCGACGCTTCGAGAACCGGTGCCGCCAGATGTACCAGCGGCAGAAGATCTCCGGCTTCCTGCACCTCTACATTGGGCAGGAAGCAGTCTCGACCGGCAGCGTCAACGCCATCGAGCTCGGGGACGACTCGGTCATCACGGCGTACCGTGACCACGGCATGGGACTGGCAATGGGCATCACGCCGGAGGAGGCGATGGCGGAATTGTTTGGGAAAGAGACGGGCTCCTCCAAGGGCAAGGGCGGATCGATGCACTTCTTTGACGCCGAGAAGAAGATGATGGGGGGGCACGCCATCGTGGGGGCCCACCTGCCGCTTGGTGCGGGCCTCGCCTTCGCGCACAAGTATCGGGACGAGGACAACGTTTGCCTGTGCTTCTTCGGCGACGGGGCGATGCACCAGGGGGCGTTCCGCGAGGCGTGCAACCTGGCCGGCATCTACGAACTGCCCATCGTCTTTGTCTGCGAAAACAACCAGTACGCGATGGGCACGGCGGTGGACCGCGCCTTCAGCAAGCCCGACCTCTTCAAGCACGGCTACAACTTCGACTTCCCCGCGTCCCTGGCCAGCGGCATGGACGTGTTCAGCGTCAACAAGGCCGTGCAGGACCACGTGGAGAACTACGCCCGCAACGATCAGCCGTCGCTCCTTGAGGTGCGCACGTACCGCTATCAGGGCCACTCCATCACCGACCCGGCCGAATACCGGGGGGAGGGCGAGCTCGACCAGCGCCAGAGCCAGGACGCCATCAATCGCCTCCAGGACTACATCCTCGAACGGGGCCTGGCCACCGAGGCCGACATGGAGACGATCGACGAGGAGGTGAAGCAGCGGGTCAAGGACGCCATCGACGCGGCGAACGAGGCGCCCTTCCCGGACGAGGAGGCCATCTACGACGACATCTATACGCAGGAGGACTACCCCTTCATCGCTTAGGCCCTGTTGGTTTTTGAGTGTCGGGGCTCGGGTCGACTGCCCGGCACTCTCCGCTTCGCCCATTCGCCATTTGCACTTCGAAACTCGCACTTGAATATGGCTACGCTGGAATTCCGCACGGCGCTCCGGGACGCAATGACCGAAGAGATGGAGCGCGACGACGATATCTTCCTCATCGGGGAAGAGGTGGCCGAGTACGACGGCGCCTACAAGGTGAGCAAGGGCATGCTCGATCACTTTGGGTCCGACCGGGTCATCGACTCGCCCATCAGCGAGCTCGGGTTCGCGGGGCTCGGCATCGGGGCGGCGATGAACGGGCTCCGGCCCATCGTCGAGTTCATGACGTTCAACTTCTCGTTCGTGGCCTTCGACCAGGTCATCAACAACGCTCCCAACATGCGCTACATGTCGGGCGGCCAGTTCGACATCCCGATTGTCTTCCGGGGCCCCAACGGGGCGGCCGGCCAGCTCGGGGCCACCCACTCCAACTCCACGGAGGCGCTATACTCGAACATCCCCGGCCTCAAGGTTGTGTCGCCGTCCGTGCCCGACGACGGCAAGGGACTGCTCAAGACGGCCATCCGGGATGACGACCCGGTGGTCTTTCTCGAGAGCGAGCTGATGTACGGCATGCAGCGGGAGGTGAGTGAGGAAAGCGACTACACGATCCCGATCGGCTCGGCCCGCGTGGGGCGGGAGGGCGACGACGTAACGATCGTGGCGCACAGCAAGAGCTATCACATCGCGATGGATGCCGCGGAGGCGCTCGAAGAGCAGGGCTACGAGGCCGAAGTAATCGACCCGCGCACCATTAAGCCGCTCGACATTGAGACGATCGTGGAGTCGGTCGTCAAGACAAACCGACTGGTCGTGATCGACGAGAGCACCCCCTTTACCAGCGTGGCCTCGGAAATTACGCATCAGGTGCAGGACCGCGCCTTCGACTACCTCGACGCGCCCATCCTGCGCGTGACGGCCCCCGACACCCCGGCCCCGTACGCGCCGAACCTCATGGACGAGTACATGCCGGGCGTCGACGAGACGGTTGACAAGTGCCTCCGGGTCCTCTACGCCGAGTAACGTCCCGCGAGCCCCGGCGCTCGGCCCGGGCACCCGGGGCCCGTGCCGGTCCACATTCGACATTTGTACTACACTCCGAAACTCGATACTGACCCATGGCGATTCCAATCGAAATGCCCAAGCTGAGCGACACCATGGAGGAGGGGGTGCTTTCCGCCTGGCTCGTGGACGAGGGCGAGGAGGTGTCGGCGGGCGACGTGCTGGCACAGGTCGAAACCGACAAGGCCACGATGGACCTGGAGGCCTTCGACGAGGGGGTGTTGCTCAAACAAGTGATTGAGGCGGGGGACGCCGTGCCCATCGGGGAGCTAATTGCCGTGATTGGAGAGGCCGGGGAGGACATTTCCGATCTCGTGGGCGATGCCGGGGGCGACGGGGCCGCAACCGCCGAGCCCGAGGCCGACACTGAGGACGATGACGCCGAAGAGGCGTCGGCCGCGCCCGCTCCGGAGCCGGAGGTGGAGCCCGACCCGGCCCCAGAGCCGAGCGGCGACGGGCAGCTGTCCGAGCGGACGCCGGAGCCGGTGCCCGCCGAGACCGACGCGGAGGGACGCCGCGTCAAGGCGTCTCCCCTGGCGCGCCGCATCGCGCAGGACCACGACGTGGAGCTGGCGCAGGTCGACGGATCGGGGCCCGAGGGACGCATCGTGCGTCGGGACGTGGAGACCCACATTGAAGAGCAGGAGGCTGCGCCGGAGCCAACTCCTGAATCGGAGCCGACGCCCGACCCCGAGCCGACGCCCGACCCCGAGCCGACGCCCGACCCGGAGCCAACCCCGGAGTCAGCGCCCCAGCCCGAGCCGTCCGTTCCGGAGGCGCCGTCCTACGCGATGCCGGACGAGGAGGCCGCGTACGAGTCCGAGGACATCACGCAGATGCGGAAGACCATCGCCCGGCGCCTTGCGGAGAGCAAGTACTCGGCCCCGCACTACTACCTCACGGTCGACATCGACGTAGAGCGGGCGATCGAGGTCCGCGAAGACCTCAACGAGCTGGCGGAGGAGCAGGGGCGCGCGAAGATCTCCTTCAACGACTTCATCACGAAGGCATGTGCCCTCTCGTTGCACGACCACCCGTACGTCAACGCCGCCTACCGCCCCGACGAGGGCGAAATCCACAAGCACAACCGCGTGCACATCGGCATCGCCGTTGCCATCGACGAAGGGCTTATCACGCCGGTCCTGCACGACGCGGACCGGAAGGGGCTCTCGGAGCTCGCCCGCGAGACGCGGAAGCTGGCCGAGCGGGCCCGCGATCGGGACCTGGAGCCGGAGGAGTTCGAGGGAGCCACCTTCACCACGAGCAACCTCGGCATGTTCGGTATCGAAGAGTTTACGGCCATCATCAACCCGCCCAATTCGGCCATCCTGGCCATTGGCGAGATCCGCGACACGCCTGTCGTGGAGGACGGCGAAGTGGTGCCCGGCAAGCGCATGAAGGTGACCCTCTCCTGTGACCACCGCGTCGTGGACGGGGCGAAGGGGGCCCACTTCCTCGACACGGTGAAGTCCTACCTGGAGGAACCGATGAACCTGTTGCTGTAGCGTTGAACGGTTACGAGGCTCGCGTTCGGCGCTATGACCATCGCGCACATCTCCGACCTCCACTTCGGACGCATTGCGGATTCCGGGGTGGTGGAGGCGCTGCTAGACGAAATCAACGCGGCGGATGTTGACCTCGTCGCGGTGAGCGGCGACCTTACACAGCGGGCCCGTCCGGCGGAGTACGCGGCGGCGCGAACCCTGCTCGAGGCCCTTGATCCGCCCACCCTCGTCGTGGCGGGCAACCACGACGTCTATCCGTGGTGGCGTCCTGTGAAGCGCCTCCGAGCCCCCCTGGAGCGGTACAAACAGTTCATCACGGACGACCTTGCCCCCACCTTCGAGGCCGACGGCGTGGCCGCGATCGGTCTTACGTCCGCCTACGGGCCGTCGATCAAAGGCGGGCGCATCGGCCCGGCCGACCGGGCCGCGATGCGTGAGTTTTTCTCGGAGAAGGGGAGCGACTGCTTCAAGGTGCTTGTGGTGCACCATCAGCTCCACCCCACGGTCATCGGGCCCATCAGCCCGCACCCCGTGGCCCAGCAGGCTCAGAACACCCTCGCGGTGGCTGGGGAGGTGGGCGTTGACCTTGTTCTCTGCGGACACCTCCACATCTCCGCCATCCAGCCCCTCGAAATCATCCCGGGCACGCCGCGCATCGTCGTTGCCAGTGCGGGCACGGCGACGAGCAACCGCTGGCGCGAACCGGCGGGCCCGATCAATTTCTACAATGTCATCTCCATCGAGCCGGATGCCTTCTCCGTCAAAGAACGGCGGTACATCCCCGACGAGGGCCGCTTCGTCCGCGACGGCGTGACGCGCTTCGAGCGTGTAAATTGAGGGGATTTGAGGAGAAGAGGGAGGCTGCCGCGACGAACTTTTGTCGGGCCAAGGCCGTCCAACGTCCCTACAATGGGCAACACTGATCGCTCTCCTACCTCCCCAACCGGGTATGCCCCATGTCCCGTAGCGACTGGATCGGGTTTGCTAGCACCGTCATCCTCCATGGAGGGCTCGCCCTTCTCTTCGCCTTCCTGACGGCGTCGCGCCCCCGCCCCGCCCAACTGGGCTACGTGGAGGTGGAGTTTGGCGAGTTTTCGCCCGGGCAGCCGGTGGAGGCCACCGAGCAGGTGGAGGAGACGACCACCCCGGAGCCACAGGAGGAGGCGCCCGAGCCGGAGACCGAGCCCGACGAAACGGCGGAGGAGCCCGAGTCGGAGCCGGTCAACCTCCCGGACGAGGAGCGGAGTGAGGAGTCCGTGCCGCCGACCGAGGAGGAGACGACCGTGCCGGAGGCTGAGGCCCAGCCCGAAACGGACCAGCAGGCCGACCAGCAGGAGCCGAGCGCGGAGCCCGGGGAGGAGTCGGGCGACCCGGGGGCGGGCACGGAGGAGGAGGCCGCCGCGCCCTACGACATTGAGGGACTGGACCGCGATCCCGAGCGGGCGCCGCTTCCGCAGTACGCCGAGAAGGTGAATGCCCGCATTCGGATTCAGATCACCGTCAATCCGGAGGGGCGCATCGTGCGGCGTGTGCCCCTCCTCAAGGGCAGCCCCAAGCTGGAGGCCGCCGTCATGGACGCCCTACAACAGTGGCGCTTTAACGCGCTGCCGCCGGGGGCTCCCCAGGAAACTCAGACCGGTACGATCACCTTCACCTTCCGGTTGGAGTAGGGGCGAACCTAGGGGGCAAGCCACCGCACCCATGCGTCTCGCCGTCGTCCTGCTTCTGCGATTGCGCTCTCTCCACTGAACTCTGAGCCTCATGCCTTCCCCAGATTCGCCCGTCGACACGGTTCCTGACCTTGATGCCGAGGCGCTCTACCGAGCGCTCCTAGAGCCCCGCGTCATCGAAGAGAAGATGCTGACGCTCATCCGGCAGGGGCGCATCGCAAAGTGGTTCAGCGGGTACGGACAGGAGGCCGTCGCCGCGGGCACCACGTGGGCGCTGGACGACCGAGACTACATCCTGCCCATGCACCGCAACTTGGGCGTGTGGACCACGCGCGATGTCGACCGGGAGCGCCTTTTTTGCCAGTTGATGGGAAAGAAGGGGGGCTTTACGAACGGCCGAGACCGCACCTTCCATTTCGGGCTGCCCGAGAAGAACCTCGTGGGCATGATCTCGCACATGGCCGCCATGCTGCCGGTGGCGTGCGGGCTGGGGCAGGCCTTCCGGTACCGGGATGCGGACCGGGTCGCCTGCGCGTTCTGCGGCGATGGCGGCACCCGCGAGGGCGACTTTCACGAGGCGCTCAACCTCGCGTCGGTGTGGGACCTGCCGGTTCTCTTCCTGGTGGAGAACAACGGCTACGGCCTCTCGACGCCCACCGACGAGGCGGTGGCGCCCGACGACATTGCCGACGCGGCCGCCGGCTACGACATGCCGGGGAGGGTCGTGGACGGCAACGACGTGTTCGAGGTCATCGACGCGGTCCGGGAGGCGCGATCACACGCCCGCGCTGAGGGCCCGGTGCTGCTGGAAATGAAGACGTTCCGCGTGCGGGGCCACGAGGAGGCCTCCGGCACCGCGTACGTCCCGGACGAGCTCATCGAGGAGTGGAAAGAGAAGGACCCAATCGACCGCTTTGCTGATCGGGTTCGGGAGGAAGGGCTGCTCGGAGCCGACGAGATCAAGGACATCCGGGCCGAGCTCGAATCCACGGTCGACGAGCTGGCGGAGTGGGCCCTCGACCGGCCAGAGGTAACCAGCACCCCGGAGGCGGAGCGCAACGCGGTCTTTGCCCCGTCGCCCGATCCCGACCCGCCGTCGCCCGACGTTGAGACGGAGGAGACGCGCCTCATCGACGCCATTCAGGACGGCCTCTGGGCGGCGATGCAGGACGACGACGAGATAATCGTGATGGGGCAGGACATTGCCGAGTACGGCGGGGCCTTCAAGGTGACCGACGGCTTCGTCGACGAGTTTGGCGACGAGCGCGTCCGCAACACCCCCATCATCGAGGACGGGGCCCTCGGGGCCGGGATGGGGCTGGCGATCGACGACCTCCCGGCGGTCGTGGAGATGCAGTACGCCGACTTCATCTCGTGCGGCTTCAACCAGACCGTCAACAACCTGGCGACGACGCACTACCGGTGGGGACAGCCGGTCAACGTGACAATTCGTGCGCCCTTCGGCGGCGGCATCGGGGCCGGGCCGTTCCACTCCCAGTCGCGGGAGGCCTGGTTCGCCCACACACCGGGCCTCAAGGTCGTGGTGCCCGCCACCCCCCACGACGTGAAAGGGCTCCTTCGCACCGCCCTGGCCGACCCCAACCCGGTCCTCTTCTTTGAGCACAAGAAGCTCTACCGGTCCATCCGCGGCGAGGTGCCGACGGAAGAGTACACGCTGCCGTTCGGGGAGGCCCGGGTTGCACGAACAGGAAACGACGCGACAATCGTTACCTACGGCGTCGGCGTGCACTGGGCGCTGGCGGAGGCGGAGCATCAGGCCGAGGCGAACGGGGCGGACCTGGAGGTGGTGGACCTGCGCACGCTCGTCCCCTGGGACCGTGAGACGGTGCGGCAGTCCCTGGACAAGACGAACCGGCTGCTCGTGCTGCACGAGGCAAGCCGCACGGCGGGCTTCGGGGCGGAGCTGGCCGCGGAGCTGGGGGAGATCGGGTTTGAGCTGCTCGACGCTCCCATCACGCGGGTGGCGGCCGAGGACCTCCCGGTGCCCAACGCCAAGCCGCTGGAAGATGAGATCTTCTCGGCGAAGGCGCGGCTGCGGCCGAAGGTGGAAGACCTGCTTGCATTTTAGGGCGTGGGAGCCGTCATGAATCGGACGCCTTCGCCGGAGGAGGACCGCCGAAAACGCCCGCCGTGCCGGCTCCGTCCACTGCTGATGTGTTTAGAACAAGTACCGCGAAGACAAAACAGGATGCATTACGAATCTGCAGATGACCCTGCGGACCGGTCGTCGGGCCCGCCGGGCCGCTTGAAGCGATTTGGGGGCATCATCTGTGGCTCCGCCTACATCTACTCCCAGGCCCTGAAGGCCTCCCGCGCCGAGATTATCCGGGCGGTGGACGGGGAAGACGCCGTCGAGACGCTCATGATGGTCAACGGACACCGCGGCACGGACCACGCCGGCGGCTCGACGAACCGAACGCGCTCCGACGAGCACCCGGAATGCACCGGCGTTGACACGATCTACATTGGCGTGACGACGTCCCAGTTGCGGGCGCTCGCCGCACGCGTCGGGGCCACGGTGACGATCCGGCGGGGGTAGGGGGACATGAGCCCCGTCCACGGTCGCTGCACTGAGGTTGAAGCCGGTCAGTCGACCGCATCCCAGAGCGCCCGCATCTCATGACGCAGCACGAGCACCCCCTCCAACAGGGTGCGGTCGTAGTTCATGAAGCCATGGGCCGTGTAGACCTCGGTAGGCGTACAGTCGTAGAGCAGATTGGCCTCCCGGTCCCGCTGCTGGTAGTCGGTCGTCAGGATGGCCCCAACGAGGCCGGTCGTGCTGTGGCCCACGAACACGTCGAGCGCGTCCCCGTCGCCGCCCCGCGTGCCGTTGACGTAGCCGTAGTCGATCGGATAGACGATGGACGGATGGTCGGGGTGGGCGGTTGCACGGGGCCGCTCGATCGTGATCCCGTTGCTCTCGATGCACTGCGCCCATGCCCCCCAGTCAAGGCACGCACGGACCGCCGGACGAAGGGCTTGGAGGTTCAGGGGGGGCAAAACCGACTCGGGCATGGCACAATCCTGCTGGACCGGCACAAGTGCGTGGGGGGAGGCATCGCCTAGACCTCAGTCTGGAGCCCATCCGGGCACACGGATTTTGGGCTCCAAATCGAGCTCGGAGCGACAAAGGGGAGGGAGGAACTCCGTGAGGATACGCCTCAGGAATTTTCCAGTGTACGCATGCAGGCCTGCTACGACGCCAGACGCTTGCGTTGGGCGATCCGGGCGGGCGGCTCCACGTCGGGGGGCAGGTCGAGACGGAGGGCCAGGGTTTCCAGCTGCTCGGGGTCGACCCAGTCGGGCGACTTCACCATCGGCTCCTTGCCACTCTGGGTCTTGGGGAAGGCGATGACGTCGCGGAGTGAATCGGCCCCGGCCAGCAGCATGACGAGGCGGTCGAGCCCAAGTGCAATGCCCCCGTGCGGCGGCGCGCCGTAACGGAGGGCGTCGAGCAAGAACCCGAATCGGTCCTGGGCCTCCTCCTCGTCGATCCCGAGGACGTCGAAGACCTTCATCTGCGTCTCGTGGTTGTGGATGCGGATGGAGCCGCCGCCGATCTCGTTGCCGTTGAGCACGAGGTCGTAGGCCCGTGCCTGCACCTGCGTGGGGTCGTCGGCGAGAGCGTCGAGGTCGTCGGGGTGAGGCGCCGTGAAGGGGTGGTGCATCGAGACGGGCCGTCCGGCCTCCTCGTCGTGCTCCATCAGTGGAAAGTCGGTGACCCAGAGGAACGCGTCCTCGCCCTCGTCGGCGGGCGGGCGCAGGCCGAGCTCCTCGCCCATGTAAAGGCGGAGGTCGCCGGCCTGCTCGTATACGGTGGGCGCATCGCCGGCCAGGGTGAGAATTAAGTCGCCCGCCTCCGCGCCCACCTGCTCGGCGGCGGCCCGTCCGTACTCGTGGGGCAGGGCGTCGCTGCTCAGGTTCTGCTCGATCCCGGAGCCGTCGGACGGCAGCTGGAAGTAGATGAGACCGGCGGCACCGATCTCATCGGTCACATGCTCCTCCAGCCGGTCCATCGCGGCGCGCCCCCGGTCGCCCTCGCCCGGCACCCGAAGGGCCACGATGTGCCCGCCGCTGTCCACGATCGATTCGAAGACGCGGAAGCCGCTTCCGGCGAAGCAGTCGCTCACGTCGTGCAGCTTCAGGTCGAAGCGCAGGTCCGGCTTGTCGGTGCCGTAGGTGCGCAGCGCCTCGTCGTAGGTCATGCGGGGGAAGGGCGTCTCCAGTCGAGTGTCCTCCAGGGTGTCCCAGAGGTCGGCCATGAGCCCTTCCGTGAGTTCATAGACCTGCTCCTCGGTGGCGAACGTCATCTCCACGTCGATCTGCGTAAACTCCGGCTGCCGGTCGGCCCGCAGGTCCTCGTCGCGGAAGCACTTCACGATCTGGACGTAGCGGTCGAGCCCGCCCACCATGAGCAGTTGCTTGTAGGTCTGCGGCGACTGTGGCAGCGCGTAGAAGCGGCCCGGATGGAGGCGGCTGGGGACGAGAAAGTCGCGTGCGCCCTCCGGGGTGGACTTCATGAGCACCGGGGTTTCCACCTCCAGGAAGTCGTGGTCGTCGAAGTAGCGGTGGGTCGTCTGGTAGAGCCGGTGGCGCAGCTCGATGTTTTCCTGCAGGTCCGGCCGTCGGAGGTCCAGGTAGCGGTGCTCGAGCCGCAGGTCCTCATTCGTATTCATCTGCCGCTCCTCGTGGGCACTCACGACGAAGGGCGGCGTCTCGGAGGTATTAAGCACCGCCAGGTCATCGGCGCTAACCTCGATGGCCCCAGTCGGGAGGTCGGGGTTGGCGGCTTCGTCGCCCCGCGGGCGGACGGTCCCCTGTACACTGATCACGTCCTCCCGGCGCAGCTGTCCGGCCACCTCGTAGGCCGTCTGGTTGTCCTGTGGCGAAAAGACGACCTGGGTGAGGCCGTAGCGGTCGCGCAGGTCCACGAACACCAGCCCGCCGTGGTCGCGCCGGGTGTCGACCCATCCCTTGAGGACGACCGCTTCGCCGTTGTCGTCGGCGCGGAGGTCGCCGCAGGTGTGGGTGCGGGCGGGGTGGGGGTCCTCCGAAATGAGATCGGCGCGGGAAGAACGTTCCATGATGGGCGCGGATGTTCGAGTGAGAGAGGTGGAGGAGGAACAGGTAACTCAAGACCGTCACCCCGAACGGCAGAGTCAACCCCCGGTTCGTCCTCACCGTGAATTTAGACATAGAATTAGACAGAGCAACGGGTGTCCGCTATATTCCCAGCGTTCATGAGGATTCTGTAAGAGCTCCACCAAACAGTATCCTCATCCTCAACGCGTCTTTCCGATTGATTCCAGGCCACAGATGGCAGCCAGCGGTCCCTCATCCGATGAGTCGATGCAGAATGGAGGTGCTCGAGCGCCATCCGCAGGAGAGGCCGCGGCCGTGGCCGATCGGCGGGATTTTTTCGGGCACCCGCGTGGCCTCGCCACGCTCTTCTTCACGGAGCTGTGGGAGCGGTTCAGCTACTACGGACTGCGGGCGCTCCTCGTCCTGTTCATGACGGCCCCGGCCGGCGCGGCGGCGACAAACCCGGGGCTCGGCTTCGGCACCGAAAAGGCAACGGCGGTCTACGGCCTGTATACGGCCTTCGTCTACCTGTTGGCCCTGCCCGGCGGCTGGGTGGCGGACAACATTTGGGGCCAGCGGCGGTCGGTCTTCGTGGGCGGCTGCATCATCGCCGCGGGGCACTTCAGCCTGGCGATGCCGGCGCTGGGCCTCCCGGACGCGTCCTTCTTCTACCTTGGGCTGTTTCTGATCGTCGTGGGCACGGGCCTCCTGAAGCCCAACATTAGCACGATGGTCGGGGACCTGTACCCGGAGGGCGGGGCCCGGCGCGATGCGGGCTTCTCGGTCTTCTACATGGGGATCAACTTCGGGGCCATCCTGGGCCCGACGCTCTGCGGGTGGTTGGGGGAGAACTACAGCTGGCACTGGGGCTTCTCGCTGGCGGGGTTCGGCATGCTGGTGGGGCTCATTTCCTACAGGCTGGGGTCGCCCAACCTTGGGGAGGCTGGGCTGCTCGACGCGGACGACGAGGAGGCCGTGCAACAGAAGAGTCGCAATTTCTACCTCCTTACGGCGCTGGTGACGGCCCTGATCGTGGCGTTTGGGTTTCTGGCCACGTCCGGGGTGATTAGCATCACGCTCACCCAGGTGGCCGAGGCGGTGGGGATCGGCATCATTCTCGTCACGCTCCTCTTCTTTGCCTACCTTACGCTCGAGTGGGTGGGTGTGGGGGCAATGACCGCCTTCTTCGTCGTGGCCAGCCTCGTGACGAATCAGTTCGTGGACGGGGCGGCGCTGGCCTCCCAAATCGGGGTGGGCGCAACGGTCCTGTTCTTTGTGCTGGTGAGCATTGCCCGCCTCGCAGCTCCGCAATACGACGTGTCACTGAAGCGACGGCGGTACCTCGTTATCTACTGGCTGTTTCTCCTGTCGGCCCTCTTCTGGTCCGGATTCGAACAGGCGGGATCCTCGCTTAACCTGTTTGCCCGGGACCTCACGGCCCGTGACTTTGGCCCGTTTGCGCTCTCACAGACCTCGGCCCTCATGGCGGCCATCGTCCTGATTGGCCTGCCGGCGGCGTACGTCGGCTACCGCATGTTTCGACGCGACAACCTCTGGTGGGTGGGACGGGCGGGCGTGGCCCTGCTCGGCACCCTCGTGGTCGGCTTCCTGGGCTACCTGGCCTACCAGATTGCGGGCGGGTGGACCATGCCGGCCAGCATGCTGCAGAACATCAACCCGACGTTTATTGTCCTCCTCGCGCCCGTCTTCGGGTCGTTCTGGACGTGGCTCGCCAACCGCGACGCCAACCCCTCCATCCCCGTCAAGTTTGGGCTTGGGCTCCTTGGCTTGGCCGCGGGCTTCTTCGTGATCGCCTGGGGGGCGTCGCAGGCGACCGCCGAGAATCCGGTGGGTGCCCACTGGCTGGTGGTGACGTACTTTCTGCACACCTGCGGCGAGCTGGCCCTCTCCCCAGTTGGCCTGTCGTCGATGACGAAGCTCGCGCCGGAGAACCGCGTGGGCCAGATGATGGGCGTCTGGTTCGTCTCTACGGCCCTGGGCAACCTGTTTGCCGGGCTCATTGCGGGCCGGCTTGAGACCCTCGACCCATCCGGACTGTTTACGACGGTGGCCCTCATCATTGGCGGTGGTGGCCTGGTCGCCCTGCTTGCCGCGCCGCCCGTACGGCGGCTCATGGGCGACGTCGAGTAACGACTGAGCGGGCGGGGCCCGTTTGCCTGCGTATCCTCCTCCCTTTTTCCGCTGAACGCTGCGATGATTGACGTTTCCATCACGCGCCTGCCCCACGCCGAGGGCCTCGACCTCCCGAGCTACGAAACATCCGCGAGTGCGGGCATGGACCTGCGGGCGGCGGTTCCGGCGGACGCCCCGGTGCCGCTGGATCCGGGCGCCCGGACCCTCGTGGATACGGGCCTGCAAATCGCGCTGCCGGACGGGCACGAGGGCCAGGTCCGACCGCGAAGCGGACTGGCTCACGACCATGGGGTGACCGTCCTGAACAGCCCGGGCACCATCGACGCGGACTACCGCGGAGAGGTAAAGGTGCTTCTCATCAACCACGGCGCCGAGCAATTTTCGATTGAGCGGGGCATGCGCATTGCGCAGCTCGTGGTGGCCCGCCACGCCCGTGTGGAATGGGTACACCGGGAGGCCCTCGAAGAGACCGTGCGGGGGCCCGGCGGCTTCGGCTCGACGGGGACCGCGTAGGCCAGGGGCCCAGGCCGGCGCACGGCCCGCCCTAAAAGTTCGGGGTGATCCGGAGCCAAATCGAGGGGCGAGAGCCCGTCTCGGGCACGGTTCGGAGCGGCCAGGATACGTCCAGGCGCACTTCCCGCTCGTCCAGACCGATTCCGACCCCGGCGGACGGCAGCACATCGACTGTGCGGGTCCGCGTGCCGGGCTGCCCCACCCACCCGGCGTCGAACAGCCCTACGAGGAAGAGGTCGTCGAGGAAATCGTCGTCCAGCGTGGCACCGTCGATGATGTACTCGACGTTGCCCAGCAGCATGCGGGTGCCACGGAGCGCGTTTTGGTCGTAGCTCCGGACGGACCCGATGCCGCCAAGCGTGAACTGCTGCTGGGGCGGGGCGTCGTTCGTCGCGTATCCCCCGCGGAGACGAAGCCCGAGGCGCGTGTCGGCCGAGAGTGGGAGAAAGGCACGTCCGTCCACCTCGTAGCGATTGGCCCGGAAGTCGCCGCCGAAGGCCGTCCCGATAGTCGCCGTCGCCCGGAAGGCCATGCCCGTGGGAAGGCCGTCGCGGTCTTTGATCCGCCCGCCCTCGAGGCTAACCATGCCGGCGTGCAGGCGGCCCGCTTCGGCCGCGGGGTTCGGGCGGAACGTGGCCGCGTCAAAGAGGGACCAGTTGGTATTTTGCGAGAGCGGACGGTGCGCTTCGGCCCGAAATCCGGCGGTTAACTGGAATGTAGAGGGGAGGGCCTGGACCGCGTAGACGGAGAGCCCCTCGCCCTCGTAGTAGTCGAAGAAGTCGTACCCGAGCCCGACGCCGCCGAGCGAATTTTCCGCGTACGATGTCTTCCAGCGGTCGGGCGTCAGGGTCTGCTCCTCGTAGGACATCCCGATCTTCAGTCCCGTCTCCTCGTCGCGAATCAGTTTCGACTCGACCCCGATCGTATACCGCAGGTCCCCCAACGCAAAGGCATAGCCGAGTTGGCCGTAAATGCGCGCCGTGTCGTCCGGGTCGCGGAGCGAGAGCGGGCTGCGTCGAAGGCCCAGCACAAGCCCCTCGACGCGGTTGTAGCGGAGCGGCGGCGCCGCCCGGTATACGGCAGACTCCTGCCCGAACGGACTCGTCCATCCCTCAGTCGTGCCGACATAGTCCCCTGCGTGGTCGTTCACGTACGCTTCGGTACGGTCCCACGGCGTCTCTTCGGGGGCCGGGGCTTCAGCATCGGTACTATCACTATCAAAAGCCGCGTGCGGAGCCGAAGAAGATGGCGAAGAATTGGTCGTGGGCTGGGCGGAGGCACACGAGACCAAGAAGAGAAGAAGTACAGTCCAACTCAAAGTCCGAGAATATAGCATGGCGACGCGAGAACACTGTATTGGATGTGAGCGGTTTGTACACACGTCATCTCACCGACACGACGGCACTGTACCCCTTGTCTGTTACAAGTTGAGATTATTTGTTTTAAATGTAATACAAAGAATATTGTTTGGGGCTGGCGCGATGTTGGGAACGCTGCATCGAGGTATGTGACGCGTTCTCCTTGCTTTTTCCGCCCACGCGACGGGCCGACCGGACGGATACGAGGCACTTTCGCCGATGAGGTCTGTTGGGGGAGCCTGGGGCAAAAAGACGCAGCGCCTCGCTCAGATCGCCCCCGCCGGTTGGCAATTCGCGGTCGGTGTAGATACTTTTCGTACTCGGACGGCAAAAAGCGTGGCGCAGAAATGAGAACCGCCTCTTTCGCATCGAAGAAACTCGTCTATGTACAGAGTTTGGTTCGGCTTCGCCCTGATGGTTCTCGCGAGTCTCTCCGTGGGGGCCTGCAGTAGCCCGACCACGCTGCAGTCACACTCGTTGTCCCAGGCTCCGGCCGTCGATGGGGCGCTTTCGGAGTGGGGCGGGACGCTCACCCGAGTGGACGGCCGCTCCGTGTCCATGAGCGCCGCGCCGACCGACAGTCTGCTATACCTGGCCATCGTGATTCCGGACCGTGATCTCATCCGGTCCGTGGCCGAGAACGGGCTCATCGTGTGGGTCGACCCGGCGGGCGAAGAGCAGCACACCTACGGGGTGCGGTATCCGCTCGGGCGTCGGGCCCAGCAGGCCGGAGCGGGGACAAGGGGCGGGGCGGCCGGGAGCGACGCGCCGCGAGAGGCATCGCCCCTTGAGGACCTGTTTCCGTCGGACCTTGCCGTCATTCGAAACGACACGGTCCGCTACCGAATGCCTGCGGGCCTGTCGTCGGCCCTGAAGGCACAGGCCACGCTCGACACCGGATCGCTTATCTACGAAGTGGCCGTGCCCGTGTCCCCGTCCCGATCGGCGACGACGGGCGACCGCTGGGCACACGGCCTGCACTCGCGACCGAGCGGCACCGTCGCGGTTGGGCTCCAGACCCCAGACCCGGACGAGACCGATCTCGTGACGCCGTCCTCACAGGGCATTCCGTCGGTGACGGGACGCGGGGGACGGCGGCGTTCTCCGCGGGGGCGGCGACGCGGGCGCCAGCGACGGCAAAGGCAGCAGCCCTCAGTCCCGGCCCCCGAACGGCCGACTCTGGACCTCTGGACGCGCATCGCCCTGTCCGGGGGCTCCTGAAAAGCCGGGTGTTTCGTACGTAGAGGTCGTGTGCGGTCTCGGAGCCACACCTCTCGCTGAACTAGGCAAGTCGGTCGGGGGCGCGGGTGCCATCCTCGAGGTGGGTCGTATCGTTCCGGAGGAAAATGCTCCAGGTGTCGTCTCGCCGCTCGGCCTTTGTGAGGCTGGCGAGGGGGCACCCCGGATCGGGCACGTCCGCGCCCAGCAGGCCGTGCAGGACGCCCTGCACCGTGATGCCGTGGCCCACGAGGAGCAGCGTTTCGTCGGCGTGCCGGTCGGCGAGGCACGTTCCGGTGGCCCCAAGGCGGGCGAGGGCCCGGTGCCTCGACTCTGGATAGGTGGGCTCTCGGCAAGGGGGCCCTGAGAATGGGCGCACCGACCCGAACTGATCGGCAAGTGCAGCAGGAGGGCGCGTGTCCGGAAGGCCGTCGAACCAGTCGTCGTTGACCCATTCTCCCAACCCCGGTTCCAGAAGAACATCGTGGCCGGTCGTCTCGGCGATGTGATGGGCCGTCTGCACGGTGCGGAGGTACGGAGACGCGATGATCCGGTCGACGTTGAGGGCATCGACGCGGCGGCCCAGTCGCTTGGCCTGCTGGACGCCGTCCGGCGACAGGCCGGGGTCATCGGGCCAGTCGGCCGTCGCCGCCCAGTCCGGGTCCGCAAAATCCTGGCGGTTGGCGTGGCGGGCGAGCCAGAGGGTCTGCATTCGTTTCGTGACGACGGATATGAAAAAGCACGACGATTGGGGCGACCGCGGTTCTGTGCGTTTTCGTCCCCTGAACCTCTCCTGAAGCACGCAATATAGCGCCTCCCTCTCCCGCGTGGTCCATCCAAAACGTCCCCATTTCCAATGTCCAGGCGTCTGCTGCTTTCTTTTGCTCTGTTGTTTCTTTTCGTCGTCGGGGGATGTGGGGGGCTGAACAGAACCGCCGGTGAAGGGGGCGCCGAGTCGCCGCCGGAGGACACCACCCCGACAGCCGCGCCGGTGGACGGGTACGCCTCGCACCCGGCGCGCATCTACGTGGACGGAGACTATGACGATTGGGCGGAGCTTCCGGTCCGTTACACCGATGCGCCCGACGACGAAGAGGGCGTCGACCTCGAACGTGTATCGGTCGCCCACGATGACGACCATCTTTTCCTCCGTCTTGAGCTCGGGGAGGCTGTCAACCTTCAAGAAGGCAACGACCTGACGCTCTATCTCGATACGGACAACAACCCCGGTACGGGGCAGCAGGCGTTGGGGATGGGGGCGGAGCTCGTCTGGACGTTCGGCGAGCGGTCCAGGCGGGTGGTTCGGAACGGAGACGCGAAAGAGGTGACGCACGCGGCCCTCGGGTTCACGTCCCTGCCTACAGTAACGTCCGAGACGTTCGAGGTGGCCTTCGACCGGTCGGCGACCCCCACTGACGACGGGTCCCTGTTCTTGGGGGACAGTCTCCGGGTGGGACTGTCGACCGACGCGGACCGGCTGCCGGACGCCGACGGCGGGCTCGGATACGTCCTTTCGGACGCCGACACGCCCCTCGACGCGCCGTCCATCGACAAGCCGAACGCCTCGGCCCTCCGGATGCTCTCGTACAATTCGGTCAACGACTTTGACCGTGGACGGAGCGCGATCTTTCTGGACGATCGCCAGCCGAGCTTCCGCCGCATCTTCGGCGCCACCGATCCGGGGGTTGTTGCGTTCCAAGAGGTCTACGACCAGACCGCCGACCAGGTGGCGACGGTCGCCAACGAGGCGCTCGGGCTGCCAAGTGGATGGGAATGGGCCAAGGAGGGCCAGGATCTCGTCCTCGGCAGCCGATACCCCATTCTTGACACCCACACCATTCCAGGGTACGAGAACAACGTAAGTGGCGCCTTCCTGCTCGACGCGGACGATGCTCTGGGGACGGATCTTCTGGTGGTCAACATGCACCCGCCCTGCTGCAACTACGGCCCCGACGATGGCGAGCCCTCCCGCAACGCACAGCGGCAACGGGTCGTGGACGGCGTGGTGGCGTTCCTCCGAGAGGTGAAGCAGGGGGAGGGGCCGTTCGACGTCCCGCCGGAGACCCCGATTGTGGTGCTCGGGGACATGAACTTCGTCGGGGACGCCCAGCAGCCGCGGACGCTGCGCACCGGAGAAATCATGAATACCGGCCGTTACGGATCGGCGGCGGCGCCGGACTGGGACGGATCGCCTCTGCTCGACACCAACCCGCGCCAGGCGGCGACGCCCCTGCACACCACCTGGATCGCACCCGGCAGTTCGTTTCCGCCGGGGCGGCTCGACTATGCGTTTGTCACCGACAGCGTGCTGGAGGTCGTCCACGAGTTCGTGCTGCACACCCCGGCATTGCCGGCCGACGTACGATCGGCCCACGGGCTTCGGGCGGGTGATACGCCAACGGCGTCCGATCACCTCCCTGTCGTGATTGACGTGGCCCCGCGGTAGAGAGCGCAGAACGCGTTGCGGGACCGTCACATCTACAGGCGACTGTCACGACGACAGGGACGGCTTGTCGAAATTTCGGTCGGCAACGGCGGGGACGCCGGCTGGTACACGTCTTGAGGCGCTGCGTGGATGCACTGGTAAGCAACGGGGCGTTGCGTGACGCCCTGTGGTTGACATGTTCGTGAGACTACCGAATCCAATCCGCACAGAGGTGATCAACCATGACACAGCTCACACGCCGCACCCCGAACCGCGCAGTTCGCGACCTCCAGCGTGAAGTGGACAGCATCTTCGACCAGTTCTTCGGTCGGGGAAGCGACGACGATACGTCGACCGTCTGGGCTCCCCGAACGGACCTGTCGGAGACGGACGACGCGTTCCGCATCCGCCTCGACGTGCCCGGGATGACGAAGGACGACATTGCCATCAATCTCCAGAACAACACGCTGACTGTCAGCGGCGAGCGCTCCAGTGAGCGCCAGGAGGAAGGCGAAGAGTATGTGCGCGTGGAGCGCGCCTTCGGCAACTTCCACCGGACGTTCACCCTGCCCAACGCGGTGGATCCGGAGCGTGTGGAGGCCACCTACGATGAGGGGGTGCTGACAATCAATGTCCCAAAGACGGAGAAGAGCACGCGCCGTCAGATTGAGATCAAGTAGCGCACGTCTCCGGCGCCCTTTGTTCTCTCCCGCTGGCGGAGGTCTGGCGTAGGGCAGTGACAAGATCGCCCGCACCGCTGGACGAGAAGCGCATCGTGACGCCTGGTCGGGCCACATGGGGTCCGGTCAGGCGTTTTCTTTTATCCCGTATGGAACGGAACGCAGGGCCGTTGCGAGCGTGGGACTGCCGATTCATTTCTCTCCGGTCTCACGTCTCCACCCGCAGCGGTTCGTACGACGATGGCCCATCACGTCGCCTTCCAGGGAGAGCCTGGTGCCTTCAGCGAGGAAGCCGTCCGGTGCGTCTTCGACGACGCAGAGGTGCACCCGTCCGCCACGTTCGAGGACGTCTTTGAGGCGGTCGAGAGAGACGCGGTGGGCCGTGCGGTGATCCCCATCGAAAACGCGGTGTTTGGCAGCGTGCGCGTCAACTACGATCACCTCCGCACGCACGCCGTCACGATCATCGGAGAGCTCCAGTTGCGCATTCACCACTGCCTCATGGCGCCGCGGGAGGCGACGATCGACGGGCTGGAGGTCGTACGGTCCCATCAGCAGGCACTCGGGCAGTGCCGAGACTGGCTTCGTACCCACGTTCCGGGCGCGACGCCCGAGGCCACGCCGGATACGGCCGGGGCGGCCCGGGTCGTGGCGGAGACTCGGGACCCGACGACGGCGGCGGTGGCCTCCCGACGGGCCGCCGAGCGGTATGGGCTCGAGGTCCTCGCCGAGGGACTCCAGGACAACGAACAAAACTTCACCCGCTTTCTCGTGCTCGCCCCGGAGGACACGGATGCGTCCCCGGTGGGCTCCGGCGCGCCGAAGACATCCGTCACGTTCGTCCTGCAGGACAACGTGCCGGGGGCCCTCTTCAAGAGCCTCGCTGTCTTTGCGCTCCGCGAATTGGACCTGGCTAAGATTGAAAGCCGCCCCCTGGTGGGGCAGCCGGGCCGCTACCGGTTTTACCTCGACGTGCACGGGGACGTGGAGGACGAGGCCGTGGCACGGGCGCTGGACCACCTCCGAGAAATCACGATGGCTCTTCAGGTGCTCGGTTCCTACCCCCGCGGGGCGACGTATCCTGAAGGGGCTGAGCGGTAGGCCCCCTCCCGGCGCCGGATGCGGAGATCGGAGTGGGACAGTCCGGAGTCCGGTCCCCAACGTGTTGGGGAGCCCCCGCTTGTTCTTTCCGGCCCGGTCTTCGTAGGTTGCTTCTACGGCTATTCTCCTACGCAATCCACCCCTCCCGCCGTGCTGCCGTACTTCATCCGGGAAGGCTTTGCCAACCTTCGACGCGCCACGTTCTCGGCCGTGGCGTCTACGAGTGCCATTGCGGTGGCCCTGGTGCTAGTGGGCGTATTCGGCATTGTGGGGTACGAGGCCTCGGTCGTGTCGGAAATGTTGCGTGAGCAGGCCAGCCAGATGGAGGTGTTCATCGAGCAGGACGCGACGAAAGACGTCCAGGAGGCCCTCCACGCCCGCGTTCAGACGAGGCCGGGGGTGGCGCAAACCGAGTTTATCTCCCACGAAGAGGCCGCTAGGATTTTCCGGGAGGAGTTCGGGGAAGGAGCCTCCGCCTTCGAGGACCCAACCTTTCTTCCTGCCTCGATCAAGATCGAAATGGCTCCGAGCCACGCCCACCCGGACAGCATGGCCCGTGCCGCGGACGTCATCAACGAGTGGCGAGGGGCGGAAGAGGTCGTGCTCAACCGGGACCTGCTCACGCGGGTGGCGCAGAACCGGCAACTCATCAACGCCATTGGGCTGTCGCTGGGGGGCATTGTCGTGCTCGCGGCCATTTTCCTCGTGGCCAACACGATTCGGCTCACCATCTATGCCCGGCGGCTGCTCATCCGAACGATGAAGCTGGTAGGGGCCACGGACCGCTTCGTGCGGCGTCCCTTCCTCGTCGAGGGGATTACGCAAGGGTTCGCCGGAGGAGCCATTGCCGGGGGCGTTGTGTGGGGGCTCTACCGGCTGTTTTTTCAGCAGATTGATCGGGCGCCCCCGTCGCTCTACATGGAGCTTCTGTTCTTTGGCGGCCTCGTCGGGGGGGGCGTTCTGCTCGGGTGGCTCGGGTCCTACTTTGCCGCCCGTCGGTTCATCCAAAACATCGAGCTCCACTGACCCCATCCTTCGCTCGAACTCTCACGTCCCCCCTCAGCGCCATGTGTCGGCTCTCGCAGATCTTCGTTATCTTCGGCATCCTCGGGCTGGCGGCGGTAGGAGGGGCCTGCCAGCGCTCAGAAGAGTCGGACGTGGCCCGGACGAGTGACGGCGTGTTGCGGCTCGGAAATGTAGAGGTGGTCGACACGGTGGCCCGGGCCGTGGCCCCCACCGGACGCCCCCTCGTCCTCGAGGGGCTGCGGGGCTCGGTGCACGTAACGGGCGCCGACCGGTCAACTGCGGACCTCTCGTTCGTGCGGCGGGGGCGGGGAGAGTCGCGGCCGGCCGGCCGGTCGGTGCTGGACGGCATCTCGATTACCGAAAGCGGCACGGAGGCCGAGTACACGTACACCTTAGAGGCCGAGGAGAACGACTACGCGGCCGTGGACATCCAGGGACGGGTCCCTCGCGCGTCCGCTCTTCGCATCGATCGGTTAAGTGGGTCCGTTCGTATCGACGGGGTGGAGGGGGGCTTGACCATCGATCACCGACATGGGGACGTGAGTGTCCAGCAGGCGGCCGCGCCCGTCGAGGCGACAATCCGCAACGGCGATCTGCAGGTGGACGTCCAGCGCGTTCCGGCGGACGGGGGCCTGTTGTTGAAGACGGCCAATGGCGACATCCACCTCCGCCTTCCGGCCGACGCCGCGGCACAGGTCGACGCCCAAACCGACGTGGGCACCATCCGGACGCAGGGCCTGGCCTTCACCGCCGAGCGGTTCGCCCCGGTCAACGCTGGGGCGCGCTACGACGCCCAGATGGGTGAGGGCGGGCCCACCGTCGAGCTGCGCACCCAGAACGGGTCCATCGTGATTGAGGCCGCCGACACGAGCGCGACAGACACCACGTCGACGCGGGTGCCGGCCACCGTCCCGTCGTCCGACACCATCGTGGCCCCACAGGTAGATGCGGATACTGTTGAGACGACGAATCCCGATACGATGCAGGCCGACACGACCACGATGGATCGGGATACCGTCTCGGCAAACCCCTAAACTTTGCTACGGCGTGGACACGGGGGAGAGCTGGGCGTCGTCGTAGGTGTTGTTAATCTCGTCGATGAGAGCGTTGGCGACTAGGTGATGGGTAGTTGTACTCGGGTGAATGCCATCGAGGCTGAACAGCGGTCCGAACGGCTGATCGGTGCCCCAAGGAGTCTCGGGATTCTCGAACAGCTCCGGGAAGACCGGAATCTGCTCGATGTTGCTCTGGAAGAGAGTATTTGGGTTCACGTACCCGTAGTCGTCGTTGACCTTCTCCCGGATTACCTGCTCGTTGAAGGTTGCAACGCGGTCCTGCAGGAATGAGATTTCAGGAGGAGTGAGAAAAGAGACTGGTCGGACGTCTTCGTCGATCTGACTTACGACTGTGTCTTCGAGGTCATCGGGAACGTTCTGTCGGATGGCTTCCTCCACAGTTCGGTCTTCGGAGCAATCAATCGTGATAGTCGGGGCCAGACTTCCGAGTCGCTCTCGCAGGCCAAGGGCGGTTTCTACCAGGGCTGCACCGTGCTGGAAGGGAATGAGGACGGTGCCAGACTCCGAGGGGGCGCAGGACGTAACTTCTAGATTCGGGGGCAGCACTCCCGCACTCTGCCCGACACCGATTGCCTGTCGGTAAGCGGCCCCACGTGAGAAGTGAGGGATGAGGGTCACGTCCGCCACTCCGAGAAAGACGGCTCCTTCTAAGGTGTTGATTGACTCAAGTTGATTCACCAACTGCGTGTAACGGGTCTCAAACGAGTCTACAGAAGTCACGAGAGTAGTATCGCCCATTACTGCGCCGTCTAGGACATCGTTGTTGCCAATCCATACGGTAGCGAAGGTCGGATTGGCCTGCTTGGCGGCTTCGATCTGGGTTTTTCCTCCGAGAATGAACTGCGTGAGGGCACTGGGATCAGCGAGCGAGCGGCGGTTGCTGAGAACGTCAATTGTTGCTGCGCCCGGGACGGCCACGTTGTTAATCGTGGGAGAGGACGGCTGAGCCCGGAATGCACAGGGTTCGTCGGAGATGCGTTGAGGAGGAAGAACCTGAGACAGAGGCGGAGGACATCCAGGATTCGAAAGCACAGGAAGGGTGAACTGCGTTCCCATCTGCTCTGAGAGAAGGAAGGCATAGGAATCCCGCTGGGTGTTCTCGTTGATGCCGCTAGACTGGAAGCCAGCCGTAAGACTATTGCCGAGAGCCACGTAGCTGTTGAACAGGTTAGTCTGAATCTCCGGCGCGGTCAGCGACTCGTCATCACACCCCGTGAGCAGGGGGGCAGTGAAGACGAGAAGCAGGATGGCCCCGGCGGAGAGCACGCGGGGGAGAGAGGGGCGCTTCATGATAGTCTCAGAGGTGGAGTGTGAGGGTCGTGCCGAAGAGGTTGGCGCCGAAGCCATAAAGGCCCTGGTTGAGGTCCGTCGAGAGAGACTCACCGGGCAGCGTGCCGCGGACCCGCCCCCGCCGGTCGTTCTGCTGGAGGAGCTGGTAGGACGCGTTCAACTCTATCGTGTCCGTGGGGCGCCAGCCGATTCCTACGGTGAATTGGTTGCGGTTCGACTCTGGGAGCAGCGGGGTCACCGTCTCGTCCGGGGCGGCGGCGGTGTTGTAGAGGTAGCCGAGGCGGGCCGTCAACTGTTCGAGAACGTCGTACTCCGCGCCGAGGCGGAGGGCGTGCGTGTCATCGTAGTTCTCTTCCCGGACGCGCTCGCCCAGATTCTCGAAGTCGAGTGCGATCTCGTCGAAGGAGGACCAACCGGTGAACTGGTAGTCGGCGAGCAGCAACAGTCTCCCGGTGGCCTGGACGCTGAGGCCCCCGACGAGCTGGAGGGGAAAGGTGATTTCTGTTTCAACGCGTTGCTCTGTGAGACGGTCTTGATCGTTTTCAGATTGCTGACCAGGCTGAAATTGCGGTCCTACGATGTCATCAATATCCTTTCCTGCTGGGATTACTACTTCTCCGTCTCGGACAATATCAGCGGGAACTGTCAGCTCGGTCTGGATCTGCTCAAACTCCGCGGTGCCCTCGTACGACACCGTGATGGGCGTTGTGAAGCGGGCGCCGATGGAGATCCGGTCTGTGGCCTGGTACGAGAGTCCGAAATTGGCGCCAATCCCGAGCTCGTTGCTGCTTTCGAGTTCCACCCGAGCAAAGGCCGTGTGGAAGGGAATGCCCAGTTGACCGAACGTAGGTCCGTCGGGGGTCGACTGCTGTGATAGATCCAGGAGCTGGTTGAGCTCGACCACTGAAATGGCGAAGATGGGCCCGGATCCCACGCGTAGCCTCGGAGTAATCTGGTAGGCAGTGGTCGGCTGCACGTAAATATTCTGAATGCGACTTCTGGACCCTTCGAAGGCGCCGTCGAAGTAGGTGCCGTCCGACAGCTGTGTGGGCCAGTTCGTCTCCAGGCCGTATGGGACGTACAGGCCGACCCCAACCCCAGCCCGTTCGGAAAGCCCGTACGTGACGTAGCCGTGCGGAACAGGGATCGGGTCATTTTGAAGGGAGACCTCCGTGCCCGTGTACGGAGCACGGACCGTGTAGTCGTACGTAAACTCCCCGTTCGCGTCGATGAGGGTGGCCCCTACTGAGGCGGTCACGCCCTCGGCACCGGCTACGTTCGCCGGGTTGAAGTAGATCGACGACCCGTCGCCGCAGCCGTTCGCCACGGTGGCGCCCGCCCGAGCCATTGCGCATGAGCCCTGCTCGTAGACCCCGAACCCCTGAGCCTGCACGAGAGACGGGGCCCATAGTCCGGCGACCACAAACATGGCGAGGGTCAGATAGAGGGCACGGAGACGAGGAAGAAGCATGAATGGAGGCAGGGGGAGACGAGGCCAGCGGCGAACGGAAGGGCAGTCACCCGCCCAGTACGAAGAACACACTTCGCGAAAAAGGGCTTCCAGCATCTTCCGCCGGGATCGGAGACGGAAGGGTGATCAAAAACGATCAGGAAGAATGGACACGTATCAAGAAGACATTTGCCCTTCGGGTAAAGAGTGTATTAACGGCGGGGGCAAAATGCAACCACAGAGGCCGTGCGTTACGTCCGTGCGGGCCAGTGCAGGGCCACGGGCGATCTGAGAGAGAGAAGGACATGGAACGGGGACTGGTCTTGGAGGAGTTCTCCGATTTCCCCGTAGGCGGCTGACCACTGCATGGTGACGTGATGCTCCTGTACACGGCAGATGGGCACTGCCGAGCGGTCGATGTAGGTTCGCAGTAGCGTGCCATCCCGTGCGGTGCTGAATCGCCAGTTGGGGCCGAGCAGGGAATGGGCATGAGCGTTGGGGGAGGGTGTCACAGGAGAGGGCTCCCCCCGCGCCCGGACTCGCTGCTCGCGTCCCTTCCAATCGAAGCGGTAGGTCACCTCCACATGGTCGGCTGGTTCTCGCCGAATGGGCTGCATGGACGTTATCTCCACCCGCTCACCGTAGAGCGCCTGAGCCCCCCACGCCACGAGACGCCGCGGCGTATGTGCCTGCACCGTCCACGTCCCCTCCTTCTCGGGGGCACCCGCCGGATGCACGTGCACCTGCAGTTCGACCGTGGGCACCCGCCGAAGTCCAAGGGACACAACCCCGAACACCCGCATTCTCGTCAGCTCCCCCCCCACGAGGCTGACGCATGCCGTCCCGTTCCGCTCAACCGGCACGAGCTTCTCGGGCAGAAAGGGGGTCACCTGATCAGGGGACACCTCGTACCCGAAGACCACCCGGTTCTGGACCGTGGCCTGAAGGGAGCAGGAAGGGCGAAACGGCAGAAGCGACATGGATGACACGGGTGGCTCGATCGGGTCCGGCAGCCCCCAACGAAAACGGGCGCACCCCGACAGAAGTCGGGACGCGCCCGGATCGTTCATCGCAGGGATGAATCGGGAGGAGGGGCCGTATCGGTACTAATCAGTGTGAGGCTGAAGGTCTTGACGGTTGTGACGCTGGCGGAGCTTCCGAAGGGCCTTCTCCTTAATCTGGCGGACGCGCTCCCGCGTGAGGTCGAAGCGCTTGCCGATCTCCTCAAGGGTAAGCGGGTGCTCGCGCCCGATGCCGAAGTAGAGGCGCGTGATCTCGGCCTCCCGGTCGTGCAGGGCGCTGAGGGCGCGCTCGATGTCGATCTTGACCGATTCGGAGAGCATCTCCTCGTCCGGAGAGTCATTGTCCTCGTCCGGCAGTACGTCGAGGAGGCTGTTGTCGTCCTCCTCGTTGAACGGCGCGTCCATCGACAGGTGGCGACTGGTGTGCTTCATTGCCTCGCGCACCTTCTGGACATCGATCTCAAGCTCCTCGGCCAGCTCTTCGATATTGGGCTTGCGGTCGAGATCCTGCTGCAGGCGGGCACTGGCCTTCCGGATCTTCGAGATGGTGCCGATGCGGTTGAGAGGCAGACGCACTACGCGGCTCTGCTCCGCAAGGGCCTGCAGGATGGCCTGCCGAATCCACCAGACGGCGTAGGAGATAAACTTGAAGCCACGGGTCTCGTCGAACCGTTTAGCGGCCTTGATGAGGCCGTAGTTGCCCTCGTTGATGAGGTCGGCCAGCGACAGGCCCTGTCCCTGATACTTCTTCGCGACCGAGACGACGAATCGCAGGTTGGCGCGACAGAGCTTGTGAAGAGCCTCTTCGTCATCATCCTCAATGCGTCGTGCCAGCTCGACCTCCTCCTCCGGCTCGAGAAGGTCGATTTTCCCGATCTCCTGGAGATACTGGTCCAGCATCCGTTGTTCGCGAGAAACTTGCATATGGTCCTGTCGGGTTGTGGGTGATGAACGGTAGAAGTGATGGTGAGAACGGCACGTCCCCGGGAACGATCGGGGGGCAGTCGGGGAGGCGTGCGCTTCCAACCGGGATTAGAGAGCGCCGAAGCTCAACCGGTACCGAGTCCACGGAGGATGCAATTTGCGCTCCGAAAAGCCATCACGAGCGACGTGACCGGTTGTTCCAGGGGCAGCGGCGGGAAAAATGGTGGGAGATCCGTGTAGAGGCGCCCTCAACGACCCTGCTCAGCGGCCGCGAGCACGCCATCGGCGACCTCGCGGGTGTCGCTCATGCGTGGGACCTTCGTCTGGCCGCTGATGTCGTCGTTGGTCGCTTGGAGCCAGCGGTAAAACGTTCCTTTCGGAAGGGACGACACGTCCGGGCCGTCGAGGGCGTCGCCCTCCCGGCGGATGTAGTAGTGCCGGTTCACCTCCTGCAAGTGCTCGTCGAGGGCGCGTTCGAAGGCCGCCAGGGTGCCCGGAGGGTGTTCAAACTCAATGAGCCACTCGTGCCCCGGCTGCGTGCCGTTGGCCGAGGGGCGCGGGGCTACGTGATAGTCGGACACGTGCGCCCCGGTGGCCTCGCAGGCCGACTTCAGGGCGGCGCGGACCTCATCCCCGTAGATGGCCTCGCCGTACTCGTCGATCATGTCGCTCGTGCGGCCCGCCACGGTGATCTTGTGTGGGAAGGTCTGCGTGAACCGGACGACGTCGCCCACCTCGTAGGCCCAGAGCCCGCTGCAGGAGGTTACGTGCAGGGAGTAGCGCACGCCGGGCTCTACATCGGCAATCGTATGGCGGGCTGGGGCCTCGTCACCACGCTCACTGAGCGGCACGAACTCGTAGAAGACCCCGTTGTCGAGGTGTAGCAGCATCGACGGGTCGTCGAGCTCGTCCTGGAAGGAGAAAAAGCCCTCGGATGCGCCGTAGGTCTCGACGAAGTCGATGTCGTGTCCGATCTTCTCCTCGATCAGGTCGCGGTACGACCGAAGGGCGACCCCGCCCGAGACGAACACCTGCAGGTTGGGCCACACCTCGCCCACGGTCGTGGCCGTGTCGCCATGTCGCTCGTTGTGCAGATCGATCAGCAGATCGAACAGGTTAAGCGCCCAGGTGGGCACCATCACGAGAAGGCGGATGTCCTTGTCGACCGTCCGCTCGGCAACGGCCTGAAGCTTCTCCTCCCAACTGGGAAGGAAGGTCACCTCGTTGGGGACGGCCTGGAAGAGCGCCCGGAAGAACCCAGGGGCGTTTTCTGCGAGGATGCCGCTGATCTCGCCCGCCTTCGTGCCCGGGTAGTTGGGATCCTCCTCGACGCGCCCCGGCAGGGTCAGGTGGCTGCCGCCGAAGAAGCTCGGGTCGAGGCTCTCCTTGAGGTAGTTCACGCCGGTGCCTACACTGAACGACCGGTTGTGATCGATCGTCTCGTCGCTGATGGGAATCACCTTGCCGTCGGAGACGGTGCCGCTGGAGACGGCGAAGTTGGTGATGGTGCCGGGCCACATCACATCGGCGGCGCCGTTCCGAATTCGCTCCGCATCCTCCGCGATGTCCGCGTAGGTGTGCAGCGGCACGCGGTTCTGATAGGCCTGTACAACGTCGGACGCCTCGGCGATCTCAGAAAACCCGAACCGACGTCCCCATTCGGTGTCGGCGGCGCGACGAAGCAGGCGGCGAAGCAGAGAGCGCTGCGTGGCGACGGGGCGGGACTTGAATTCCTTTACCCGCCGGAGGGGACCCATCCACTGCAGGGCCGAGCGTACGATGTCGTCCATCGACGAAAAAGAAAGGTCGTGAAAGCCGCTTTACAAACCCCCCCACAGGGCACACCGAGCGGTCGGAAAGTTTCCACAAAAACGGGCGATGGATCTCGTTCCGACAGCGCTCTGTGTATACCTTGTCTCAACGAATGTTCGCGAATCTCCACTTCTTAAAACGCGCTGTCCCGCTCCCCTATGCCTCGCCTGTCGCGCTCAACCCCATCGCTGAATCCCGACGACTTTCCCGCCGACCGGTTCGTGCTCCGCGGGGACGACTACACGCTCGACTGTCGGCCCGGCAGCCCGGAGGCTATGGGGGCGCATGTGATGGGGGTGCTGAACGTCACCCCCGACTCCTTTTCCGACGGCGGCCAGTACGTGACCGTCGAGAAGGCCATGTCGCGGGCCGCCGAGATGTTGAGTGAGGGGGCCTCAATTATCGACGTGGGGGGCGAGTCGACCCGGCCCGGGGCGGATCCCGTCTCGAAAGAAGACGAGCGCGACCGAGTGGTGCCCGTCATCGACGCCCTTACAGATCGGTTCCCCGAGGCGGTGGTGTCGGTCGACACCTACAAGCCCGACGTGGCCCGGGCGTCCCTCGCCGCCGGGGCGGACATCGTGAACGACGTCACCGGCCTGGGGCACGATCCTGAAATGGCCGAGGCGGCCGCCGACTGGAAAGCGCCCCTCATGCTGATGCATTCGGAGGGCGAGCCCGGCGACCTCACGCGGCCCCGGGAGTACGACGACGTGACGGCTCAGGTGCGCGACGAACTGGCCCGGACGGTGGAGACGGCGAAGCAGGCCGGTGTGGAGCAGATCATCATCGACCCGGGCTTCGGCTTCGGCAAGTCCGACACCGAGAATTTCCGCCTGCTCAACGAGATCGACGAGCTTCTCACCCTCAACTGCCCCGTGCTCGTGGGCGTCTCCCGCAAGAGCACGATTGGGGCCACCCTGGGCACGCCCGACGACCCCGCTCCCGTGGACGAGCGCCTCTTCGGGTCGCTCGGGGCCACGGCGGCGGCCGTGGCGCGAGGGGCCACCATTGTGCGCACCCACGACATCGCTCCCACTGTCGAGATGCTCACGGTTCTTGGGGCCACCCTTCGCCAACGCTAGCGCTCGTGCCGCTGGCACCCTCGCTTCCGTGTCTCTCTTCGCATCCGGCCGAACCGATTCGTGAAGGTCTTCGAGATTATCGGCTTCGGGATTGGCGACGCCTTCGAGATCGTCGTCGTCGCCTACATCCTGTACCAGCTCTACCGGCTCATGCGCGGGACGATCGCCGTGCAGATTGCCCTCGGCCTCGGGGCGCTCTTCCTGATCCAGTTCGTGGTTGAACTGGCCGACATGACGGTGCTGACGACCGTCTTCAGCTACTTCAATCAGGTCTTT
Organism: Salinibacter grassmerensis; assembly: GCF_947077765.1. NCBI lineage: Bacteria > Pseudomonadati > Rhodothermota > Rhodothermia > Rhodothermales > Salinibacteraceae > Salinibacter > Salinibacter grassmerensis. The sequence continues at coordinate 245,833 of NZ_CAMTTF010000004.1, read as the reverse complement.
GTGCTGGCGGTCATCATCATTTTCCAGCCCGAAATCCGCCGGCTGCTCCTGCTGCTGGGCAAGAATCCGATCGTGCGGCGCTTTGTTAGCACGACCGATCAGACTCAGATCATTGATGAAACGGTGGGGGCGGTGGAGGAAATGAGCCAACAGCAGATCGGGGCCCTCATCGCCTTCCAGCGCAGTACCGGCCTTCGGAGCTACGTGGAGACGGGCAAGCTGCTGGAGGCAGAGGTGTCGCGCGACCTGCTGCTTACGATCTTTTACGGCCAGAATCCCCTGCACGACGGGGCCGTCATCGTCAACAACCGTCGCGTGGAGGCCGCCCGGTGCATCCTCCCCGTCTCGACGAGCATGAAGCTGAGCCCCCAACTCGGCCTTCGCCACCGTGCCGCCGTGGGCCTCACCGAGCAGACCGACGCGTTCGTAGTGGTCGTATCGGAGGAGACCGGGGACATCAGCGTCTCGCGCGATGGGGCTCTCATTTCCAACATCACCCCCGAGGAACTGCGGACGTACCTCACGAGCGCCCTCACAGGGCAGTCCACCTCGCAGGCGAGCGCGACGGTCCCCGCCTCGGCCTGAGAGAGGCGCTGTCTCCCCACGAAGGTTTCCCTGTTGCCGCCATGGCCGCCACTCCATCGGACGACCGGAAATACCGCCACCAGCGTGAGCGGCTCGTCGAGACCCTGCGCGAACGGGGCATTCACGACGAACGAGTCCTGTCGGCAGTCGGGGCAGTGGCCCGTCATGCCTTTGTGGACGCGGCCCTCCGGGACCGGGCCTATGCCGACGAAGCCCTCCCGATTGGGCTCAATCAGACCATCTCCCAGCCCTTCACGGTGGCGTACCAGACCGCGTTGCTGGGCGTGCAGCCGGACGACCGCATCCTGGAGGTGGGCACGGGCAGTGGGTTTCAGGCCGCCGTGCTATGCGAGATGGGTGCGCGGGTCTTCTCAATCGAGCGCCACGAAGACCTTCTTCGGCGGGCCCGCTCCGTGCTCGACGAGCTCGGCTACGACGCACGGACGCAGCACGGGGACGGAACGAAGGGGTGGCCCGCCTTCGGGCCGTACGATGGAATCGTGGTGACCGCGGGGGCGTCCGAGATTCCCGCCCCGCTCCTACACCAGCTCCGCGAGCCGTCCGGCGAGGACGACGGCTCGGGGGGGCGTCTCGTAATCCCGATCGGGGGGCGCGGAGGACAGACCATGACGCGCATCACCCGAACCGGCTCGGGCCCGCATGACTACCAGCGAGAGGAATTTCACTCGTTCCGCTTCGTGCCGCTGGTCGACGAGGACGAGAAGAGCGGGTGAGACGGGGCCTTGATGCTGAGTATCGAGCGCGTGCGGAGGGTCGCATCCTCATCCCAATGGTAAAAAAACGCATACGACCGGCCTGGACGGGCCGGATGGAGAAACCGACACGGTTCCCTAATCTACGGAGTGGACACCTGGTCGAGAAGCCAATTGACATGACGTGCCCGCATTGCCTGTGCCTCTTCTGTTGAGGCGGACGGGGCGCTGAACTCGGCCCATCGCTCGCTCATGTGGGCGGCATCGCGGGCCGCCTGCTGTGCCTCCGGGTGCGTGCAGGCCTGGAGGGTGAGAAGCCGAGCGGCCCGGGGCTCACGCTGTGGCAAGCCGAGTGACATGGCCAGCATGGCCGCATCGGCGGTCTCATGCCGCACGCGCTGCCAGGCCTCCGGGGCGTCTCGCTGGGCGGCAGCCCAGAGCCGTCCGGCGGCGGTGTGAGCCGACACCCCATTGGGATCAACCTGCTGTGCACACCAACGTGCGAACTGGCGTAACACCCCTGCTTCCCGCTGAGCCGCGACGTGATCAATAAGTGGCCTCCGCGGGTCGGATCCGGAGGCGTAATGTTCCCCCGTCGCCCGATCCAGCACGAGCGGACGATGAGTACGACTGTCGAAAATATAGTAGTACTGCTCCGCCTTTGTGTCCGACATCCTGTGTTTTGGGGAATAAGACCCCGTTTTTAGCCTTGAGGAAGGGTTGGATACGTTTTCCGCATAAACTGACGCCTCAATGATAAGCGGATTCCTGCAAAACGTTCTCCGCTTGGTAACACAAGGACGCAGTCTGCAACAAAGCCGTCCGGCTCAAATATGAGAAAGAAGTTAGTGCCACCGCCGGGGATCTCCCCAGAAGTCGCTCACGGGGGATGAGATCGACTGGGATCCTCTAGACTACTCAACCTGTTCGCGCGCTGTCGTTTGACACGGATCTCTCCGACGATTCTATGAAGCGTCTCAGCAAGTACCACATTCTTCCGGCCGTTCTCCTCATTGCCTTCGGGGCGGTGCTCGGCGTGCAGATTGACACCTATCTGACCGACGAAGATCTGGGCACGCAACTCGATAAGATGCGGCAGGCCCTCGTCGTCATGAACAAGGAGTACGTGGACCCGCTGGATGCGGGCGACGTGGCGGAGGAAGGCATTGAGGGAATGATCGGTAGCCTGGACCCACACTCCACATACATTCCCGCCGACCGGGCCGAAGACGTGAAGGACCAATATCAGGGCTCGTTTGGGGGCATCGGGATCGTCTTCGAGGTGCCGAATGACACGGCGCGCGTCATCTCGCCGGTAGCGGGGGGGCCCAGCGAGGAAATGGGTGTGATGGCCGGCGACCGCATCGTCGGCATCGAAGACTCGTCTGCCGTTGGGCTCTCCTCCAACGAAATTCAGAATAGTCTCAAGGGGGAGATTGGGACGGAGGTACGGATTACCGTGTACCGGCCCACGATGGACGATCGTCTCGACTTCACCCTCACGCGGGAAGAGATCGAGACGCAGTCCGTGCGGTCGCCGTACATGGTCGATGACCAGACCGGGTACATCAACATCACCCGGTTCACCATGAAAACCCACGACGAATTCCGAAAGGCAGCGTCGACGTTGCTCAACCAGGGCATGGAGCGGCTCGTCCTCGACCTTCGGGGCAACCCGGGCGGTGTCATGCGCTCCTCCTGGCAGATTGCGAACGAGATGCTGGGGGAGGAGATGACAATCGTGGAGACGAAGGGCCGGAGTGAGCAGATGAACCGGACCATTTCGGCCCGGCCCGGGGGCATGATCGCGGATCAGCCCGTTATCGTTCTCGTGAACCGCGGGTCGGCGTCGGCAAGTGAGATCCTGAGTGGGGCCCTGCAGGACCACGACCGGGCCTTTATCGTGGGCCGGCGCACGTTCGGCAAGGGGCTGATCCAGAAGCAGTTTGACCTCGGCGACAAGAGCGTGCTGCAGATGACGGTGGGCCGGTACTACACGCCGGTGGGCCGTCTCATCCAGTCGCCTTACGAGCGGGGCAATCGGGAGAACTACTATCAGGAAAAGTTCTCCACGATCAACCAAGCGACCTATCATCTCAACGAGTACCGCGAGAGCATTCCGGACTCGCTAGCGTATCAGACTGACCACGGCCGGACGGTGTTTGGCGGCGGTGGCATTCTCCCGGACTACGTGGTACAGCCGGACACCACGGCGCTGACCCACCTCGTGCAGAGTGGGCTCGACTATGCCTTTGCGCGCAAGTGGTTCACGCAGAACGAGACTGACCTTCGGGGGACGTGGCAGGACCGCCCCGAAGAATTCCAGTCCTCCTTCGAGCCGTCCGAGGAGATGGTCGACTCCTTCTGGTCGTTCGCGGAGGAAAATGGCGTCGAGATCACGGAGAATCCGGACTCGGTCGACACTGCGGAGCGCGTTTACGCAGCACAGACGGCCCAAGAAGAGCGGGAGTTTGTCGCCACCCGGGTGAAGGGCTACCTGGCGCGTCTGATATACGGACGTGGGGTGGCACGGCCCATCCTGAACCGGGCCGACCCGATCTTCCAAGAAGCCATGTCGCTGTGGCCGTCCTCTCAGGACCTGGCGGCCTACCACTCGAAGACGGCCGCGCCGGGGATCCGGCAGAACTAGTGCCGTCGACCGGCTGCCCGCCCGCGGCAACGCACTAGCGGGCGGGCTGGGACGGAAGGGCTGCTTCTGAAGAACGGGTGTGCTCGAGGGCGTCCCAGAGCAACTCGGCGGGATGCTGGGCCGTGCGGGGCGTGACGTCCTTGATTTGAGAACGGCACGAGAAGCCGGGGGCAGCCACTCGCGTGTCCGCATTGGTCTGACGCACGGCAGGGGCGAGGCGAAGTTCAGCCATCTGCTTCGAGACGTCTACGTGCTCGGCCTCGTAGCCGAAGGCCCCCGCCATGCCGCAGCACCCGGCGTCGACGGCCGTCACGTCGTACCCGGCCAGAGATAGGGCTTGTTCTGTCGCTGCCGTGCCGATCAGGGCCTTCTGATGGCAGTGCCCATGTAGCAGCACGTCGCCGCTACCCTGCCACGATTCTGTGTCGAACATGCCGTCCTCGGCCCGCTCGGCCAGGTACTCCTCAAAGGTGTAGGCGGTGTCCGCGACGGCCTCGGCGCGTGAATCGTTGGGAAGAAGGTCCAAGAACTCGTCCCGCAGAGTGAGAATGGAGCTGGGCTCCAGCCCTACGACGGGCACATCCGCTTCAGCGTACGAGTGCAGCGCGTCGACGGTCTGGCGGGCCCGGCGCTTTGCCTGCGGAACGAGGCCCTTCGATAGAAGTGTGCGCCCGCTCCCAACGGCCGGCGGGGGAAGTTCGACACGGTGCCCGGTGGCCTGCATAACGCGGGTGGCTGCCTGAAGCGGGGCCGGCGTGTGGTAGGCGTTGAACGCGTCCGGAAAGAGAACGACGCGCGGCCTCCTCGCTCCGTCCCCGCCAACGTGGCCTTGTTGGTTCTGGAACCACTGGCGGAACGTTTGGCGGGCGAACGGCGGCAAGGGCCGCTCCGCACTGACGCCCAAGAGGGCCTCGCCCGCCCGGCGGAGGACAGACTGGTCGCTCGCCCAGTTGACGAGCGACGCCAGGGGGGTGCCGCTGATCCACTGGGCCGCGTCGGGCTGGCGGGCGAACAAACGGGTGCGGAGCGGCATCCCGTTGTCGTCCCAGTAGTGGTGGAGCCACTCGGTTTTGATCTTGGCCATGTCGACGTTCGACGGGCACTCCGTCTTGCAGGCCTTGCACTGGATGCAGAGGTCCATCACCTCGTGCATGTCGTCGCCCGTCATGGCGTCCTGCGAGAGGTCGCCGGCCAGGGCGCTCCGGAGCGCGTTGGCCCGCCCCCGGGTGGAATCCGGCTCTTCCCGGGTGGCCATGAAGCTGGGGCACATGGTGCCGGCCCGCAGCTTGCGACACGCGCCATTGCCGTTGCACTTCTCGATGGCCCCGGTAAAGCCGCCGTCCTCGGAGAAGTCGAGCTCCGTGCGGAACGGGTCGGTCTCGTACTTCGGGCCCATCCGCAGATTCTCGTCCATCGGCGGCGCGTCGACGACCTTGCCGGGATTGAGAATGCCGTCCGGATCGAAGAGCGCCTTGGTCTCCCGGCAGAGATCGTACAGGTCCTCGCCGAGGATGTGGGGGTTGGCCCAACCCCGGGCGATGCCATCGCCGTGCTCCGAGGAGACGACGCCCCCGTACTTCATGACGAGATCGAGCGACTCCTTCGCGATGTCTGTCATCTTCTCCACCTCCGTCTCGTCCTTGGTGTTGACGAAGGGGCGTATGTGGAGACAGCCGGCGGAGGCGTGGGCGTAGTAGGCGGCGCGCGTGTCGGTGGCGTCGACGAACGTAGAGAGCTCGTCGATGTAGTCGGCCAGGTTTTCGACGGGCACGGAGGCGTCCTCGATGAAGGCCCATGGCTTGTAGTCCCCCTCCACGCCCATGAGGAGGCCCAGTCCTTCCTTGCGGATGGACCAGACGTTCTTGATCGCGTCCGGCTCGGTCACGCGCACGGTGGCGTAGCCGCGGCTCCTTTCCGCCATCGTCTGTTCGAGGGCGTCGAGGGCCGCGTCGATCTCGGCGTCCGTGTCGCCGGAGTACTCGGTGATGAGGACGGAGCCGGGCGTCCCTTCCAGAAAGGTGAGGCGCTCGGCGTAGCCGGGCGTCTGCTGGGTGCGCTCAATGGCGACGCCGTCGAACAGCTCCACGGCCGACGGGTCGGTGTCGAGGACGGTCGTCACGGCCCGCAGCGCGTCGTCGCGCGATTCGAAGTGGACCACGCCGAGGCCGGTGGTGGCGGGCTTCTCCACGAGGTCACAGGTCAGCTCGGTGGTGATGGCCAGGGTGCCTTCGCTGCCGCAGAGCAGCTTGGCAAGGTTGGGCGCCTCGTCTAGCAGCGCCTCCAGGCGGTAGCCGTTGTTGCGGCGCCAGTGGCTGGGGGTGTCCGTTCGGATCGTTTCGCGTCCGCCGTCGGCGAGAAGCGCCTTCAGGCCGCGGTAGATGGCGCCCTCCAGCCCACCGTCCCGCATCTTCTCCTGCCAAGTGGCAGGGTCGGTGGGGCCGACGGTCGTGGCGGTGCCGTCGGCCAGCAGGACCTCGGCCTCGCGGACGTGGTGGATAAAGTTGCCGTACGCGATGGAGTGGGTGCCGGTCGAGTTGTTGGCAAGCATGCCGCCCAGGGTGGCACGGTTGGCGCTTGCGGGGTCCGGGCCCACCATGAGGCCGTGCTCGGCGGCGGCGCGATTGAGCGCGTCGAGCGTCACGCCGGGCTCCACCCGGGCCGTCCGGGCCTCCGGGTCAATCTCGAGGATGCGGTTGAGGTGGTTCGTGAAGTCCACCACCAGGGCCTCGTTGACGCCCTGTCCAGCGAGCGAGGATCCGCCCCCGCGAGGCAGAACAGGCACGCCCTGCTCGTGAGCAACCGTCAGGGCCGTCTGGACGTCCGCTCTCGTCTCGGGAACGAGGACGGCGACAGGCGACATTGCGTACATGCTCGCGTCCGTCGCGTACAGTGCTCGCGTCATCTCGTCGGTGTGGATCGTGCCTGAGATGCGCGGGCGGAGGGTCTCCGCGAGCGTGGCCGTCTGGGCGGGCAAGGCAGAAGAGTCAGGCATGCGGGAGTGCGACCTGGTTTGGGAGGGCGGGCTTTCGTCTCTGAAGGCGGGAGAGGGCCTGAGCAGGGTCTCACCTGTCGGTCTTTCTGTCTCGGCCCTTCCCCGATCACCCATCTCTGGGCGTCGTCGTTTGTCTCCTTGCGCATTCACCGCGGAGACGCACCTTTTTGACACGCGGCGCGATCGGCTGATTCGCTCTCCAACCTGTTATTTCAAGATCATGTGATTGTACAGTGTGTCCCAGTCCGTGCAGGGGGGAGGGGAGTCGTGCCCGTGCGGGAAGCGCATTCCTGACGGCGGCGCGCCGCCCGTGTCCCTCCGGCTCAGGGTGCCGGACACGGGGGGCAACGGGGCCCTCCCCGGGCGGCTAAACCTCAATCACGCTGCCCCAGTCAGGGCGGTGCACCTCCGTCTCCGGGTGGCCGTTCTTGATGTGCTCGGCCATCCAATTCTTGGCCTCGGGGTCGCCGTGGATGAGGAGTACCGTCTCCGGGTCCATCCGGTCGACGAGGGAAAGAAGGTCGCGCCGGTCGCTGTGGCCGGAGAAGCGAAAGCGCTCGACCGTGCAGTACACGGGCTGTGGGCCGTGTCCATCCGCCAGCATCACCGGGGCTCCATCCCCTTCGGCGGCGGCGTCCTGCAAGCGACGCGCGGGTGTCCCCTCTGCCGGGTGTCCCACCAGCAGCACGGCGTCGTCCTCATTTTCGACAATGCGCCGGGCCAGGACGTTCGACAGGGTCGGCTCGATCATCATGCCGCTGCTGACGACCATGATGCCGGGGCCCTCCAGAATCTCGCGCTTCGCCTCCGACTCGTAGGGCACCCGTTCCTGGTCGACGTCATACACCTCGTCACTGGGGTCAACGCGGGGGGTGGTCTTGCGTGTGTCGTCGTACACCCCCGCAATGGCCCGCATGGAGCCGGCCGTATAGATGGGTACGTCGGCGGGGATGGCGCCCTGTCGCTTGAGCTGGCCGAGCAGCACCAAGATCTCCTGTGCCCGTCCCATCACGAACACGGGAATCAGCGCCGTGCCGCCACGGGCGAGCACCTGAGAGAGGGTCTCCCGGAACCGATCGCGCTCTTCGGGGCGGTTGGTGGCCGCGGCCTCGGGCTCGGCCCCCTGGGTGGACTCCAGGATCAGCACGTCCGTGGTGTCCGGGTACTCGCCCCCAGGAATGATGGTCTGGGCCTGCATGTTCGTGTCGCTGGTATAGAAGAGCCGCCGATCGCGGCCCCACTCCTCAAACTGAAACTCGACCCCTGCTGAGCCGAGGATGTGTCCGGCCGAGAAGAAGCGCCCCGTGACGGACGATTTTCCCTTCGGGCCCGTCAGGTCGAACCCCTGCCCGAGATCGTGTGTGAGGTAGAGGTGCTGCAGGGCGTCCAGCTCGTCCTCGGTGAAAAGCGGCTCGTGCGTGGTCTCGCCGCGGTCGCGTCGCTTTTCTTGGAGGCGGGCCGAGGCCGGCAGCAGAATGTCGAGCAGCTTTTTGGTCGCGTCGGTCATGTGCGCCATGGCGTGGGGAAACCGGCGCACGAGGACCGGCAGGCTGCCCATATGGTCGTGGTGGGCGTGCGTGACGAGCGTGTGGTCGACGTAGCTGTCGGCCCGGTCCTGCACCCAGTCGAACCGAGGGAGCGAGTCGGGGCCGTCGCGTTGCGGGTCGGTGCCTGCGTCCAGGGCGATGCCGCTGCCGTTGAGGTCGAGGAAGTGGCAGCTTGCACCGATGCCGTCCGTGTCTCCGAGAGCGAGAAATTTCATGTAGGGCGTACGGGTGGAAGGTCGTGAGCGGGGAAGGGGGAGGCCGTTCGTGAAGACAGGAGCGCGGGCGTGGCAGCGAAAGCGGATTCCCTGAAGGAGGGCGGGGGGGAAGACCGTGGTGGCGAAGGGGCCGCCGCAGGCCTGCGCCGTTAGGCCAGGCCAGCCTCGGCTTTCCGGGCGTCCTTGTATTCCTCCCAGTCCGCCAGAAAGCGCTCCAGCCCTCGGTCGGTGAGGGGGTGTTCCAGCAGATTGAGAAGCGTTTCGAATGGCATCGTCGCCACGTCGGCTCCGGCCAGGGCGGCGCGCTTCACGTGAGTCGGATGGCGGATGGAGGCCGCCAGCACCTTGGTGTCGAAGTCGTAGTTGTCGTAAATCTGAACAATCTCCTCGATCAGGCCGATGCCGTCGGACGAGATGTCGTCGATGCGCCCGATGAAGGGGCTAATGTAGTCGGCCCCGGCTTTCGCGGCGAGGGTGGCCTGGGTGGGCGAGAAACAGAGGGTGCAGTTCGTCTCGATGTTCTCCTCGTCGAGGGCCCGCAGGGCTTTGATGCCGTTTTTCGTCAGGGGAATTTTTACGACGATGTTCTCGTGGAGCTGATGCAGCTGATGGGCCTCCTCCATCATGCCGTCGAAGTCGGTTGCCGTCACCTCGGCGGACACGTCCCCGTCCACAATCTCACAGATGGTGAAGACGTGCTCGTGGAAGTCGACGTTGCCCTGTTCCTTGACGAGCGAGGGGTTTGTGGTCACGCCATCGAGGACACCCATGTCGCTCGCTTCGCGGATCTCGTCCAGGTCGGCCGTATCGACGAAAAAGTGCATGGGGAAGGCGGCGTTGATCAGTGGGCGTAACAGGATGGAACAGATCCCCAATTTCGAGGGAAGAGCTCCTAACGAGTGATCGACGACGGAGTTTAGGGATTGCGTCAATGGGACACGAGCGGTCCGTCATGACATCGCCGCATTTGTTTTCTAGGTTACGTGCGGCGCATACGGCCTCTTTCCCACGTCATACGCTCCCCACAGGTCCTCACTGCAATGCACCTTTGTCTCTTTGAAGACGGTCCTGTCTCCGGCCTCCGTCCGTTTGTGGAAACGCGGGCCGCGTACGACCTGCGACTGGCAGGGCGCACCGTGCTGGAAACCGCTGAGCACGCATTCAATCCCGCTGGGCTGGTGCTCCATGCCCGCCCACTGATCGCCGAGCGGACGCGCCACGCCCACCCCGAGGCCGTCGTCAACACGCTGCCGGACGGGGGCGATGTGCTCTTCGTCAACGGGCGGTACGTGGCGGAAGAGGGCGCGGCGCTCAGCCAACTGGGCGCGGCGCTGGCTCAGGATGCGCCCCGTGCGTTTGTGCAGGAGGACAGGCTGGTGGCGGCGTGGGTGCCCGACGCGGCGGCCCGCCTGCCCGACGATGTGCTCGCCCGCCCCGCCCTGACGGCGGATGCATTCGACGGACTGCCGCTCACGACCCTCGACGACGCTACGCTCCTGCGGCGGCCCTGGGACCTGCTCGACGCCCTGCGGCCCGCCCTTGCGCGCGATGCGAGAGCACTCGCCGACTCGCCATCGGGACCGCTCGTGGAGCGCCCCCACGCCACGGTATACGAGAGTGCTGTCGCCGTTGAGAACGAACGGATTCATCTGGGAGAAGGCACTACGGTCAAGCCCGGGGCCCTCCTCAACGCGGAGGATGGACCCATCGTCCTCGGCCCGGGCGCGACCATTCACGAGCGGGCGGTGCTGCGCGGGCCGTGCTACATCGGACCAAAGACACGCGTCAAAACGGGGGCGGACCTGGAGGGTACCGCCACCGGAACCTGGTGCAAGATTGGGGGAGAGGTGCACGATGCGCTCCTGCAGGGTTTCTCAAACAAGAGCCATCCGGGCTTCCTGGGCCATTCGGTCTTGGGGGGCTGGTGCAACCTGGGGGCCGATACCAACACCTCGAACCTCAAGAACGACTACGGGGCGGTGTCCGCCTACGCGCCGGACGCGGAGCGCTTCGTCGACACCGGCCGCCAGTTCGCGGGGCTCTTTATGGGCGACCATTCCAAGTGCGGCATCAACACCATGTTCAACACCGGAACGGTCGTCGGCACGAACTGCAACCTGTTCGGGGGCGATTTCCCGCCGCGCTACGTGCCGCCGTTCTCGTGGGGCGGCGCCTCCGGCCTCACGACGTACCGGCTCGACAAGGCCTGCGAGGTCGCCGAGCATGTGATGGGGCGCCGCGACACGACCTTCACGGCGGCCGACCGCTCGCTCCTGACCGAACTCTTCGAGCGGACGCAGGCCGAGCGTGCCGAGCATCACGGCTGAGGGCGTCACGGCACAGCGTAGCCGGCGACCGCCTGCGCGAGAAGCCATGCGTAGAGCGCCTCGGCGGCGAGGGCCGGGAGGAGGTAGGCAACATGGTAGCGCGGGGTCTCGTCGGGGCCGCCAAGCATCCCAAACCTGCGCCCGAAGCTCAGGAGGGGCACGAGACCGACCACCACGTACGCCCCTAGGCCCCAAAGCGGGCGCTGGTCCTGCCGGCCATCGGACGGCCGCTGGACTGCGCGGACCCGGCCAAAGACCGGAGTCCGAACGACCCGCAGGGTGTCGCTGCCCGCCACCCGGCGCCCAAAGTTGAGGCTCACCGCCACAGATCCTGCGCAGCCGGGGCGGGTGGTGAACAGAAGGCGGCGGCCCGTGTCGGGGCGCTCGTCCACGCAGCCGGGGCGATTGGGCCAGCCCACCGAAATGTTCATTCCGTCCGGGGCAAGCCAATTAGTGGTGAGGGCCCGTCGATACGAAATGCCAGTCTCTGCTGCCCCGGGCAGGACGATGTCGATGACCAACAGCAGGCTTAGCGCCGCCGTGGGCAGGGCGAGCAGACGAATGCCCCGGATGACCCACCGGGTCAACTCGCGGCGCCCGACGGCCCCGTCGTAGCGACGGCCTCGATGGCGCGGGTCGCGCGTCGTCATGTGTCGGGGGCCTGGGCCGGCGACGAGTCGGGATCAAGGTGCACCACGGCCGCCTCCGTGGCCCGGCCCTCCTCCACGGTGAGCCGGAGGCACGTCTTCTTCTGATGGAAGCCCTGTTTCCCCGCGGCGCCGGGATTGACGTAGAGCATGTCGTCGAGGGCCGCCACTCGCTCCACCCGGAGGATGTGGCTGTGCCCGCATACCAGCACGTCGGGCGGGGTGGCTTCCAGTTTCGTCCCCATTCCGTCCTGCCAGCGCCCGGGCCGGCCGGCAATGTGGGTCATCCACACGTCGAGCCCCGCCACCGTGAACCGTTCGTGCTCGGCGAGTCGGCGGCGAATGGAGGCGTCGTCGATGTTGCCCCAGACGGCCGTGACCGGGGCCACCGCCTCCAGCCCGTCCAGAATGGCGGGGTCGCCTACGTCCCCGGCGTGCAGAATTCGGTCCACGCCCGCCAGGTCGCCCGCCAGATTGGGATTGAAGTGTCCATGGGTGTCCGAGACAATGCCGAGGGTGGTCACGCGGTCGTACAGAACTGAATGAGACGGAGCGTCGACCGGACGGCCGACCGCGGACCGCAATGGCGGGGCGGTCCGCAGTCCACCGTTCAGCCGAAGGCCGGAGAACGGGTGGAGCGGTCGCTACAGCGCAGCCGTCTCGCCGGCCCCGAAGACGCGCGTGTCGTACCCGGCCTCGCCGAAGGCATCCTCAAATGCGTCGAGGTCGGTTTCGAGGGGCGGGAAGGTGTCGTAGTGCAGGGGAACGACCAGCTCCGGCTCCACCATTTCCGTAGCGTGGAGCGCGCCGTAGATGCCCATCGTGAAGACATTGCCGACCGGGGCCAGCATCACGTCCACGTCCCACAGGTCGCCCACCCATTTCATCTCCGCGAAGGGGGCCGTGTCGCCGGTGTTGTAGATCACATCGTCGCCCAGCTCCAGGATGAATCCATTGGGCACCCCGCCGTAGGAGCCGTCGGGAAAGGACGAACTGTGCCGCGCATGGGTCGACTCGACATGGCCCCAGTCGAATTCCACACTGCCGCCCTCATTCAGCGGCTGAATCGCGTCGTGGCCGTACTCCTCCTGGACATACTGCGTAATTTCGAAGTTGCTGATGACGAGCGGATCGCTGGCCTCCAGTACTGCCTCGACGTCGGAGAAGTGGTCGAAGTGGGCGTGCGTAATCAGGAGCACATCGGGGTCGAGCGTGCCCGGGTCGGTCTCGGTGTGCGGGTTTTCTGCGAAAAACGGATCGAAGAGAAGCGTGACGTCCGCCGTTTCGATTTGGAAGGTGGAGTGCCCGAAGTACGTGAGGTCCATGAGAGTCGGTATCGTCTCGTGTGATCAGGATGACGGAACGAATCTGCGCGGTGGAACGGGGGACGCCACCCGACCTGTTTCCCAGAGCGGGAAGGAGAGGCGCCAGCGTGCCCCGCTACTTCAGGAGCACCATCCGGGCCGACTGGATGCCCTCGGGTGTTTCGAGGCGGGCAAAGTACGTTCCGCTGGGCAGCCCGTCCGCGGTCAGCGTCTGCTCGTAGTAGCCGGGCTCGTGCACCCCACTTGTGAGGGTGGTGATGCGCTTCCCGGACAGATTCCAGATCGTGAGGGTGATGGGCTGAGACGCTTCGACCTGGTACGCAATCGTGGTGGACTTTTTGAAGGGGTTGGGGAAGTTGCCGACGAGGTTGACTGCACGTTCGGGGGTGGGCTTGCCCCCCAGTCCGATCTTGATCGTGCTCGTGTTGCGTTCAACATCCGAGGTGGACGAAGCGTATCGGACCCGGTAAAAGACGACCTGTCCCGGGACCCCATCGTCCGTATACGTGAACTCCTGCGCCCCGCTGGTCTGTGCCGCGCCGGGGGGAGAGGCATCGGCCTCGGATGGGGGGAGGCGGTCGACCGGCGTAAAAGATGTGCCATCGAGAGAGCGCTCGATGATGAACTCTCCGGCGTCCGCCGTCTTGTCGGCGACCCCCTGCGCATCCCACCGAAGCGTAACGGACTCCCCGTCGGTGCGGGCCCGCAGTCGTCGGAGGGGGGGCTGGAACGACAGGTGGGTAGGCACCCGCCGGGCATCCCCTGCTGCATCGAGGTCTGATCGCGGCGCATCGTCGTTGAAGCTGAGGCGAAATGGATCCGTGTCTTCGGCGGCGGGAGGAGGAAAGGGACGGGTCCGCGTCTGGCGAATCGTGGACGCTTCGCGGGCGCTCGGCCAGATCCGGAGCTCGTCGAGCCGCCCGACGAAGCGCTGGGCGGAGGAGGGGGCGCCACGCTCGGGGCCGGCCCGCCGGCGTCCCCCGAGGGCCAGGGAAAGAGCCCCTGAATGCGTGGGCAAGACCTTGGTCTGAACCGAGTCGACCACCGTTCCATCGAGCAGGAGGTGGAGCCGGGACTCAGTCGCGTCGTGGACGACGGCGGCATGGTGCCACTGCCCATCGGCCACGGGGGCTGTGCTCCGGAGGGCCTGGTGGCGCCCGGCGCGCCCGCAGTAGAACCGGAGGCGTCCGCCCTGGTCGGTCACGAATTCAAGGGGGTAGGGCGTTTCTTCGTCGCCCGTCCACGAGGACAGGATCACCTGGTCGAGGCCGTGGGTCCGCACCCAGAACTCGACGGTGAACGGGCGGCTCCGGCTCGGGGCGCGGTCGGCCGGCACCTGAAGACTGGGGGATGCCGTTGCGTCGGTCAGGGCGAGGGCGAGGTTTGACCCGCTCGGACGGGATGAGGAGGCAATCTCGACAGTCCGGGTGAGACGGTCGGAGAGGCGCATCCGTCGGTCCAGCGAGTCTCGGGGCTGGGCCGGTGAGGTGACCGGGAGGGTAAATGGGGTGAGGTGCCACCGGTGCGTGCCCGTACGGTCGCCAACGTCCACCCGCACGACCAACTCGTGCGGCCCCTGAATGGACGAACTTGGTGTCAGAAACACGACGCCCTGCTCGCGGCCGGACTGGAGGCGAACCGGGACGGACGACGTTCCGTACCGGAGGAGGTAGACCTCCTGAACTGTCCAGCCGTCCGGAAGCTCCAGGCGAGCACCGTCGACCGGGGAACTCGGGTCGAGGGTCTCGAATAGGTTGACCACCGTTCTTTCCGCCGCCCCGGGTGCAGGCATGCGCTCCGCCTGCGCGCTCACAGACGGCGGCCCCACCCCGATCGCCCCGACGAGCCAAAAAAGACAGACGACGCGGGCCATAACCATTCACTGTGTTTCGGGAATTGTCCCGACTCTCGATGGTCCCACCGAGTGGGACCCTTAACGGTTCTTAGGGCCTTGTTTTGGGACAGGAACGGTATAACCATAGTGTTTCTTTTCGTGAACCACAAATGAAGCCTCCTCCACTGCGCCCATGGCCGACCTTCACGATGACCTGAGCGACGTTGGTACCCACCGTGGCAACGACCCAGAGCCGGAAACAGGGCAGACCGTCCGCTCCCCCACAGGACCGGACCCGAACGCAACCGAGGCACAGCCTGCCCAGGGCCTGTTCGTGGTGGTCCGGGCCCCGTCGGGGGAGTGGCTTTCGATCCAGGCCCACTCCGCGCGGGCCGAGGTGGCAGGGCCCGACGAGGGAGAAGAAGTAGGGCAGTACCGCTCCGTGGAGGCGCTCCGCGACGCCCTTGCCGACGCGGACATGAACGAGCACGTCGCGGTGTTCGAGGATGCAGAGGCCGACCGCGTGCTCGTGGAGAATGACGTTTCCGCCCATCACGCATGGATTGGCAAGCCGCGATATCCGCGGGTCACCCTCTTCCGGGACGCCGACGAGGCCAACGCGTTTGCCGAGGCCCACGAGCGCTCAGGGGAGGACGCGTAGGGCGGTGGACGAATCTGATAGGTCTTGGCCGGGAGGGCCCCGAGCCGGACACCGAAGAACCGATGATTCAGGTTCCTTCCTTCCGCCCCTGACTCCCACGTTAGCTTTTCAGCCCGCACAACGCCCCACCGAATGCCGCTCGATACGATCGACACGACGCTCGAATCCGTCCACGCTCTCACGCCAAACGTGAAGCAGTTCCTGATCCGGGCGGAGGGGCACCTCTTTGACTTCGTGCCCGGTCAGCACGTCAGCGTGGAGTTCGAGGACGCAGACGGGAACGCGCGCTACCGGCCCTACTCGCCGGTGAGCCAGCCCGGAACTGATACCTTGTCCCTGGCGATAAAGCGGTACCCCGAGGGAGCATGCTCAACCTGGATGCACGACCGGACGGTGGGGGATTCGATTCCGGTTACGCCGCCGTCCGGGAACCTCCAGTTGGAGGATCCCGATCGAGACGCGGTGTTTGTCGCCACGGGAACGGGGCTCACGCCGCTGTTCGCGATGGCGACCCAGCACCTTCACGTGGGAGAGGGGCGTACTACCCTGCTCTTCGGCGAGCGCACGCAAGAGAGCGTCATGTACCGGGAGACGCTCGACCTTCTCTCGGCGAGTCATGAGGCCTTTTCGGTCGAGTACGTGTTGTCCGGCGAAGACTGGCACGGCCGCACCGGGTACGTGCAGGACCACCTTTCGGCGGTCATCGACGACACGAGTACGCCCCACTTCTACGTCTGTGGCGTGCCGGACATGGTCGTGGAGACCAAAGCGCGTCTCTCCGACCTAGAGGTGCCGGCGGGTCACGTGTTCACGGAGGGGTGGGAAGAGGGGGCCGTAGCGGAGTAGCCCTGAGTGTAAAGAAGGCAGCCCTCAAGAGGACTCCCCACGGCCCCTCCTGCGTCCCAGACTTAGCATTCCATCCGTTCACAGAGGTGTTCGCGGAGGGACTTTCGGGCCCGGTGAAGCCGAACGCGCACATTGACCTCCGTCAAGCCGAGCTGCTCGGCCGTCTCCGCGGTGGACTGCTCCTCCAGATCGCGCAGCTGCACCACGCGCCGGTAGTGGTCCGGCAGCTCCTGCAAGGCGTCGTGCACGATCTGCTTGCGCTCAGAGCGCTCCACGTCCTCCCGCGTTCCGCCGCCGGTCGTTCCATCCTGGTCGACCTGCAGAAACTCGATGGTCTCGTGCTCGAGGTAGTTGTGCCGGTCGCTCGTGCGGAGATGGCCGTAGGCCAGGTGCTTCGCAATGGAAAACAGCCAGGTTGACACCGACGCCTCGCCCCGAAAGTCCTCGATCTGGCGGTAGGCCTCGGCAAAGGTTTCCTGAACGATGTTTTCCGCCTCGTCGGCGTCCTCGATCAGCTTGACCACGAAGCGGCGAAGCCGCTCGCGCTCCTGTTCGAACAGGCACCGGAATGCATGCTCGTTGCCGGCCTTGAGGTCCTCAATCGTCGGATCGTTGGCGGTGCAGGGCTGGGGCCGTTTCATGAGAACAGACTGGACAGGTGGAAAAGGCGCGAGTCCTTGTCTCCGTCGTCCCTTAAGTCTACTTTGGCCCCGGCACGGAGTTATCACAGAACTCTAACACGGGGATAAGATTTCGACGACACATGGCCGCGTGTCCCGTTCTGCCCCCCGGATGGACCGGTATGTCGCCTCGTTGTCTCGTCGCTTCGTTCCTGTTCTGCATCGTCCCCATGACCAGCATGGCCCAGCCTGAGTCCGTGCGTCTTCGAGACCTCGGGGTTGCCCCGGGTCTCTTCGCGCCCGGCCCGCACAATGCCGTCACGGACGTGGCGGGGGTGCAGGTGGGACACCGCACGCTGATTGAGGGAGACTCGGTGCGCACCGGCGTAACGGCGATTCGCCCGCACGGGGGCGATCTCTTCCGCGAAAAGGTGCCGGCGGCGGTGCACGTGGGAAACGGTTTCGGCAAGGCCGCGGGCTTCCTCCAAGTGCAAGAATTGGGCACAATCGAAACGCCCATCGTACTCACGAACACACTCGACGTGGGCACGGCCGTGGACGCCACCGTGGCCTGGACCCTCGGCCGGCCCGGCCACGGAGACGTGGGATCGGTCAACGCCGTGGTCGGCGAAACGAACGACGGCTACCTGAACGACATCTGGGGGCGGCACGTGACGCGGGACGACGTGAGGGCCGCCATCGAGGACGCCTCGGGTGGAAACGTGGCGGAGGGCAGCGTGGGGGCGGGCACGGGCACCAGCGCCCTCGGGTGGAAGGGCGGCATCGGCACGAGTTCGCGCGTGCTCCCCAACGAGTACGGGACACACACCGTGGGGGCCCTCGTCCAGGCCAACTATGGCGGCGTGCTTCGAATCGACGGCGTGCCGGTGGGGGAGCGGCTGGGCCGTTACGACTTTCGGTCCGTGATGGAGGGCCAGGGCACGGACGACGCGGGCTCCTGCATGATCGTGCTGGCAACCGATGCCCCAATCAGCCCCCGCAACCTGGAACGGATGGCCAAGCGGGCCATGCTCGGACTCGCCCGCACTGGTAGCTACTCGAGCAACGGCTCCGGCGACTTCGTCGTGGCCTTCTCGACCCAAAATCGCCGCTCCGGTGACGCAACGCCACGTCCTGACTCGCTCCTGCCGAACGACCAGATGAGCCCGCTCTTTCTGGCCACCGTGGAGGCCGTCGAGGAGGCGGTGTACAACGCCCTCACGGCCGCCACGACGGTTACCGGCCGCGACGGCCACACGCAGGAGGCCCTGCCACTGGACCGCCTTCGCACGATCCTCCGCGAGGCCGGCCGCGTCGACGCGAATGAATAGGACCCGCCCCCGCTGATGGCTGCTGATCCGGACCGTCCGGCCCCGCCGGGCGACGAAGAAATCGAGACGACCTTCCGGCGGCTGCGCCGAGAGGGACGCTCCCGCCTGGAGGCCCTGCGGGTGATCTTGGATGGGCTCGACGTGTCCCTCGCCGATGCGAAGCGGCTCCTCGCGAGCAACGACACGTGGGCGGAGGCGCGGGCAGCGACCGGACAAGAGCCGTCACCGAACGAAGATGCCTCCGCGGCGCCCGACGACCCCGTGCCCCCGGCCCCGGCGTAGGGACCGCCCCGTACCGACGTCGGGCTAAGTCAGGAGCGACTTGTAGAACGACAGTGTCTGCTCGGCGATGGCCCGCCAGCTGAACTGCTCCTCCACACGCTGCCGCGCGGCGGTGCCCAT
The DNA here is from genome assembly GCF_947077765.1 of Salinibacter grassmerensis. Classification (NCBI taxonomy): domain Bacteria; kingdom Pseudomonadati; phylum Rhodothermota; class Rhodothermia; order Rhodothermales; family Salinibacteraceae; genus Salinibacter; species Salinibacter grassmerensis. The sequence goes on along the minus strand of NZ_CAMTTF010000004.1, from coordinate 227,138 downwards.
CTGGTCGCGCCGGTCGGGATCGTTCATGAGGGCGTTGACGCCGTCGGCCAGCCCGCGGGCGAAGGCCTCGGGGGCGGCGGGCTCCACATCGTCGCCCCCGGTCGGGTCCACGTCCACCAGGAGGCCCGTCTCCTCGGGCACCACGATCTCGGGGATGCCGCCCACACGCGAGGCCACGACCGGCGTCTCGCAGGCCATCGCCTCCAGGTTGATGATGCCGAAGGGCTCGTACACGCTCGGGCAGACGAAGACCGAGGCGTGGGTGTACATCGTGATCACGTCCTCCCGGGGCAGCATCTCGGCGAGCCACACGATGCGGTTCTCGGTTTCGGCACGGACGGCCTCCACGCGTTCCTCCATCTCCGCCCCAATCTCCTCGGTATCGGGGGCGCCCGCACAGAGGACGACCTGAATGTTGGGGTCGAAGTGGCGGATGGCCTCCACGAGGTGCAGGATCCCCTTCTGTCGGGTGATGCGGCCCACGAAGAGGACAAACGGCCGGTCGGGGGCCACGCCGTAGTCTTCCAGAACAGACCGGTCGGGGCGCGGGCGGTACTGCTCGATGTCGATGCCGTTGTGGATGACCTCCGTCTCCGCATCCCCCACGTCGTAGAGGGCCTGTACGTCGTCCTCCATCGCGCCGGAGACGGCCACAACCCCGTCTGCGGTCTCGTAGGCGGTCTGCTCGACCCACGAGGAGCCGTCGTACGCCGTGCCGAGCTGCTCGCGCTTCCAAGGGCGGTGCGGCTCCAGGGAGTGGGTGGTGAGCACCAGCTGGCCGCCGGTCAGCTGCTTTGTCAGACAGCCGGCCAGGTGCGAGTACCAGGTGTGGCCGTGGACGATGTCGGCGTCGGCCACCGAGCCGGCCATCATGAGGTCGCGCGCCATCGCGTCCATGAACTTGGCGTGGCGCTCGTCCTGGTGGGGGACCGCAATGTCCGGTTCGACCCCTCGGACCCGCAGGTTGTCGTTCGTTTCGTCCTGCTCGCCGAAGCAGAGCACGTCGATCTCGTGTCGGCCGTCCTCCAACTTCGCCAGCTCGCGGGTGAGGTACTCGACGTGCACGCCGGCCCCGCCGTAGACGTTGGGCGGGTACTCGTTGGTGAGAATGACAATCTTCATGGCGCTGGGGCGTCAATCTGCAAAGAGAGTGGAGGAGAAAGCTCCGTCCACGACGAATGGGGAGAGTGCCGGTGCGCAAGAGCGAGGGAGCGCGGAACGGAACGGGCATCCACAGTCACACTCCCAAGGCCCCCACGCCCAGGCTCGAATGCGTGCTTAAATGATCGTGTCGTCCGGGATGCGCGTGTTTTTGGGGATGACGACGATCCCGTCGCGGATGTGGTACTTCTCCTCTTCGGCCTCCTGGACGTTGTCCCGGTTCTTGATGATGCACCGTTTGCCGATGGAAACGTTCTTGTCGATGATGGCCCCCTCGACGTACGAGTTCTCCCCGATCCCGGGATTGGCCGGGCCTTCCACGAAGCCGCGCTCCTCCATGTCGTGCCACCGAAAGTGGTCGGCCCCCATCATGACCGTGTTCTTGAGGGTGGTGTCGGGGCCGACGTACGAGCGAATGCCGACGACGGACTTGGAGATCTGACTGTTTTCGACGAGGCTGCCCTCCGTGATTAGCGAGTCCTGGACGGTGGAGTTTTGGATCTTGGCCGGGGGCAGCATTCGGGCGCGGGTGTACAGGGGGCGATTGGCGTCGTAGAGGCTGAAGGGGGGCTCCGGCTCCGCCAGCATCAGATTGGCCTCGTAGAAGGACCGGATGGTGCCGATGTCGCTCCAGTAGTCGGAGAATGGATAGCTCGCCACCCGCATTTTGTCGATGGCCTTCGGGATGATCTGGTTGCCGAAATCGTGGTCGTCCGGGTTGGCGTCGAGCAGTTCGTGCAGGGGCTCGCGGTCGAAGATGTACATGCCCATCGAGGCGTGGTACACGCGGCCCTCGTCTTCGAGGGCGGGATTGACGGGGCTATGCAGGCCGTCGAGTTCGTCGCGGTCGGGCTTTTCGTGGAATTCGGTGATGATGTGCTCGTCATCGGTCTTCAGGATGCCGAAGGACGTGGCGTCGTCGGCCGTCACCGGAATCGTGCCGAGGGTCACGTCCGCATCCGTCTCCCGGTGGTGGGCCAGCATCTTGCGGTAGTCCATCGAGTACAGCTGGTCCCCCGACAGGATGAGCACGTGGCGGTGCCGGTGGCCCTCGATGTGTGGCAGGCTGCGGCGCACCGCGTCGGCCGTGCCCTGAAACCAGTCTTTGGACGACGGCGTCTGTTCGGCCGCCAGGATGGACACGAACCCATTGCTGAAGCGGTCAAACTGATAGGCCCGGGCCAGGTGGCGGTTGAGGCTGGCCGAGTTGTACTGGGTGAGGACGAAAATGCGAGTGATCCCCGAGTTGATGCTCGTGGAGACGGGCACGTCGATCAGTCGGTACCGCCCGGCGAGGGGCACGGCCGGCTTGGCGCGGAGCTTGGTCAAGGGGTACAGGCGGGTGCCCTTGCCGCCACCGAGGATGACGGTCAGGATGGAGTTGTCGAGCGACGTAGACATAAGAGCGAGGGCAAATGCGAGGGAAGAGCCACCGCAAGCCGGGCAGCGCAACGGTCCGGTCGGGGCGTGGGGGGCGTAAAAGAAAAGAGGGAACCGTCAGGGCGGATACAAGAAGAACTCGGTTCGTCGTGTGGCCGCCCGACGCACCGGCAGTGCTACCGCATGACGACCACTTTGCGCGAGACCTGTACCGACTCTCCCTGAATACGGAGGAAGTACGTGCCAGCGGCGTGCCGGGAGGCACGGACACGGAATCGGTGAATCACCCCCGCTTCGACACGCCCGTCCTGGAGCAGCCGGACACGACGCCCGATCTCGTCGTGTAGGGCCACACGGAGATCCTGCGTCTCGCGGAGGGTGAGTTGAACAACGGACTGGCCACGGGTCGGGTTTGGGGCGGGGCCGCTCACCATGGCCGCGGCGGACGGGAGAATCTTCACGGATTTTGTCCGGCTTGTGCGGGCGGGTCCGTCCGCCGGGATGTGTCGTAGTCGAAACTGGTGGGTCCCGGGGGACAGGTCGTCGAGAGACACATCGTGCTCATGAGGGCCGGCACCGGTGCGTCCCTCAATGGTTCTTCGTCGCTCCCAGGTGTCTGCCTCGGGCGTTTTGTGTTCGACGTCCGTCCGAGCGGTCTGGGCGGCCGCAGAGGTGGTCCACCGAAGCTGTACGCTACGGCCCTGACGTGTGCCCGTGAACGACAGGAAGGGCGCGGGCTGTGGCTGTACCACGAACAGTCCCTGCCCGATGCTGCTGACGAGCACCATGTTGCGGTCGAAGAACGGATAGGTGCTCCACGCGCCCCGAAACTTTGGCGCATTGCTGTCTGGGTAGGTGTCGAAGTACGCCACCTCCTCCGGGTTTTTGGGGGCGGCCACGTCCAGGACCCGAAGGCCGCTCGCGTAATTGGCCTGGTAGGCGTACGAGCCCCGAAGGTACTGGTTGTGGTCGATGGCCCCGGTCGACCCGACAAAGGTCGCCTCGTGCGTCGGGGTCTCCAGGTCCGTCACGTCGAAGACCAGGGTGCGCGTGCGGTCGACGAGGCCATTCCGCTCATCCAGCTCGTCGTCGACGTAGAGGTAGCGGTGGTCGTCCGTGAGCCACGCCTGGTGGACGTACCCGACGTCTGGATAACCCGTCTCCGCAATCGTCACGGGGGCGTCCTTGTCGGTCACGTCGGCGATGTTGAGGACGGTTTCGTTGGCGTTGATACAGATCTCGTCGCCCCGATGCTCGGTATCCGGCCCTCGATACGTGACGCACTGTGCATCGTGGGTGTACCCGGAGTCTTTCGCGCGCGAGGTCCTGGGTCGACGTGCGTCGAGGGCGGGAGGCGTCACCGAGGCCGCCTCGGAAAAGCGGGCCGGCCGCCCGGATCCGCCGGCGTCTGCGGCGACATCGGGAAAGCACCCGGCGAAGGTGGGGGCGGCGGGGGACTGCACGTTGACCATGTGGAGGCCCCCGCCGCAGGTCGACCCCGACCCAGACGCATCCCCGCCAACGATGTAGGCAAACCCCGTCTCGGGGTTGACAGCGACGTTGTGCGCAGTTTCGAGGCGGACCGAATCGCCTCCGTCGTAGTGAGCGGTCTCGTCAAATGTCCTGGGACGCTCGTCCGCGCCCACGTCACGGAGACGCGTCAGGTCAAATACCTGCATGCCGTGTCCGGGGGCCTCGCTGACAACAAAGGCGTGGTGGTCGTACACCTTCACGTCGCGCCAGGTGCTCTCCGTCGTGTGGGAGGGAAGCTCGCCCACGTAGACCGGCTCCGTGGGGGTGCTGACGTCGACGAACGCGGTGCCGTCGGTGCGGCCCACCAGGGCGTACTCGGTCCCGGTCTGGGGGTCGGTCCAGCCCCACACGTCGTTGAGCTCTGTGTCGGCGGTGCCGCCGAGGGCCTCGATGGACAAGAGCGAAAGCAGGTCGGCGTCGGCGCATGGGTACGGGCCCGCCGTTCCGTCCGTGCACACGACTTTCGTTCCGGTGATGGAGGACTGTCCTTGGGCGGCCTGAAGGCCTGGGCGCACCCCGAGAACCGCCAGGCCGAGGAGGGCTGCGGTCCAGAACGAGAATGGCGGGTGTTCAGTGGGCCAGAACTGCACGACGCACGACGAGCCGGGGAGAAAAAGACGGGAGAGACGTGCTGGGCGTAAAGCACAGGTTCCTGCGGATAAATCTGCAATTACCGACGTGCCGAGAAGATCCGGTGGGGCTGTCGTCCCGGCGAGACGGTCCGGCGCCGCGGGCGTTTTGAGGTGCCGAGGCCTACCGGAAGAGCCGAAGAACCAGATTTACGAGAAGCGTGAGTACGACACTGAGCACGATCATGGTGGCGATCGGCACGTAGACCCGAACGGTATCGCCCTGGAAGACCAGGTCGCCGGGAAGGTTGCCCAGGTCGAGCGCCCGGCCGAGAAGCACGACGAGTCCGCCCAGGAGGACGAGCCCGCCGCCCAGGTACATCAGTCCGCGGCCGAGGGTGGGAGCATCCATGCGAGAGAGGATTTTGTGTCGGGCTCGCAGCACTTTATCGTAGGCGAAATAGGGCCTTCTCGTTCGGTCCGGTCCCCGGCGACGAAGAAGGTGTGCCGACAAAACTCTCCCTCAGGCCGTGCGTGAGAAGGCACCGAGCACGATTCAGGCTGACCCCCCTTCGATTCCATGATCTTCTCCATTCTCGTCACGCTCCACATCATCACGGCTGCCGCGTGGTTCGGGCTGGGCCTCCGTCTCGCAGGGCGGGCCCGCACGGTGCTCGACCAGGGCAGGGAGGCCGGAGTCGCGCTCGCGAACGACGGGGCGTCTACCGTGTGGCAGATGAACATCTTCGCAGTGCTGACCCTTGTCTTCTCGCTCGGCGCGTTCGTGGCGGGGGGGCACTTCGTCGCCTACGGGCCGCTCTACCACACGTCCGTCACCCTCATCGTGCTGTTCGCGGCCGATCAGCTCTTCGTCATCCGGCCGGGCTGGAATACGCTTCGGGCGTTCGTGACGGGGGATGGGGGCGCGTCGCTCGGCGCCGACGCAGCCGACGCGGCGCGGAAGAAAGTGGCCATCGGGACCGGCGTGGGCCACCTGCTCTGGGTCGTGATGCTCGTCCTGATGTTGTGGAACCGGTACCTGGGCGTGTACTTCACCTAGCAGGAGGGCGGCGCGGACGGGGGTGACATATTCAGTCGTCCTGGTTTGACGCGACGGCGCCTCGTTCGTATTGGTCCGGGCGGCGGTGGCGCAGAAACAACCGGCGGGCAGGAGCGTCGGCCGTCCGGCCGAGGGCGACGGACGCGTGCAGGGTCGTCTCTTCCGTCCCGGGCGCCTGGGCAAGGACGGCCCCGGACGGGTCCGTCACGAAGGATCGTCCCGCAAACTGCATCTGGCCCTCCGTCCCGGTTCGGTTGGCGAGGGCCGCAAAGAATCCGTGTTGGAGCGCAGCCACCCGGAGCTCGGCTTCGTACATCCCGTCGGGCCACTCGCCGACGGTTCCGGCCTGCGGCACCACCACGAGATCGGCCTCCTGCAGGGCCAGGGCTCGCAGGTACTCGGGATAGTGGCGATCGTAGCAGATCGCCACGCCGATCCGCCCGGCGGCCGTGTCGTAGACCGGCGCGCCGGTGTCGCCCGGGGCGTAGTAGCCCTGCTCGTGGAAGTGCTCGTACTCGGTGATGTGCATCATGCGCGTCCGCCCCAGCAGTGTGCCGTCGGCGTCGAGGACGGGCGAGGTGTCGAACGTGCGGCCCCCGTCCCGCTCCATCAGATTGAAGACCACGACCACCCCGCAGTCGGCGGCGGCCTCGGCGAGGGCCTCGGTCGTGGGGCCCGGCACCGGCTCGGCCAGGTCGAGGGCGCTCTGGCTCCGCTCCGTCACGGGCACCCGGGGGTAGAAGGGCGTGAACGAGAGCTCGGGGAAGACGACGAGGTCGGCCCCGGCGTCGGCGGCCTCCCGCACCGCGTGTGCTCCACGCTCGACCGCAGGAGCGGATGGGGGCGATGCGGCATGCTGGACGAGGGCAATGTTCATGGCTGTGTGTGATAGCAAGTCGGAGAGCACGAGGGCCGGAGGTCAGCGCCTCTCGTCGGGGGCGTCTGCGCGGTCCGGGGCGATGAAGGCATCCGGGAACGTTGGGCGGGCGGCGTCGAGGACGGCTTCGGCCCGTGTCTCTGTGGCGAAGGGTCCGAGTCGCACGCGGTAGAAGGGCGCCTTCCACGCAATCGTGACGGGCGTTTCGGAGGAGCGGGGCCCCTGCGCAAGCGGGGGGCGGTCTGCCGGCGGTTGCTCGCGCCACCACTTCTCGGCCCGCCCAAGGGTCTGGGCCGCCCGGGTCCTGTCCTCCGTGAGGCGAAGCTGCACGTGGTAGACGCGGGGGCTCGGCTCCTCCTCGGAAGACCGGCCGGTGGATGCCGGGGGCGGGCCCGAGCAGGCCCCGAGAAGCAGGCCGCCCACCCACACCCCGACCAGAATGCCTAGGGCCTGGAATCGAACAGAATTCGGTGGGGCCATGCAGAAGAAAGTGGTTTAAAAGGAGAGGCGTCGGGGCCGCGCCCCATTTTCGCTCTACAAGATTTCCCCTACGCACCGCCTCGGCGTACGGTTCGGGGCGAGAGGGGAAGGAGAAGGCCGTGCGTCCTCAACGTTCCAGTGCAACTCCACTTCCCGTGGACGATTAGACATGTCTCTCGTTGTTCTCTGACTGCATGGACCCATTCACCTCGCATGCGCATGTTCTCGTTCCTCTCCGCCGCGGTCCTCGTGATTCTTCTCGGGGCCTGCAGTGCCCCGGAGTCCCCGCCGTCCGCCGAGGCCGTGATCGACAGCGCCCGGGCCGCGCACGGCGCTTCGGTGCTCGACCAGGCCCTGGTGACGTTCAACTTCCGAGGCGACGCGTACCGCGTCCGACAGGACGGGGGGAGCTTTCACTACCGGCGTGCCTATACCGACTCGCTGGGGCGGTCCGTCGTGGAGGGGTTGACGAACAATGGGCACTACCGGGTGGTCGAGGGGGACACGGTCTCACTCTCCCCGTCCGAGCGAGGGGCGGTTGAGACGACCGTCAACTCGGTGGCGTACTTTGCCCTGTTGCCCGAGCCCCTTGGAGACCCGGCCGTGCAGCCGACCTACAGTGGCCGCGATACGATCGACGGTGTGCCGTACCACCGTGTGGATGTGACCTTTCAGCAAGAGGGGGGCGGGTCCGACTGGCAGGATGTGTTCGTGTATTGGTTTCGCACGGACACCCACGCCATGGACTACCTGGCCTACGCGTTCGGGCAGGGGCCCGGTGAGGAGGCCGGCACCCGGTTTCGGGAGGCCCACAACGTTCGGCGACGCACCGGCGTCCGCGTTGCGGACTACCACAACTATACGGCCGACACGCTGACCGCGGACCAGATGGCGCGGTATCCGGCGCTTTTGGAAAGCGACGCCCTGGAATTGGTATCGGAGATTGAGATCGACAGTGTGCAGGTCCGTCCACTCTGACGGAGGATACGCCCGCGAGGGGTGCGGCTCAACCCGTCGAATTGAGATGCTTATTTCGTATGCGCACTGCTGGCGACGCTGCTGGTGCCGGGGCGCTCCAGTGCACTGCGGCGGTGCACCGCGAGCCATGAGATTTCCGTCAGTACCTCGCACCGCGGGACCGGTGGGTGTTGTGGATGCGACCGGTCGATCCCAGGACGCCCTGAGGAATGTCGGAAAGGTCGTCTCACGCCTCTTCGGAGCCGGTGCAGAGCTTGAAAAACTTGTACTTGAGAACGGTCGACTGTTATGAAACCATTATCCCGACATTAAAGACGTGCGAGGCATAGTATCTTAAAAAAGAGAGGTGGCAAAAGCAGGAAATGGTTCGTATCGTACGGATGGTTATCGCCTTCACCCCGGTTTGCTGAGTGCGTCAGGCGATAAAAAGAATCAACGCCGTGAAATCCGGGATCGGTACTTCACCTTACTCGCTTTTGGTCTAACAACCCATTCGTCCATCATGAAACGTTGGGCTACAATCCTTCCCTTATTTTTGCTCGTGGGGCTCCTTGGCTGGCCGCCGGCCGCCCACGGCCAAGGCGTTACCTCGGCAACCGTCAGTGGCACGATCCTCGACGAGAATGGGGCCCCCCTTCCGGGCGCCAACGTCGTGGCCGTGCATGAGCCGAGCGGGTCGCGCTACGGTACGTCTACCGGCGAAGACGGTCAGTTCACCGTCGCGAACGTGCGTGTGGGCGGTCCCTACACAATCACGGCTTCGTTTGTGGGATACCAGTCCAAGCGTGAGACTGAGGTTCAGCTTGACCTTGGGGAGACGCGGGAGTTTCGCTTCCAGCTACAGCCGCAGACCGAGCAGATGGACGAAGTGACGGTTGTGGGGGAGCAGGGCGCCGTGTTCGACGAGAGCCGCAAGGGCCTCTCCACCAACATTTCTCAGGAAGAGGTCGAGACCGCACCGACCCTGGACCGTGAGATCGCAGACTTCGCGCGGTTCACGCCTCAGGCGATCGTTGGAAACAGTGATGACGACGGCTCTTCGATCTCGATTGCCGGTCAGAACAACCGGTACAATTCCGTCTTCATCGATGGTGCGGTGAGCAACGACGTGTTCGGCCTTTCGGCGCAGGGCACCGACGGCGGACAGACGGGGGCCTCGCCAATCAGCACCGATGCGATCAAGAGCTTCAACATCGAGGTATCTCCGTACGACGTCACGCAGAGCTACTTCGGCGGCGGGGCCATCAACGCCATCACCCGGAGCGGGACGAATCAGTACAAGGGATCGGTGGCTTTTGAGTACCGGGACCAGAACGTCACGGAAGATCTTCCCGACGGGGCATTCCCGGACTTCACGAACGAGCGCTATGTGGGACGCTTCGGCGGACCCATCGTCGAGGACGAACTCTTCTTCTTCGTCAACTTTGACATCAACCGGGAGTCCTCGCCGCAGCCGTTCCAAAGCACCCTAGGACCGGACGGCGACTTTCAGGGAACGGCCATCCAGACGCAGGAGGACGTGGACAACCTCGTCAGCTTTCTGCAGAATACGGTTGGGGATCAGTACAACCCCGGCGGGTTCCGTGGACAAGCCACCACGCTCGACAGCGACAAGTTTCTGGGGAAGATTGACTGGAACATCAACCAGAATAATCGCCTGAGCGCCCGGTACAGCTACTCGAGCTCCGAAAACGTGGACGCCTTCGGAGGCGGCAACAGCGCACTCTCGTTCGCCAGCCGGAACGAGGTCTTCCCGAACACGACGCAGATTGGCGCGCTGGAGCTGAACAGCACGTTCGGGAATAACTACGCCAACAAGCTGATTCTCAGCTACAAAAACGTAGAAGACGACCGGAATACGAACCTCAGCCAGCCCTTCCCGACCATCGATATCTTCGATGGTGGTGCGGACATCTCCCTCGGCGGCGAACCATTCTCGACAGTCAATTTCCTCAAGCAGGAGGTCTTCACCCTCACGAATGACTTCAACTTTTTCCTGGGGGACCACACCGTTACAGTGGGAACGCACAACGAGCTCTACGACCTGGCCAACCGGTTCGTCCCCTTCAACTACGGCTGGTACCAGTTCTCAGACTTTCTGGCCGGAGACAACGGAACCTCGATGGATGAATTTGCACAGACCGTCTGTGCGGCGACCGGCTCCGAGGGCGTCCCGGGAAGCGAGTTCTTCGACTGTAGCCAGTACCCAAATGAGCCGGCGGCAAGTCTCTACGCTCGTGCCTTCTCGCTCCAAGACAATACCCCTGGCTCCGGCCAGTTCGAAGAGGTCGTTGGTGATGGCACGAGTGCCGAGGGCGCCTTCCGCGCGCTCAACACCAGCCTCTACGTCCAGGACGAGTGGACGGCGAGCGAGCGCCTGACAATTACGGGAGGCCTGCGGGTCGACATCCCGGTGTACCTGGACGACCCGGCGTACGCCAACCGGGGTAACTCGGCCGTCCCGGACGATGCGTCCCCGCAGCTGAACCCGCGCAACACGACCATTCCCGCCATCGAGGACTACTACTCGATGAACGGAGCCCGGCCGGGCGACACGCCAGACCCGGTGCTCCACTGGGCGCCGCGCTTCGGCTTCAACTACGACGTGTTCGGGGACGAGCGGACTCAGATTCGAGGCGGTACGGGGGTCTTCACCAGCCGACAGCCGTTCGTCTGGCCTGGAGGAATGTACCTCAACAACGGCACCAACACTGGAAGCATCGACTTCATCGTGGACAACGTGCCGTTCGACCCGAATCCCGCCGAAGATGGGTTGACCGTGGCTGATGTCTCTGACCGGTCTGAGACGGACCTCATTCCGAGCGGGCGTCTGGAGATGTTCGAGGAGAACTACTTCAACCCGCGCTTCTGGCGCACCTCGATCGGGGTGGATCAGGAACTGCCAGGGGGCATCGTGGGGACGTTCGAGGCGCAGTACTCCAACACCCTCAAGAACGTCCTGGTCACGAACGTAAACCTGCGCCCGGCCAACGCCTCGCTGAACGGGCCCGACAATCGGCCCGTCTGGGTGCCGGAGCAGTACGGCCCGGGGAACAGCGAGTACACTGAGGCTGGTGATCAGCGCATTGACACACGCTACTCGAACATTCACCGCGTGGGCAATACGAGCCGCGGGTACTCCTACAACATCACAACTCGGCTCCGGAAGACGTTCGAGGGCATTGTGACGGAGAACAGCGGCCTGCGGACCGACGTGTCGTACACCTACGGTGAATCCTACTCCGTAAACGACGGGCTGTCCTCCCAGATTAACTCCCTCTGGGACGGTGTGGAGCATGTCAATGGGGCCAATAATCTCGACCTGGCCCAGTCGGACTTCTCGCCCGGCCACCGTGTGCTGGGACGGTTCTCCTACCGCCAGCAGCTCGGAGACCAGGTTGCCCTCACGACGACGCTGATCTACGACGGGCAGTCCGGGCGGCCGTTCTCGTACGTCATCGGCGGCAGCGAGAACATGGTTCAAGAGCGGGGCGACGAGAATTCCCTGTTCTACGTGCCGCAGACGGCCAGCCGCCTCCAGTTTTCGGAGATCGATCAGGACACTGGCCCGACCATCACGGCCGAGCAGCAGGCCGCGGCACTCGACCAGTTCATCCGCGAGAACGACTACCTGAGCCGGAAGCGCGGTGAGTACACCTCGCGGAACGCGGACCGGGCGCCATGGGAGGGAGTCGTCGACCTCAACCTCCGCCTCGAAATCTTCCAGGAGCTCCTGGGACGGCAGCAGAGCGTGGAGCTCACGGCGAACGTGTTCAACTTCTCCAGCCTGCTGGGCGATGTGTTCGGCACGGACTGGGGAGAGCGCTACGCCGGGGTCGGCCAGGTGAATCTGACCTCCTTCAATCGCTTCGAGAACCCGCCGGGAGAGGGCGACGGCAACCCGGCAGGCACGGACCTGACGCCCGTCTACACGGCTCAGGGTGTGATTGATAGTGCGGTAGACACCAACGGCGACGGTGTAGCTGATCGGATCCGCACGCTCGACCAGGAGGATGTCTTCGACGAGATCCGGACTGGTTCGACCTACAGCTCGCAGTGGCAGATGAAGTTTGGTGTCCGCTACAACTTCTAACTCTGGACCAACTTCAGCCCTCGTTCTCCCGGCCCGGGCTCGAAAGAGTCCGGGTCGGGATGGAGGAGGCCTATCACTTCAGTATGATCCGGAGATTTGTTCGTAATCCCACACAACGATTCCATTCCTATGCGTACTCGATACAGCATCCTCTCAACGTTGCTTGTCCTTAGCCTCAGCATCTTCGCGGTGGGGTGCGACAGTAGCAACGAAGACGGCGACCTGGTTGCAAGCTTCGAGGTGGAAACCAACAACTCGACGGTCAACCTTCGAGACCGCAGTCGTTACCCAGGTGGAGAGATCGACAGCCGCACGTGGGAGCTTGGCGACGGCGCAACCGCCGAGGGGCAGGGCGTCGAGTACACGTACGATGAGCCGGGCACATACACGGTTGAACTCACCACAGAGGGAACCGACGGGACGACGAACTCGACGACCCGAGAGGTGAGCATCGGGACCCAGCGATTTGAGGTGACTATAGAAAATGTCGGACAGATAGCTGCTCCGGGAGACAGCACACTCCCCATCACGAAGAGTGGGACGTTTGGGGGAATGAGCCCGATTGGGAGTGGTGACACGGAGACATTCCGCTTTTCCGTTGGTGCGGAGGAGCTTCCAGGGACCGGAATGGCTCTTTCCTTCGCGTCGAGGCACATTCCGTCGGATGATGCGGATGATGCCTTTTACGCCTTTCGCCCGGAAGGCATCCCGCTCTTTAGAGAGAGTGGGGCACCGCTTGGACAGGATGGGCCGGTAAGTGTCACTGATAGCGTCCGGTTGTGGGATGCTGGAACGGAAGCCCCGGACGATCAAATCGTCGAGATCACCGATGACAATGGTGACGGAATGCTCGAGGAGGAAGGCGTTCAGTACCCAGCCACATCGGACGTGATCAGTGTCTCGATTGAGAGCAAAGAAGATCCAGTTAGTGCTGGTGGGTCCGGTGGGTACGAATTCACCGTTACGGTTGAGAATGTCGCCGACCCAAGTCAAAACATTGAGCTTTCACCGGGCACGTACGCGGCCCACTTCGATCAGACACCCGCGGCGGATCCCAGCGATGTGAGCCCGGAAGAAGACGTGCGGTATCCTGGCTTCATTGGACTTGAAGACAGCACGGCCAGCACTGGGCTGGCGGACCTCGCCCAGAACGGAGATCCCAGTGCCCACGCCACCGAGCTTGACGGCGCGACGGGGATCACAGTACCGCTCTCGCCGGGTGCTGTCGCGACCCACTCGGACGACATCCAGCCGTTCAGGCTAACCAGGGCTGCTTACGGTGGTATCGAGAGTCTTGCTGAAGACGGGAATCCGGGCACGCTCGTTGAGACGCTGGGAGGAGCGAGTGCAGTGACGGACGGAGCATCCTTCGGAGGGGGACCACTTCTTCCCACTAAGGAGGTGACCTTTATTGTGGACGCGGATACCCCTGGGGATGACTATCCGGGAGACCGTCTCTCTATCGCCACGATGCACATTCAGTCGAACGACTACTTCTATGCGTTCGACCCGGCGGGCCTGCCGCTGTTCAAAGAGAACGGGGATCCGATCAACCGCAATGTGACAGATGCACTCAGCCTCTACGACGCCCACACTGAGTCGGATCAGGAGCCTGGCGTGGGTGTCAACCAGGCACCGCGACAGTCCGGAGCAAACACGGGTCCTTCTGAGAGTGGAACGGTGGAACGTGTTGCTTCCGATATCGAGGATACACCGCTGTTCGACGTCATTGAGGTAACGGTGACTCCAGTTTCCCCGTAGCACTTCTCGAAGATCCCAGATCGGTTTTCACTGCCCGGCGGTCATTCCGTCGGGCAGTGGTGTTTGGAGGTGAGTCCTCACACCCAGTAGATCTTCCACGGCCTCTTGGCACACTCCGAAATTCTGACGGGTATGGTTTTCTCTTCGGTCCGGATGGCATCTGCGTGCGTTGTCCTCCTACTCTGTCTTCTCGTGCCGTTCAGGGCCTCAGGACAACACCCGGACTCACTCCGTCTTGAGCGTGCGGGTCACGTTGAACATCCGCCCATCGACGAAATGAGCGGCATCGTCCGGAGCCGATGGCAAGAGAACGTGTGGTGGGTCCACAACGACAGTGGCGACGCCCCCCGCCTTTTTGCCATTGACAGCACGGGGGCCGTGCACATGGCCCCCTGGCAGGCCGGCGACTACGCGGCGGGGGCCGAGGCCGACGACAGCGACAAGCCCGCATGGCCGGGGGTGCAGATCGGAGCGGCCGCCCACATCGACTACGAGGACATCGCGGTGGAGGACAGCACGCTATACCTCGGTGACATCGGCAACAACGGCAACGCCCGGCGCGACCTCGGCATCTACGTGCTCCGCGAGCCGTTCTACCACGACCGCCGGACCCGGCCGCTCACGCACCTGCCGATCCGGTATCCGGACCAGAAGGCCTTTCCCGCACAAGAGTGGGAGTTCGACGCGGAGAGCTTGTTCGTGGACGACGGAACCCTCTATGTGCTCACCAAGCACCGGACGGGGCAGCAGATCAACCGTCTCGAGCGGGGGACCAAGCTGTACCGGCTGGACACGAAGCAGGCTCACCAGGTCAACACGCTGACGCTCGTGGACCGGCACGACGCCATCCCGCCGCCCACGGCCGCCGCCCTCAGCCCTAGCGGCGACCGCCTGGCGGTCCTGGGCTCCGCGTCGGTCTGGCTCTTCCCACGGCCCGAGGACGGCACGCACTGGCTCTCGGTCGAGCCGCGGCGCATGGCCCTGCCCGCCCAGAAATCCCAGCAGGCCGAGGCGGTCACCTGGGACGGTCCCCGTACACTGCGCATCACCAACGAGCAGCGGGATGTGTTTATCGCTCCGCTCTCGCCCGAAGACCACTCGTAAACCGAGCCCTGCTGTCCTCAGACACGCCGCAAAGCAGAAGCATCGGTCCGAACTGAGACAGATGCACCGGGTGACTGCGGTGGGGGAAGGGGCGAGCACTGCATCAACATAACGCCGCGGATCGTGTAGGGAGTGGGTAACATCGGGGTCCTGTTCCTGCGTGTGCGGATCAGACGCTCTTTTGGGGCCTAAAAATGCCTCCATATGGCACGCTAGAAGAGGGTCTAGCTGCCCGTTGTCCATCCGGTGCAATGGAGGGCAACGACGCGTCCTCGCGCAGTAAACAGGTGCTCTGTCTCCCTGATGACTCACTCCACGACTGACATCCTCGTATTAGGCTCCGGCATCGCGGGCCTCTCCGCCGCGCTGGGGGCAGCCCGTGAGGGCGCCTCGGTCACCCTGGCCACGAAGGCCACGCAGCCGAAAGGCGCCTCCACGTGGTGGGCGCAGGGCGGAATCGCGGTGGCCCGCAAAGCGCCTCGCCAGTTCAAAGAGGACATCCACGTGGCCTCCAGTGGCACGAGCGACCCCGAGGCCCTCGACGTGCTCGTCCAGAATGCCGACGCCGCCGTCCGGGACGTGCTCATCGACACGCTCGGGGTCGGGTTCGACACCGGAGGCGACGGCGCGTCGTTTCACTACGGGCGAGAGGCCGCCCACTCCGAGGACCGCATCCTGCACGTGGATGCGTCGACGGGCCGGCACATCCACGAGCCGTTTCTGAACTACCTCGCCGATCACGATCGTGTGGAGATTCAGGGCGACACTGCGGCTATCGACCTCTTAGAGCGAGACGGAAGCATCCACGGGGCCCTCCTCAAGTCAGGAGACGCAGTGCAACATCACTACGCCGGGGCCACCATCCTCGCCACCGGGGGCATCGGGGCTCTCTACAGCCGCTCCACGAATCCCGGAGGGGCGACCGGAGACGGAATCGCGATGGCCCATCGGGCCGGGGCCGCGACGGCCGACATGGAGTTCGTGCAGTTTCACCCGACCGTCTGCGTGGCAGACGGCGATCCGTTTTTGGTGAGTGAGGCGGTGCGCGGGGAAGGAGCGGTCCTCCGAAACGCCGAGGGCGACCGCTTCATGCCGGACGTCCACGAGGACGCCGAGTTGGCCCCCCGAGACGTGGTGGCTCGCGCCGTGGAGCAGGCGCACGAGCGAACCGGGCGCGTCACGCTCGACGTGTCGTCGTTCGACTTCGCCGGCACCTTCCCGGACCTCGCGGCGATGTGTGCGGATCACGGGGTGGACCCGTCTGCTGGCATCCCGGTGGTGCCCGCCGAACACTTCCTCTGCGGAGGGGTCGACGTAGATACCCGTGGGCGGGCCTCGCTCGACCGGCTGTACGCCGTAGGAGAGTGCGCCCGGACGGGCGTCCACGGGGCGAACCGGCTGGCTTCGACGTCGCTCCTGGAGGGGCTGGTGTGGGGGCTGCGGGCGGGAACCAACGCCGCAGGGGCTGCGCCGACCGACCAGGAGGTGACCCTCTCCACGACAGCTGGATCGCCGCCGTCCGACGAGGCCCTCGGTGCGTCCTTCGAGCGCCTTCAGCGGGCAATGGACGAGCACGTGGGCCTTCGCCGCACCCCCGACGGCCTCCAACGGGCCCTTGACGATGTGCATGCCCTGGAGGCAGACGTTGCCACCTGGACGGACCCCAGTGCCCGGCGCGGCGTCCACGAACTCCGATCGGCCTGCACGGTGGCCCGCCTGATCGCCGAGGCGGCCGCGGCCAACGAGACCTCCGTGGGGTGCCACTACATGGAACGCCCCGACGCCCCGTCGGCATCTTGACCGCATCCTCGCGCGCAATGTGAACGTTCGACCCCCCCATACAGTGACCACCGACCCAACGTCCGTCTCGTCGCCCCGAGAGCGGGCCCGGCACGCCCTGCCGGACGCTCTTCGTCACCCCTCTGTGCTGTCGCTCCTGCGGCTGAGCATCGCGGAGGACGTAGATGCCGACGGGGAGTGGTGGTTTGGCGAGGAGGCGCCGTCGAGCCGGGACGCCACGAGCACGGCGACGCTGGGGCCCGACGCGGTCCTAGACGGATACCTCGTAGCGAAAGAGGAGGGCGTGGTCGCGGGGCTGCCGCTGGCCGACGCCCTGTTTCGCCTCGTAGACCCGGCCCTGCGGTTCACGCCGTCCGTGGAGGAGGGGGAACGGGTGGAGGCCGGACAGACCCTCGCGACCGTGGGCGGGCCTGGGCGGGCGCTCCTCGCCGCCGAGCGCCCGGCCATCAACTTCGTCGGCCGCCTGTCCGGCATCGCTACCCTGACGCGCCAGTTTGTCGACGCGGTCTCGCATACGGCGGCGGACATCCTCGATACCCGCAAGACGCTGCCGGGCCATCGTCGCCCCGACAAGTACGCGGTGCAGCAGGGGGGCGGCCACAACCACCGAATGGGCCTCTACGACATGGTCCTCATCAAGGACAACCACATCGACGGGGCCGGCGGGATCACCGAGGCGGTGCGCCGCGTCCGTGATACGCACGGCGACACGTACTCAATCGAGGTGGAGGTAAAGACCCTCGACGAACTGGACGAAGCCCTCGCCCTCGCGCCCGATTACCTCCTGCTCGACAACATGTCCCCCGAGACGCTTCGCCAGGCGGTGGAGCGGGCCGACGGGCGCGTACCGCTGGAGGCCTCCGGCGGGGTGACGCTCGACACGGTTTCCACCGTCGCCGAGACAGGCGTTGACGCCATCTCTGTAGGAGCCCTCACGCACTCCGCGGAGGCCTTTGACGTCAGCATGCGGGCCCGTTGAGACAGTTTCCGGTGCCTCACTCCGATCCCTCACCGACGCACGTAGCCTACTCCCATGGTAAACGACGCTGCTACCCTGACTGACCCCGACGCGCTCTACGACGTCCTTGAAGAACGCCTCGAGGACATGCCGAGCGACCAGGAGCTCCGCCACAAAGCTGAGATGGCCGCCGAGATCAACGAGCTCAAACAGGAGCAAAACGCGGTCATCCTTGGCCACAACTACATGGAGCCAGCCCTCTTCCACACGATTCCGGACTACACCGGCTCGTCGCTGGAGCTGAGCCGGCGCGCCGCCGAGGCGGAGGCGGACACGATCGTGTTCTGCGGTGTGCGCTTCATGGCCGAGACGGCCAAGATCGTGAACCCCGACAAGACGGTGCTCCTGCCCGCGGAGGAGGCGGGCTGTTCGCTGGCCGAGAGCATCACGGCGGAGGACGTGCGGCGCCTGCGCGAGCGCTACCCCGGGCTTCCGGTCGTGACGTACGTCAACACCTACGCCGACGTGAAGGCCGAAAGCGACGTTTGCTGTACCTCCAGCAACGCGGCGCAGGTCGTGGAGTCGCTCGACTCGGACACCGTCATCTTCATCCCGGACGAGTTCTTGGCCCAAAATGTGGCCCAGGAGACCGGTAAGGATGTGCTTTTCCCCCAGAAGCGCGAGCGAAAGGACGTGGGAGGCGATGGCGCGCCCACGAGTGGGGACGGAGCCCCGGCCGAGGCCGCCGACGCCGATCTGATTGGGTGGGAGGGGCGCTGCGTGGTCCACGAGATGTTTCAGGTGGAGGACGTGCAGCAGGCTCGCGAGGAGCACCCCGACACCGTGGTGCTGGCCCACCCTGAGTGTAGCCCGGAAGTCGTGGAGGAGGCCGACCACTCCGGCAGCACCTCGTCCATGATCGATTACGTGGAGGAGACCGACGCGGAGAGCTACCTCCTGCTCACCGAGTGCTCGATGGGCGACAACATCATGGGCGAGAACCCCGACAAGAACCTGCTCCGGATGTGCTGGCAGCGATGCCCGCACATGAACCAGATCACTCTGGAGGACACCTACCGAAACCTGGCGAGCAACCAGTACCAGATCGAGATCGAGGAGGAAGTGCGCGTGCGGGCGCTGGAGGCCGTCGAGCGCATGCTCAAGATTGGGTAGCTCACTGGCGAGTGGCTCTGCTCGCGCATCCGAGAGAGTCCTCGGAGCGCATGCCTGCCTGAGAGTCCTCCGATCCCCTTAGTTGTCCCAACCTCGATTGACTGCATCATCCCCACCTCAGGAGTGCTCGGCCCGCCTGGAGTTCCCAATCCATGTAGCTGGATGGGCTCCAGATCGGGCCTGGACGATGCCTTTGAGAGAGCACCCGTCCAGGTCTACCGGGACCCGATAGCACAGAATCTGCTCGGATGGGACGCCCCAGGGTGAACACTACTTCTTCAGCCCTGGATTCCGGTTCAGGAACTCGTCGTACAGCTTCGTGGCCCGGTTTTCGAGCGGCAGCTTGTACCCGTCGATGAAGAGATGCTGCACGTCGGTGGCGGGCTGAAGTGGATCGCCGTCGGCGACGAAGAGATTGGCCCGCTTGCCGGCCTCGATGGTTCCCACCTGGTCCGCGACGCCAAAGATGCGCGCCGGGGTGGTCGTGATGGCGCGGAGGGCCTCCGTCTTGCCGAGCCCATGGGAGGCGGCGAAGCCGGCGTGGAAGACGAGGTTTCGCACGTTCTCGGTCTTGCCGGAGCGGAGCGCCACGGTTGCACCGGCGTCGTGGAGGAGGGCAGGAGTGCGGTACGCCTTGTCGTAGCGGTCGCTCTCCCGACTCGGGGGTTGCATGATGGAGCCAACCAACACCGGGACGTCGGCGGCCGCGATCTCGTCGGCGACGCGCCACCCCTCCAGCGCCCCGCTCAGAATAACCTGGTCGAGCACGCCGCGCTCCTCCGCCCAGTCAAGGGCCTTTGAGATGTCGGCCGCCGCGTTGGCGGAGATCATGAGGGGCTGTGTGCCTTGAATGACGGGCAGCAGTCCCTCCATGGCGGGCACGAACTCCGGCTGGCGCCGCGCCTCGGGCTGCTCCGCCACCGCCGAGTCGATCCGGGCGTACCGCTCGGCCTGGGCCCACAAGTCATTGAGTTGGTTGAGGGCCTTCTCAGCTTCCTTCTGGATTGCATCCGGCGACCGGTCGTCCGAGGGGCCCTGACGCCCCACGGACGGGAAGTTCAGCTTCGTGAGGGTCACCCCTCCCAGGTGCATCTGCTCGGGGGTGTAGCCGTGGAGGCCAATAAGGGCCGACGTCCCGGGTAAAATGCCGTTCTCCGGCTCCGTGATGACGGAGGTGATGCCGTGAGCGCGCGTCGTGGGCACGTGCACGGTGCTAGGGTTTACGGCCGTGAGGGCGTTCATGTGGGCCGTGAGGTCGCCGACCTCGTTGAAGTCCTGCGTCTCCGGAAGCGAGCCGATCTCTGCGAGGCCAAGGTGCGTGCCGCTGTCGATGAACCCGGGATACACCATCTGGCCCGAGAGATCGAACGTTTGTGCGTCAGAAGGCACCGATACGTTTGGCCCCACGGCGGCGATCGAGTCGTCGCGGATGACGACCGTGCCGCTGTCAAGGGTGTCGCCGGGGGCGACGATCACTTGAGCGTTCGTGAGGGCAAACGGCCCCTGGAAGCCGGGCTGCTTCTGGGCGTGGGCGGGCAGGGCCAGGAGGAGGGCAACGAACAGGGTCAGCACCGCGGATGCACTCTGAATTCGCGGGCGGGAGGGAGATAGCATGAGCAAACGTGTTGGTCAGCAGGCGATCAGAGAAGCAGTGGGCGGGACTTACCGGCCCGTGTTTTCGAGGGATACGCCGTTGCGGGTGGCGCGCAACTGGGTCACGCCCTTCAAGCAACTGTGGGCGGCGTGGCGGCTCCAGCCGTCCCGGGCCAGGTCGACGGTGCCTTCCGGGTCCACGCGGAGCCGCATGTCGTCGGGGTCTTGGTCGTGGTCGAAGCGCACGACCCCGTCGACGTAGGTCCGCTGCGGTTTGGTGTAGACGGACAGCGGGTGCTCGCTGAAGATGGCGAGGTCGGCGGCCTTCCCTTCTTCAATGGACCCCACGCGGTCGGCGATGCCGAGCTGGCGGGCGGGGTTGAGGGTCACGAGCCTGAGGGCCTGGGTGTCCGAGAGGTCGCCGTACCGCTGCGTCTTGGCGGCCTGGAGGTACAGGTCGCGCTGCTCCCCCGGAATGTCGGAGTTGATGGACGCGTTGACGCCGTTCTGGGCGAGGACGGTGGCGTTGTAGGCGGTGGAGTAGTAGACCTCGAACTTGTACGACCACCAGTCGGAGAAGACCGTCGCGCCGGCGCCATTGTCCCCAAAGGCGGCCAGCTCCGGGGCAATCTTGAAGCCCTCGTTCGCGTGGTGGAAGACGAGGTCCTGGATGCCGAAGTCCTCGAAGACATCCATGAGCATGAGCATCTCGTCGGCCCGGTAGCCGTGGGTCTGCACCAGAACGTCGCCCTGCAGGACGCCCGCGAGCACCTCCATCCGCTCGCTATGGGCCGGGGGACGAGGGCGCTCTCCGTTCTGGTAGGCCTGCTTCGCCTCCATGTAGCGCTCGGCCTCGGTGAGGGCCGTCCGGATGACCTGCTCGACGCCCATGCGGGTGCGGGGCACCTGGTCGCGGCCCTGGCCGTACAGCCCGGTCGGGTTTTCCCCGAGGGCAAACTTGATTGTCCGGGGCGCACCCTCCATCTCCAGGCGATCGGGATTCGTGACGCCGTAGCGCAGCTTGATCGTTTCGTTGCGCCCCCCGATGGGGTTGGCGGAGCCGTGCATCACGTGGGCGGTCGTCACGCCCCCCGCCAGCGCGCGGTAAATGCCGACGTCGTAGGGGTTGAGCACGTCGCCCACGCCGACCTCGGCGGTGACGGGGTTGGTGGCCTCGTTGACGTCGCTGATGGCCATGTGCTGGTGGGCCTCCACGATGCCGGGCATCACGTACTCGCCGCTGGCGTCGTACGTCTCGACGCCGCTGGGGGCGGAGAGGTCTTGTCCAACCTGGGCGATGTCGCCGTCCCGGACGAGGATGTCGCCGTTCTCGATGGTGCCGTTCGTGACGGTCAGCACGGTGGCGTCCTGAATGAGCCAGTCGTCCGGGGCGTCGCCGCGCAGCCGGTCTTGGGCCTGCAGGGGCGTGGCGACCAGCAGGACGGCGGCGAGGACGCCGAGAGCAAAGGAAAGGCGGGAGGGAAAGAGGGAGAGCATAGGGGAGCGGAAAGCCAGAACGCAAAACATCGTCGAAAGGAAAGGCCGGAGCGCGGGGTCGGCCGGGGATTTAGAATCGCCCTCTTTGTGGAGCACGAGGACGGTCAAACGCTACTTCCTCGCCGTGCCGGGGGTGCTCGTGCGCTCCCCAGAGATGGGGAACGACCCCCCGGACGTGGAGGCGGACCCGTCAAAGGTATCGCCCTCGACCGTCACCGAGACAGACACGGAGCCGCCCTGGGGCGAGTCCACCGTAAACGAGAGCGTGGTGCCGTCGAACGACACCGACTGGAGCGGCTGTTCGTCGCCCTGCGGGCCGGTGAAGGTGCCGTCTAGGCCCGATTGGTCGCCCTCGATCGCAACCTCACCGGAGAGGTCTCCCTGTGGGGTTTCGAGCGTATACGACCACGTGCCGAGCACTGCGGACACGTCGCCGCTCACCTCCCCCTCGTCGGACCCGTCGGTGCTGTAGTCGTACAGCCGACCGTCCACGAAGACGTGCTGTACCGCCGTGTCGTTCGAGAAGTACGATCCGTCGGTGACGACCAGGTTGGCGATCTTGCCCTCCTCCACAGTTCCGAGGCGGTCATTGAGGCCAAGCTGGGTGGCCGGACGCGTCGTGAGAGCGGCCAGCGCCGTCTGTTCGGGCAGGCCCTGTTCGATCATTGTGCGGAGGTTGTCGCGCACGTCTCCCGGATCGGCCTCGCGGGTCGTGAACCCAAACTCAAGTCCGGCCTCGTGTAGGGTAGCCGCCGTTTCTAGGTATGTCTGGCGCTCGGCGGCGTGCCGGAGCTCAAGGTTCTCGTCCTCCTCGCCGACTGTCTCGTGCGACAGGACCCTCAGGTCCGGGTTGTAGTAGCGGGACGGGGTGCTGGTGGTGTCGACCACAGTGGTGTCCTGACCCGTCGACCGCGTGGGCGCCTCGGGCAGATCGAGCGTCAGAAAGAGCGGCGCGTCGACCCCCTGAAGCGTAGAGACCATTTCGTGGCTCTCCCCGAGCCCGGCCAGCACGAGCGGGAAGTCGAGCTCCTGGTGCAGCGCAAGGATGCGGTGGAGGGAGAGCGCCTCGTCGGCGTAGAAGGCGAGGGGCTGCTCGCCGTCCAGCACAGAAAAGAGCGCGCTGTGCTGCGGGTCCTGGGGCGGCTGCGGGCGGCCCGCAGGGTCCTGTTCGTAGGCCGCCTCAAGCTGCTGTCGGCGCTCCGCCTCGCGGTACAACTGCCGCATCTGTGCGATCACGGCCATGTCCGTGGCCGGGTACACGTAGCCGGCGGACGTCTGGATTTGGGCGAAGAGGGTGGGGGCAGTCTCCAGGACCATGTCGTTGGCCGTCTCCCCGCCGTAGAAGACGTGCGCGCTGGTGCCGGGAAGCATCTGTCCCTCCGGAGCGACGTGGCCGAGAGTAAACCCGGCCTTCCGCAGCGACTGCAAGTCCGACTCGTCGGGGGTCAGGAACGGGCGGACGGACCGGTCCGGCTGAATGCCCGCCGCGTCGGGGGGCGGGTTCCCGGGGTCGTCGACGTCCTCGTCCTCGGTCTCCGGCATTTCGACCCCCGCGTGCGAGAGTCCGTCGATGAAGCCGGCGTAGACCACGAGCGAGTCCGCCTCGATGGTGCGGGCGTCGTACGGCACCTCGGCGTCCGGGCCCACGGCGTCGATCACACCATCCCGCACGACGACGGTGGCCGATTCGAGCACCTGCCCCGGGGCCTGGACGACGCGGGCGTTCTGAAGGGCGTACGTGTCGGTCACCGTCGGCACCTCGTAGTCCTGGGCAGAGAGGCGAGACGGCAGGGCCAACAGGACGAGGCTGAGAAGGCCGAGTCCGTAGCGGCGAAATGTCGAAGCAGTCATGCGGGCGGCGTGCGTCCAATGAGGAGCGGGAAACCAAATCATCCGTAACATAAGGGCGCCGATGGACAGTGTCATCCGGGCCGTTGCGCCTGTCCGTGCGTCCATCGTCTCCGGATGCATTTCGTCGCGCGGGAGGAGCAGGGCGGCCGGGAAGGGGGCGCGGGCGGCCCTAGCCCACCGTTCGCTTTAGCTGTTCGAGCCGCTCGACGACCTCCTCCCGCTTCATCGATCGGAAGCGCTCCGGGAGCAGGTCGCGGCTCGTGCACTCCAGCACGGCGGCGAGCTGCTGGAGCTCCACCTCCGTCGGGTAGGTGGGCGGAATGAAGTCGTTCACCGTTTCCTGCAGGAGGGCCGGCGTCACGGCCCCGTCGTTCGACCCGGCGGCACGGAAGGCGGCGCGGGTCAGGACGGCCTCCATGTCGGCCCCGCTGTAGGTCCGCTCGCCCTCTAGCAGTTCAGGGGGGACCTCTTCGACCGGCAGGTCCACGCCCGTTCGGCGCATCATCACCTGCAGGAGTTCCTCCCGGTCCGCGCGGCTGTGCGGGTAGAAAAGAGAGAGGTGCTCCTCGGCGCGCCCCTGTCGCTTGAGGTCCACCGGCATCAGGTCGGGGCGGGCCGTGACGAGGAAGAAGATCACGCGCCCCCGGTGCGCCGGGTCGCTCATGAACGAGACGATCTGTGAGAAGACGCGCTGGCTCACGCCGCTGTCGCCCTGCATGTCGCGGTTCCCAAGGGCCGCGTCGGCCTCGTCGATCATGACGGCCACCGGCGTCATTGCCTCCAGCAGGTTCAGAATCTTCTCCAGGTTGCCCTCCGTCACGCCCTGCCACTGCGAGCGGAAGTTCTTGAGCTTCACCATCGGAATCCCAATTTCCCCGGCGAAGCAGTTGATGAGGAAGGTCTTGCCGCAGCCCACGGGCCCGCTCACGAGGTATCCCATCGGGAGCACGTCGTGCTGCCCCGTCTGCACCGCGTGGGCGGCCTGTCGCAGGTGGCGCTTCGCCTCCGTGTGGCCCGCGATCAGGTCCAGCGAGTTGTCCGTCTCGATAAACTCAAGCATCCCATACGCCTCCGCCTCGATGAACTCCTTCTTCAGGTCGGAGAGCGTCGCGGCGGTCAGTCGGTTCTGGTTTTCCAGCACGTCGGCCAGGATCGTCCGCAGCTGGGTGTAGTTGAGGCCCGCCGTGTTCTGGGCGAGGGCCTCCGGGGACACGTCCGAGTGCGCCCGGAACAGGTCGCCCCGCTCGTCCAGTGCCCAGTCGATGTATGCCTGCCGGTCGTCCCCCTCGGGAATCGGGACGTAAATCTCGGCGGTGTGGGGGCTCTGGACGAGCTGTTGGTTCAGATCCGTTAGGTTTTCGGTGAGGAGGGTGAGCGTGAAGTCGTTCTCCAGGAAGAGCGCGTCGCGGGACCACTTCTGCAGGTACACGAGCGACTGTCGGTCCTGCGCCGAGTACATCGACGCCTCGGCCATGGGGGCCACCGTCTCCGCGTAGTCGACGACGCAGGCCACCCGAGTGCCGTTCGAGAGGCGGAGACGGAAGTAGTTCTCGAGGAGCTCGAAGACCTTGTTGGGGGCCTTCGGGAGGTTGTTCTCGTATTCGGTGCCGGCGAGGCTCTCCTCCCCGGCCAGGGCGCGGCTGAAGTCTTGCCGGGAGGCCGCGTCCGCGAAGTGGATTCCGGCGCTGCGGTCGTAGAAGACCACCACGTCGCGGGCGGCAAACAGGTCGTCGGTCAGGAAGCGCCGGAGCGGCGGGTAAATGCGGGCGCCGTCGCGGTCTTCCGTCGGCACCACGTCGCGAATATCGCCGTGGAGGATGAAGGTGGACACCGTCTTCGTGAAGTACTTCCGCGCCAGTTCCCGGGCCCACGAGGGGTAGTGGGCCGTGTACGGGTCGAGCGGTGGCGTATCGGGGACGGCCTCGGGGGCATCGTCTACGGGCGAGGCCGCGTCGGGCTCGGACGATTCGGGCTCGGGCATGGACACGAAGAACTTGGAGGGAAACCGACGTGGTGAGGCGAACGAGAGGGGCCGGCACGAGATTCGATGCTCCTGCTGGTTTCTCGGCCATAAAAGAACCGTCAAGTTCCCATTTTTAGCTGCCGCGCCGACCCCGGTGTGCAGCTGGCCGCAGGCGGGCGACAGGGACGGCCCGGTCTCGTTTGGGAGGCGATACGGAGAATCTGGCGCTGTCCCCGCACATACGAACGACACGAGGATCCCCCACCTGCTTCAGTAAAGACGTGCACATGGCTTCCGACTTCTGTTCCCGGCTGGCCCGCTCGCATGACGTATCACCGACGGGCACGGCCACCGAGGCCGCACACTGGCTCCTAATCGAAGACCCCTCGCCGTGGAGCACAGATGCGGTCGAGGATGCGGACTGGGGCCCGAGCGTACACGGGGCCATTGCGGGGTGGACGGACACGATGCCCGACCTTCGCGTGCAGCTCATCCGTCGGGGGCTTGAACGGTGGGACGACCCGGGCCGCATTCGCTGCATCGCCGTGCGGTCCGGGCCACGGCCGGTCGTGCGCGAGTGGTCGCTCGGGGCCTACGAGGACATTCCGGCCTTGCAGGTGCCCGAGGCGCTGCGGGCGTCCGGTCCCGCCACCGATGCAGGGCCGCTCGTGCTCACCTGTGTGAACGGCCGCCGGGATGCCTGTTGTGCCAAGTGGGGACGTCCCGTCGCCCGGGCCATGGCCGACACCGCCCCCGAGGCCGCGTGGCAGACGTCCCACCTCGGCGGACACCGCTTTGCCCCCACTGCCCTGGTGCTGCCCCACGGCACGCACTACGGCTGGCTCCGCCCCGACGACATGGCCGATCTGGTGGCAGCGCATCGGCGCGGGCACCTTCATGATCTCGACCGGGTGCGCGGGGCGGTCCATCAGCCGCGGCCGGTGCAGGCGGCGTGCCTGTCCCTCCGGCGACGCCTGGGGACGACCGCCCTTTCGGCCGTGCAGGGCGTGGGGGCGGAGAAGACGGACGCGCAGTGGACGGTTCGGGTGCGGGCCGCGGACGAGACGCGGATGGCGCACGTGTGGCAGGAGCAGCGTGGGACGCCGTTCCCGCACAGCTGCGGAAGTCGCGAGGCGAAGCCGGAGACGGACTGGCACGTGCGATGGGAGGGCGACGAGACAGCCCGCCCTTGAGATGCAGAAAGCCCCTGAGATGCAAAAAAGCGTGCCCCCACCGGGCAGTGGAGGCACGCTGTAGTCCCTGGTACGAAATGGCAGGGAGCGCCCAGCACGACGACGCGCTCAGGCAATCGTGATGTCGTCGTCGAGGTACACGTCCTGGATGGCGTTCAGGATCTCGATGCCGTCCTCCATCGGCTTCTGGAACGACTTGCGCCCCGTGATGAGGCCCATCCCGCCGGCGCGCTTGTTGATGACGGCCGTCCGGACGACCTGCTGCAGGTCGTTCTCGCCACTGGACCCGCCGGAGTTGATCAGGCCGCAGCGTCCCATGTAGTTGTTGGCGACCTGGTAGCGGGTCATGTCGATCGGGTGGTCCGTCAGCAGCTTCTCGTCGACGAGCGACGGGTCCTTCGCGTAGCCGTCGTCCTTGTGGTCCCGCACGGCCTGGTACCCGCCCGTAAGGGTCGGCTGCTTCTGCTTAATGATGTCCGCCTCGATGGTGGCCCCGAGGTGGTTGGCCTGGCCCGTGAGGTCGGCCGAGCCCTCGTAGTTGGAGCCGTTCAGGACGAACTCCTTGTTGCGCACGTAGCACCAGAGGATGGTGGTCATGCCCAGCTCGTGCGCCCGGGAGAAGATCTTCGAGATCTCCTGCAGCTGGCGGTTCGACTCTTCGGAGCCCCAGTAGATCGTGGCCCCGACGCCGACACAGCCCTGCTCGTAGGCGTCTTCGACGCGGGCGTACGGCACCTGGTCGTACCGGTTCGGGTACGAGAGCAGTTCGCTGTGATTGATCTTGAGAATGAAGGGGATCTTGTGGGCGTAGTCTCGCGCCACGGAGCCGAGCACGCCGTAGGTGGTGGCCACGGCGTTGCAGCCGCCCTCGATCGCCAGCTTGACGATGTTTTCGGGGTCGAAGTACATCGGGTTCGGCGCGAAGGAGGCGCCGGCGGAGTGCTCGATGCCCTGGTCGACGGGCAGGATGGAGATGTAGCCAGACCCGCCAAGGCGACCGTGGTTGAAGATCTGCTGCATCGACCGGAGGACCTGAGGACTGCGGTCGGAGCCCTTCCAGACGCGGTCGACGAAATCCGGGCCGGGAAGGTAGACCTGGTCTTTCGGAATGGTCTCACACTCGTGGTCGAGGAGGTCTTCGGCTTCGTCGCCGAGGTGCTTGGCAATGGGGGTGCGGGTTGCTTGGGCCATGGGTCGGTTGGGAGGGTTGTGGGACAAATCGACAAGGGGAAGACCTCGGTCGGGCGTGGACGGCGAGGGATTACATCACATAATAAGAAGAGAAAAGGTTTTCGTCCACGTCGATGACGCAGGGCGATCATCGCCCCCAATAGAAAGTATAGGAATTTAGAAAGGCGGCGTGCAAACCAATCCACTGGGGGACGGGCGTCCAGTCGCTACGTCAGGCCACGGCGAAGCCCCGATGGGCGGGAAGCGTCAGTCCTCGGATGCCGCCAACACCTCCACGGCCTTCTCGGCGATCCCGAGAAAGCTCTCGGCCGCGAGGCTGGCGCTGCCGATGAGGCCACCGTCGATGTCGGGCTGGGAGAGGAGGCCGTAGGCGTTGTGTGGCTTCATGCTGCCGCCGTAGAGGAGCGGCACCTCGTCCGCCACGTCGCCGCCGTAGCGCCCCGCCAGGTCGTCCCGGATCACCGCGTGCATCTCCTGCGCCTGCTCAGGCTCGGCCGACTCGCCGGTGCCGATCGCCCAGATCGGTTCGTAGGCCACGACGAGGTCGTCCGGGCCGTCGATCGACACCCCCGACAGCGCCCCGTCCACCTGGTTCTGGACGACCGTGTCGGCCTCCCCCGCCTTCCGCTGCTCGAGCGTCTCGCCGACGCACACGATGGGCACGAGGCCGTGGGCGCGGGCCTGCTTCACCTTTGCGTTGACCTCGGCGTCGGTCTCGTCGTAGTACTTGCGCCGCTCGGAGTGGCCGAGAATGACGGCGTCACACCCGATTGAGGTAAGCATGGGGGCGGACACGTCGCCGGTGTAGGCCCCTTCGTCCTCGGCGTGCATGTCCTGGGCCCCCACCGTGACGGGGGTGTCCGCCAGTGCGTCGAGGACGGCCGGCAGGTGAACGTGTGAGGGGCAGACCAGGACGTCCACATTGCCGAGATCGGACGACGCGGACGAAAGGTCCTCTGCGATGGCGTCGGCGAGCGCCCGGCCTTCCGGGACGTCGGTGTTCATTTTCCAATTGCCAGCGACCAGCATAGACGGGGTGAGGTTGTGGGGGAAATCGAGTCGGGCAGGGGCCGTCCTACTTCCGCGCCTCGTAGGCAAACATCGTCGGGGGGATGTTGCGGAGCTCGTACTCCTTCGTGACCTCCGAGAAGTGCTTGCGGAGCGGGGCTTCCAAGTGGTTGTAGTTCTGGTAGACGAGAAACTTTCCGTCTTCCGCGAGCACGTCCCGGGTTCGGGCGAGCAGTTCCTCCCGCTCATCCTCGTCGAAGAAGGAAAAGGGGATTCCGGACACGACGTAGTCGACCGCCCCCATGTCGTGCTCGTCGAGAATGTCGACGATGTGCTCGGCCCGGTCCTGCACGACGAGCGCCCGGGGGTCGTCGGCCGTCCACTCCTCGAGCATGTCCACGAAGTCGGGATTGCTCTCGACGAGGAGGAGGGTCGAGTCCGCCGTCATGCGGTCGAGGATGAACTCGCTGAAGACCCCGTTCCCGGGGCCGTACTCGACGACGACCTGGTCCTCCTCGAAGTCGATCCACTTGCAGACGCGCCGGACCAGGAACGAGGAGGAGGGCACAATCGCCGCGACATCCTGGTCCCGCAGAAAGTTCTTGATGTAGGAAAGGGTCCCGGAGAGAACGGACGGCATGGCACGGGCGGGGCAATCGCGGGAGACCAACGGTGAACCGGCACGAGCCAAGTACGCGGACAGCGGGGCCTGTTTCAAGGCCGTCACGTTTTGACTTCATGAAGGATCGTCGGAAACGGTCAGGGAAGGGACAGCGGGGCGTCCGCCGAGGGCTCCGGCCGGAGGAGCTGGGCGAGGCTTTGCCGGAGGGCTGGGAAATCGCCCGCCCGGTAGCAGTCCACGATTGCCCCCGTGTCGTCGATGAGAACCCACCGGGGAACGCGGACGGCGTTGTACCGGGTGACGAGCGGGTCACTCGTCCCGTCGGCGGCGATGGCCCGACGGCCCGGAAGCGGTCGGTTTCGCAAAAAGGCGCGGTTGACGAGCGTGTCGGGCTCGGTGGAGATGGAGATGAACGCGACGGAGTCGGCCCGGGTGGCATTGTACAGGGCGTTCCGGAGGGGGCGCTGGAGGGCGTACAAGTCGAGTCCGGGCCGGTAGTACTCGAGAACGACGGGCCGGCCCCGAAGGGAGCGGAGGGAGAGGGTATCGCCGCGAAGGGTCCGGAGCGTCAGGTTCGGCGCCGTCATGCCCGGCCGCAGCCGGGCCGCCTCGTATTCTGTGCGTCGGGCCCATTCGGCCCAGGACGTGCGCGGAAATCGGGCCCGAAGCCGCTGGGACGCCGAGAGGGCCGCCTCCACCTGTGCGCTGTCCAGGAACGCCTGGATGCGGGCGGCCTGGACCCCAGCCTGCTGCCGCGCATTGGCGGCCCGGACCTCCAGGGTGTCGAGAAGTGTGAGCGCCGCCTGGTGGCCGTAGAGGCGGGCCTCGGCCCGCCGGGCGATGTGGGCGGCGTCGACGTAGCGCGGGCTGGCGGTGCCGATCTGCTGGGCGCGGGCCGCCACCAATGAGTCGTTCCAGCCCTCGAGCAGGGAGAGGGATTCGACGGCGGCAAACTCCGCGGCGAAGGTGCCGGGGTAGCGGTCCCGGAGGTCCCACAGGACGCTACTGGTGAGGCGGATGTTCTGGACCTGCACGTTGGCGCTGGGCGGGGCATTCCGGAGCCGGCGTGTGAGCAGGCGCTGGTGCATCGTCATGGCGTTGCGGTACGCCTGCAGGGCCCGATTCTCCGGCGACGCGGGACGAAGCCCCTCGCCCTGGAGCGGAAGGCGAACGCGAAGCGTGGCGGTGTCGCCGGGGGCCACCACGTACTCCGTGCTTGCGAGTTGCTCGCGACCGCCCCGCCCCCAGAGAGACAGGGCGTAGACGCTCCGCTCCGGCGCAGAAATCGGCATCTGGACGTGGCCGTCGGGGCCGGGCCGGGCGTGGCCCAGTGTGTCCAGGCGGCGCCCGTCCGGCCGAACCACGAGGAGCCGAATGTCGCGGTACGCGTCGAGGGCGCCGGCCGACGAGTCGACGATGATCTGGCCCGTCAGGTGGCTCTGGACCGAGGAGGAGGGGGGCTGGCAGGCACTGCCCAGAACGAAGAGGAGAACTGCACCCAGGACGCACCGCCCCGACGGGACAGCACTGGAAAGGGGGAACCCGTAGGAAATCATCGGAGCGGCTACTCGTCGACATTCGCCGTGTCCCGCCGCGCATCGAGCTTTTCCCGAAGCAGCGACCGGACCAGCTCCGGATCGGGGGAGCCGTCGAAGCGCTGCATCACCTGGCCGATAAAGAACCCGAGGAGGCCGTCTTTGCCGCCGAGGTAGGTGGCCACCTTGTCTGGATTGTCGTCCAGGACGTCCTCCACCACGGGGGCAATCGCGCCGCGATCGGTGACCTGAATCAGGTCCCGTTCGTCGGCGATGCGGCCCGCGCTCTTATCGGGGGTGTCGAGCATGGCCTCGAAGACCTCCTGGGCGCCATTGGAATTCACCTTGTCCTCCAGGCGCAGGAACACGAGCTGGGCCAGACGCTCCGGGCCCACGTCCAACTCGCCGACGGAGAGATCCCGCTCGTTGAGCACGCGCATCACGTCCGTCATGACGAAGTTCGAGACCGCCTTGGCCTGTGCGTCGGTGTCGCCCCCCTTGGTGCGCTTGTAGAGGTGCCGCAGGGCATCCTCGAAGTAGTCGGCCACGGCGCGCTCCTCAGTCAGAACCCCGGCGTCGTACTCCGGCAGGCCCACGTCCTCGACGAACCGACGACGGCGGGCTCGCGGGAGCTCGGGAAGGCCCTCGCGGACCTCTTCGATCATGTCGTCCTCGATCTGTACCTCCACCAGGTCCGGATCGGGCAGGTAGCGGTAGTCGTGGGCCTCCTCCTTCGAGCGCATGGGCCGCGTCGTGCCCGAGTCTGTGTCCCAGAGCAGGGTCTGCTGCGTGATGGACTCGCCCCGCTCCTCGGCGGCAATCTGGCGGGCAATCTCGTAGTCGAGCGCCTGCTCCACGTGGCGCATCGAGTTCATGTTCTTTAGCTCGGTGCGCGTCCCGAAGGCCTCGCGGCCCCGAGGGCGCACGCTCACGTTCGCATCGCAGCGCAGGGAGCCCTCCTCCATGTTGCCGTCGCTGATGCCCAGGTAGCGCACCAGCTGCCGCAGTCGCCGCAGGAAGAGGTGCGCCTCCCGTGGAGAGCGGAGGTCCGGCTCGGTCACCATCTCCAGCAGCGGCACCCCGCATCGGTTGTAGTCGAGTCGGGTGGTGTGGCCGGACGAGGTGTGCACGGACTTGCCCGCGTCCTCCTCCATGTGAATGCGCGTCAGCCCGATACGTCGGGAGTCCGGGGCGGACGGGGACGCGTCTTCCTCCTCACCAGGGAAGACCTCCAGGTAGCCGTCGTAGCAGATCGGCGTGTCGTACTGGGAGATCTGATACCCCTTCGGCAGGTCCGGATAGAAGTAGTGCTTGCGCGCGAAGGCCGAGCGGTCCGCGATCGAGCAGTGGGTTGCCACGCCGAGCCGCAGGGCATGCTTGACCACCGCTTCGTTGAGCACCGGCAGCGTGCCCGGGTGGCCGAGGCTGATGGGGTCGACCTGGCTGTTGGGGGCGGCCCCAAATGCCGTGGCGTCGGGGCTGAAGATCTTGGCGTTGGTCTGGAGCTGGACGTGCACCTCCAGGCCGATAACCGGCTCGTACCTCTCGTAGGCCATACGTATCGGACAGGGTCAGAACGAAATGAGCGGGCGGGGAGAATTCCCGGCAGGCATGTGGAAACGAAAAACCCGGGGGGCGGGAAAATGTTCGGTCCCGGCCGGGGGATCAGGAGTCGGCGGCGATGTCGGGATCCCCGTCGCCCCGATCTAGGGAAGGGTCGTTCAGGGTCCAGTCGTACGGCCGGTAGCGGATCGTGTACGCGCCCTGCGTCAAAGAGTCGCGCACCGTCCCCTGGAAGAAGGGGGCGAGAGCCCGCTGGATGGCGGCTGGGGTAGGCCCGAAGTCCCCCCCGTACCACTTCAGGATGCGAGACAGCGCGATGGTGCCGTCGCCGTCGGGAATGCGGTTTTTGGACGACAGGTTCAGAAACCGGCGGGCCTGTGCGTCGAGCTGTGCGTCGAGCTGCGGGCCCGTGTAGGCCTCCCGGCGGAGGCGCGGACAGCTCTTGGCGGCACAGACGAGCGCGAAGTGGATGCGCGGCTCGTCGAACCGCACGCGAATGATCTCGTGCTCGATCTCGTCGAGGGTTCGGACGGTATCGGCGACGGGGCCGACGGGGCGCTCAAATGGGGTGCCGCCGCCGGGCGGCCCGTCAATGTCCCGGATGCTCGCCACCGGAAAGTGGTCGACGATTAGCTTTAGCGTGTAGGCGTTGTACGCGTTGATCCAGAAGGCAAGGCGGCCCTCCCGGTCCAGTGTGGAGGGGCGGGCGCCGGCCAGCGTTCGGAGGTAGGGGGCGAGCACAGTGTCGGCCTGCGTCTGCAGGGCCGCGTAGTCCACGTCGCCCTGAGAATCCACGAACCGCTCCAGCAGGCGGTCGAATGCGGCGTGCCGGGTCGAATCCGACACGGCGCAGGGAGCGCCCGTGGAGGCCACGGCGAGAGGGCCGCCGCTACCGATGCACAGAACCAGTGCGAGCATCCATATCCGCCCAGCCATCGGTGGTGGTCAGAGGTTGGTGGGGGCGTACGAGAGACGAGAGAGGGAACGACGGTCTGGAGCGTGCCCGGACGAGGAGGAGCGTTCGCAGGGCGGCCCCGAATCGACGGCGGCCGGAGGGGGAGTGGCCCAGCGCTCGCTCCCAAAGGGGACAGCCTGGACTTGAGCCGAGTTCTCGGGAGGGGAGGCGGGCTCGGCCTGTTGGACGGCGCACGACCAACCGATGATGCCCCCGACGTAGGTCAGGATGACAAAGGCTAGGCCTGCGTACTGTCGGTACGGGGGGCGACCGTCGGGCACGAGAGGAAGGTGGTGAAGAGAAAAGAATGCTGAGGACACATCGGAGGGCTTCCGTCGCCAAGAGTTCCGGATGGTCCGCCCGCCGGACGGGCTATGCAGTGGGGGCGGACGCCGACGGATCGCCGGATGTGGACGGGGCAGCCGCGAGGGCGGACGGCAGAAGGTGCCGAAACCACGCCGTGTACCGGTGGGGGCGGGCCACCACGTCGTCGCGCAGGGCGGATGGGGAGATCCACGCCCAGTCGTCCACCTCATCGGCGCTGGGGCGAATGTGAGGCGCGTCGGCTGTGCCGATGAACACGTGGTTGTGTTCGTGCTCCACGAGGTTGTCCCCGACGGAGAGCTCGTAGCGGTCCTGGAAGGCGGGCGTCAGAGGGGCCGTAAAGCCGAGTTCCTCGGGCAGCCGGCGATGGGCCGCGTCGACCGGGGCCTCCTCGGGCCGGGGATGGCTGCAGCAGGTGTTCGACCAGAGCCCGCCGGAATGGTACTTGTCGCCGGTTCGTCGCTGGAGAAGGAGTCGACCGGTGGGGTCGAAAACAAACACCGAAAAGGCGCGGTGAAGCCACCCCTCAGCGTGTGCCTCGAGCTTGTCGGCGGTGCCGAGCGGCCGGTCGTCCTCATTGACCAGTACGACGGGATGGGGCATGGGCCAAAGGTGGAGAGAAAGCGGTGAGAGTCCGACGCCAATGTGAATGGTGGGGCCGGTCCTCGTTGCCCGAAGACGCCACACGTTACGGGTTTATCCCAGAACGTTTCCCAACCGGGCGACGTCGGGCGCCCAGCGTGAAGAGACGAATTGAGGGTCCTTTCGAACCAGCGCAGGGGCGGGGATTCTCATTGGGAGGGGGCCCTGCTGCCTCCACTTGACGTACTCGTTTCGGATTCGTCTCTTCAGAAGCCCACTTGACCGTACTTCGGCTTACACACTCCCCAACAGCAACGAACTTCTATGCACGAGCTCACAGTTGAAGGCCTTGGCACCTGCGAAGTTGAAGAAGGCACCCGGCTCGTTCGGGCCATCGAGGACTGTGGGGCGGCGGTGGGGCACCGCTGTGGGGGGGAGTCCCAGTGCACGACGTGCCGGGTAGAATTCGCGGAGGGGGAGCCTCAGGTCATGACCGAGGCCGAGTACGACAAGCTTACCGACATCGGCCAGTTCGGAGAGATGCGCCTCGCCTGTCAGATCGTGGTGGACCGGGACATGACGCTGACGCCCCTCATGACGGTGGAGGATCAGGGGTGGGACGATGCGGGCCCGGAGCCGGCCATCACGGTAGAGCCGGACGCGGAATGGTTTTCGATCGAGACGCTGGAGGAGAGGTAGGTCCCTGCGCTCTGGAGAGACAACGGGGACACGGCCTCAAACTGGGTTGCGCTGGTGCCTACGACGCTTCCGCTTCGGCGTCTTCGTCCGTATCGCCGGAGTCCGGGGCCTTCTCCTTGGGCCCGTGGTCGTCGTAGTCGTTGACGTGGAAGCCCTCGCCCTTGAAGATGACCCCGGGGTTGTCGGTGATAATCCGTTCCACGTCCTGCCCCGTCTCCGGGCACGTGTCGAGAGGGTCTTCGGTGATGGGCTGATCGACCTCAAAGGTGCTTCCATCTTCGCGGCGGTACGTGTAGGTCGGCATTATCGGGTCTGTCGGCGGTCTGAGAAGATCAATGCGTTTGAGAACGACACGTGGCCCCACCCTTGCGTGAGTGGACCAAGGCCTGTTACCTTTTAAATTTCGATTGTTTCCGGGGCAACGCACAGTCCCGAGAGAAATTCAAGGAGCCTCAGACCTCGCGTGTTGGACCGCACAAGATTGAGGGATGGGTTGAACCTGTGTGAACATTTCTCGTGCCCGGAACCCAACCGGGTTTCAGTTCTAGACATATGTGCAATTTTGAGATCGACGGTCCGGTAGTTCAGTTGGTTCAGAATGCTGCCCTGTCACGGCAGAGGTCGCGGGTTCGAGTCCCGTCCGGACCGCCCAGCCCTCGGTTCCGATCCTTCGGAATCGAGGGTTTTGTCGTTTGGGCTCTGTGGAAGGGGTCAAGAGACCCCGGGAACCAGTCCGGGCCTCCGTGCCCATCTCCGCCAGCCCAAAAGGGCGTTCGCGTCGTTACGGCCGTCCTCCCCCTTCGCTGTCTTTCCCCTGCTTCGGTGCGCAATGTCCTCCTTCTCCCTGCCGTCGCCTGCGCGCTCTATGTCACCGGTCGGGTGGGGTGGGGCCGGGGTCCTTGTTGCTGCGCTGGGACTCGCGACGGCGGCGTCGCTCTGGAAGCTGTTCGCCATCGGGGCCACGGCGTTCGCCGCGATGGCGGGGGGCGCCTGGTGGGGCGCACGGTCCGAGGCGATGGGCCGGTCGGGGAGTGAGCAGCAGGCACGCCGGCTCGCGTGGGGGTACGGGGTGGCGAGCGGCGCCATGATTACGAGCACGGGGGCCTTCCTCATCCCGAGTGCCATCGGGCATGATCCGGTCGTCGGCGGGTTCGGAATCGCGGCGGGGGTGTTCGTGGGGTTCCTGCTGCACGCGGCCCAGCATCAGCTAGCCCATCTCCACCTTCCGTTCGACGCCACGACGTTGGAGCTGACGGCCCATTCGCTGGCCGCCGGGCTTGTCATTGGGGCCGTCTACGCAACGATGCCGGCCCTGGGCCCTGCGCTCGGCCTCGCCATCGTGTCGCACAAGGCGCCGGCGGGCTACGCGGCAGCGCGCCGGCTGTACCGCGCCGGCCGGTCCGTCTCGGTGCTCCTGGTGCCGGCGGCCGCCGTGGCCGCCGCGGCGGTTCCGGTCGGGTTCGTGTCCCCGCCCGGCAGCGACATCGTGCACGCCCTCGTCTTCGGCGTGGCGACGGGCGTCTTCCTGCACGTCGCGCTCGACTTCCTCCCACGGTGTGAAATGGGGGGCGAAGTGTCGGAGGCCGCCGGAC
Organism: Salinibacter grassmerensis; assembly: GCF_947077765.1. Taxonomy (NCBI): domain Bacteria; kingdom Pseudomonadati; phylum Rhodothermota; class Rhodothermia; order Rhodothermales; family Salinibacteraceae; genus Salinibacter; species Salinibacter grassmerensis. Next base: position 190,043 of record NZ_CAMTTF010000004.1, on the reverse strand, counting down.
TGACCGAGGGCGAGACGGCCGAGGGCGAGTTTGACGCACAGCATCACCTGCTCGATCGCCTCCGGCTTCACGCCGTGGCGAGTGCCCTGGTGGGCGGGCTGGTCGTCTTCGTCACGTGGTGGGGCCTGCACGCCTGAGGAGGCACGCGCGGTGGCGACCGAAGCGCCCAAGAAGGAGGCGGGGCTGTGGGGGGGGCGCGTTGACAGGCGGGGCCCTGCTGCCTATTCTTACCGTGCACTCTAAAAAGCCACAGATCCGTCTCTTTCCTGTGCTGCCTTCACCAACGTCCCAACGCCCCATGCTCCAGTCTCGTCCTGTCCTCGCTCCCGCCTTCGCCCTTGTGTGCGGCGCGCTCCTGCTCCTGGCCGGCTGTGGGGGCGAGGGGGGCAACGGCGTGCAAATTCAGGCGGGCGACCGCTCGCCCTCCATTGACGGGGCCATGGCTCGCGCGACGGCCCCGGCCGACAGTGCGGTCGTCGACAGTGCGGGCGTGGACGTCACGATCGAGGCCGAGAATTTTGAGCCGGGCATCCAGACCGACACGGAGCGGGCCGACGCACTCGCCAACTCCGGAAACGGGCAGCACTTCCACATCATCGTGGACAACCAGCCCTACATGGCCAACTACGAGGCCGGCACGCCCTTTGACCTCGGCGATCTGGAATCGGGGGCGCACACCCTCGTCGCCTTCCCGAGCCGGTCGTACCACGAGGGCGTAAAAGGGAAGGAGGCGTATGATCTCGTCAACTTCTACGTGGGGGAGGAGTCCGGCGCGTTCATGTTGGGCCCAAGGGAGCCGTCCATCATCTACAGCCGCCCGAAGGGAACCTACAGCGGCGACGGCGCCGACCGGATCATGCTCGACTTCTACCTGCACAACGTGGAGCTGGGCGAAGATGCCTATCAGGCCCGCTACACCATTCGGGACGCGGAGGGCAGCGAGGTCGCGTCGACGACGCTGACCGAGTGGGCCCCGGCGTTCGTGACGGGACTGGAGGCCGGCACCTACGAGGTGACCCTCCAGCTCATCGGAAGCGACGGCAATGTTGTGCCGGGTCCATTCAACGACACGACCCGCGAGATCGAGGTTCGCTCTGGAAACTAAGCTCCCTGTGGAGGCCTGAATCATGACTGTTGAGCTATCCATGTGGCGCTGGGTCCTTTTGGCGATGGTCGGAGGAGGCGTTCTGCTAGGGGGCCGCGGGGCCTGCGCCCAGCCGGCCCCGGGCCCTGCCGCACAGCCCCAGCCCGGCATCGACGTGCAGGACTACGACTTTGCCCTCGCCCTGTCCGACACCACGGACCGGATCGAGGGCACGGCCACGGTGCAGGTCCGCATCGACACCGACACGCTCACAGCCGTGCGGCTCGACCTGATTGGCCGGTCGTCGGACGGCGACACGGGAATGCGCGTACAGTCGGTGGCCGAGGCGGGACAGGCCGTGTCCTACCGCCACGCCGACGATGTCCTCCGCATCCGGCCGCCCGACCTCGCGGCGGGCCAGACGCGCACGCTCCGCATTCAATATGCGGGCGTGCCGGACGACGGCCTCATCATCGGCACCAACCAGCACGGCGACCGCACCTTCTTCGGCGACAACTGGCCGAACCGGGCGCGCCACTGGCTGCCGGTGGTGGACCACCTGTCCGACAAGGCGACCGTCGAGTTTCGGGTGGCGGCGCCCGCTCGGTACGAGGTCGTGAGCAACGGTGCGCTCGTGGCCGATTCCGTGGCGGGCACCACGCGCCACACGCACTGGCGGACCGACGTGCCGCTACCGCCGAAGGTGATGGTGATCGGCGTGGCCGACTTTGCGGTCGAGACGGCCGGCACCGTCGACGGGGTGCCGGTGCAGAGCTGGGTCTACCCGGAGGATCGGGGGCCGGGCCTCAAGGACCTGGGACAGGCGCCGCCCATCCTCCGATTCTTTGAAGAGAACCTGGGGCCGTACCCGTACGAGAAGCTCGCCAACGTGCAGTCCACCACGCGGTACGGGGGCATGGAGAACGCGGCCTCCATCTTCTATAGCGAGACGGCGGTCGCCGACGGCGAGGACGACACCTCGTTGCTGGCCCACGAGATTGCGCATCAGTGGTACGGGAATACCGTCACCGAGGCGGACTGGCCGCACCTCTGGCTCAGTGAGGGCTTCGCCACGTACCTGACGGGCCTGTACCTGGAGCACGCCCGGGGGGAGGCGGCCCTGACGCGATACATGACCGCTGCACGGCGGCAGGTCGTGCAGTTCCACGACGCAAATCCGGACACGCCCCTTGTGGACACGACCTACAGCGATCCGAACGAGCTCCTCAACGCGAATCCCTACCAGAAGGGGGGCTGGGTACTGCACATGCTCCGTCGCGAGGTGGGCACCGACACCTTTTGGACGGGCCTGCGGACCTACTACGAGCGCTACCGGGACGGCAATGCGAGCACCCGCGACTTCCGGGCCGTGATGGAGGATGTCTCGGGGCAGAATCTGGAGGCCTTCTTCGACCAGTGGACGCGCCGCCCGGGGCACCCGGTGATCGAGGGGACCTGGCGCCACGACGCCGCCGCGGGCGAGTGTGTGGTGACGCTGCGCCAAACCCAGGCCGAGCGGCCGTTTGAGGTGCCGGTGCAGGTGGCCCTCGAAGCGTCTTCTCCCCGCACCACGACGCTTTTCATGCGGGGCCGGGAGGCACAGTCGCGCGTCAACTGTCCACGGGCGCCGTCGTCCGTTACGATCGATCCCGATACGGATCTCCTCGCGGAGCTGTCGATGCGCCGCGCCGAATAGCAGCCTCCACCGCCCCATGATGCGTCGCTGCCTGGCGCTCCTCTTCGTGGCAAGTCTTCTGGGCCCGGTCGCGTCGGCCCAGCCCGAAGAGGACCCTGCCCCCACGGAGCAGGCCATCCGCGCTACCATCGACGCCCTTTTCGACGGGATGCGGGCCGGGGACAGCACCGCGGTCCGGGCCGTTTTCCACGACGAGGCTCGCCTGTACACCGCGGTAGGTCCGAGTGACACGGCCGGCGTGAGCGAAACCCCAGTCGACACATTCGTCGAGTCGGTCGGCCAGCCCCACGAGCGCGTATGGGACGAGCGCACCTGGGACGTGGAGGTTCGGGTGAACGGGCCACTTGCGAGCGCCTGGGTGCCGTACGTCTTCTACCTCGGTGACGAGCGGTCGTACTGTGGTGTCAACACGGTGCAATTGGTGCAGGGGCCCAACGGCTGGCGGATCCTCCAGCTCACGGACACCCGGCGACAAGCCTGTGACGTCCCCGCTGAGGTGCGGAAATCGCGGTAGAGAGGACGGTGTAACACTGGCGCGCGGCCGGCCGTGATGAAGATGCCTTGTAGGCGTTCGTGCATTCTGTCACCAATCCGTCCGCCGCACCATGCCCCAACCAACGTCTGTGTTGCGTACCGCGCTGCTCGCTGTCCTCCTTGCTCTGCCCCTCCACGTCGCCTCTGCCCAAGAGAGCACCCGTGAGGCCCGCTCGGTAGAGGCGTTCACCGCCGTTGGGTTTCGGGCGCCCGGGACCCTTTACCTGCGGCAGGGCCCCGAACGGTCCGTCGAGGTCGAGGCCCCGCAGGCCGTCCTCGACCAGTTCGAAATCGAGGTCGACGACGGGACGCTCGAACTTCCGGCCGATGAGGACGACGGCCTGTTCGGCGGCCTCTTCGGCGACGACGAGTCCTACGACGGGACGGTGGACATCTACGTGACCGCGCCGACGATCGAGTCCGTGTCGCTGGCGGGGGCGGGCGAGATTGTCGGCGAGAATCAGATTGAGGGGGAGACGTTCGAACTCACCGTCGCGGGGTCGGGCCGCACGCGCCTGGACGTGAACGCCGACGAGCTGGAGGTACAGGTGGCCGGTTCGGGAACGACAATGCTCGGGGGGCAGACGGACGCCCTCACCGTCGACATCGCCGGGTCGGGCGATCTGCAGGCCACGGACCTGGAAACGCGGATGATGGAGGCAAGCATTGCCGGGTCCGGGGACGCGGAGGTGCACGTGACCGACGAACTGGACGCCTCCATCTTCGGCTCCGGGGACGTCCACTACCGCGGAGAGCCCTCCGTCTCCACGAGTACGGTGGGAAGTGGAGAGGTCGGCCCGATCGAGTGAGGGCGAGGTCCCGGGTCCGCCGGCGCGATCTTTTGAGCCCGGCGTGCATATTACGGACACTTGTCGGACTCCCATTATCGGACCGACGCGCCTGATTTCGTTCACCAATCCCGTACCGCCCGTGGACCTTGACCGCTGTACCGTCACGATTCCCCGCGAAGAAGACGCCGCCAATGACTCCGAGCCTGTGGAGGTGTGGCCCCTGATCGAGGCGGCCCTCGACAAGATCGACGCCGACCCCTCGACCCGTGACGCCGCGGAGGCGGCCATCGAGCACGGGGACGGGAGCGTCGTCCTTGCCAACTACCTCAACAGCGAGGCCAAGCGGGTCCACGAGATGGACTACCGCTTCAAGGTCCCGCTCGTGGCGTGGGCCGCCAAGCAGGCCCGTGCGGACGATACCGCCACCTCCATCTACGACCCCGACGAGGGCTGCGTCTACTTCGAGACCGACGTGAGCCAGTTCTCCTTCCACGTATATAAGGACTGGACCGTCGACTGGCCCGAGGTGGCCGACGAGGTGCAGGCCGGCTATGAGTGGAGCGGCGAGGACAACCAGACCTGGGCCCTCGACTGGCTCATGGACTTCCTCGACGTGCCCACGGACGACTACATGGTGTGAGGGCGACGGGCCGGAGCGACCGGCGGGCGAGAGGCGATTTGAGAGAGATGTCGAGCGGGCGAGGGACCCCGTCGCCGCTCTGCTCCAGGACGTGGATGAACTGCATGGTGGTGCGCAGCTGCTCGTAATCCAGCAGCGTCTGGATGGTGCGCCCATCGGTGCTGTCTTGCAGCAGATGCGTGGCCAACCCGACCGCAGGGAGGTTCACGAAGCGAAGCGGAGTAAACGAATGCCGCAGTCTAAAACTACTTCCTCGCTTCGCCTAGGGCACACGGTGTGACAGGGGGCGTGCTTCTCGATGGCCGCCGCGTCGGCGGCCGTCTTGACGGCCCGCTGCACCGATGAGGTGAAGCGGTGGTGGCGGCGGACGGTGCCGCTGCGCGGGTCCTCCGAGAGCCGGGTGGACGGGAAGACATATTGCCATCGCCACTCCGTCGCGGAATTGGGGGACTTTTCCGCGAGGGCGTCCGGCAGGTAGATGCTGCCCACGCCCTCGGCGTAGTCCGCCTCGTACTGGGCCTTCCCCTTTTTCAGGTGCCGCCGGAGCGGACCGTGGAGGCGCTCGGGCAGCACCGTCGACCGGTCTTTGCCGCCCTTGCCGTCCCGCACGTGGATGCGGTCCGAGTCAACGTCGAGTTCCTTCACCCGGAGCCGGAGCGCTTCCGACAATCGAAGTCCGCTCCCATCCGCGGGATGACCTTCGGCCCTACAGGAGATGAGCGACCAGGCGATTCGGGCCTGCCGACATGGCGTCGAACAGGTGACGCACCTCCTCGGGGGAGAGCACCGTGGGGGGACGCTTGGGCTCGTCGGCCCGGTCGATCGGTCCAATCTCGCCAAGCTCTGTGCTCGGCACCTGTTCGTGGAGAAAGACCAGGGCGCTCAAGGCCTGGTTCTGGGTGGGGAGGCATCGGCGGGATGATCTGGAAGGGACTGACCGTATCGCCGGTAGAAGAGACTGCGGCATAACCACTGCTGCCCTTGAACCTGGACGGTTGCCGTTTCTCGACGCGGTCGGTAGAGCCGTTCGCTTTCTTCGAGCGGAAGTGACGACGCGAGCAAGTGAACGGCTGGTCGGACGCGGTCATCCTCTCGGCGTAGACTGGAGCAAGCATTTTCCCGTGCCCGGGGCCGGTGGGCGTTTTCGCTACGACCCGTCGTCGTAGCCCGGCGGCCACTCGCCCAGGTCCTCGTAGCGCCGCAGGAGCCGCTTCTGGCGCGAGTCGTCGGGCATCTCCGTGCCGCCGATGAAGACGTGCTCGACGCTCGTGAGGGGCTCGAACGGGTCGCCCGACCACACGACGACGTTGGCCGTCTTGCCGGCCTCCAGCGAGCCGTGGGTGTCGGCCACGTCCAGCATCCGGGCCGGGGCGAGGGTGACGGCCCGGAGCGCCGCGTCGCGGTCCAGACCGAACCGGACGGCGTTGCCCGCCTCCAGCCGCAGATTGCGGGCGTTGTGGGTGTCGAATGACGAAATCACCACTGACACGCCGGCCTCGGCCAGCCGGGCGGCGTTGTCGAACCGCGTGCCCAGGCGGTCGAACGCCGTCGGCAGGTTGTTGAGCGCCTTCACGACGACGGGCACGTCGGCCGCGGCCAGGCGGTCGGCCCGCATCCAGGCCTCCTCGCCGCCCTCGATGCGCAGATCGATGCCAAACGCCTCCGCGATGCGCAGGGCCGCGTCGATGTCGCTGGCGCGGGCGGCGCGCACCACGAGCGGCCGTTCGCCGTCGAGCACTGCCGCCATCGCCTCCAGGTCGAGTCGCGACATCGAGAGGTCGCGTGTGGCCCCGCGCCGATAGTTGTCCCTGTTCTCGGCGTAGAACCGGGCGTCCTCGAACGCCTCGCGGAGCCGCATGGCGAGGCCGCCGCGCGCTGCTCCGGTCGCCTCAGCTGCTTCTGGCGTGAACGCGGCGTAGAGGGCCGCCCGGTCGCGCACCAGCATCTCGTCGATGGTTTCGCCGTGCAGGTCAATCACCGCCCCCTGCCCGGCCACAGCCCCGCCGGACGGGGTGGAGGCAACGGTCGTGACGCCCCCGAGGCGCGTGACGGGGACGACCACCGAGTTGGGATTGATGCCGTCCGTCACGCGGAAGGCGGCACGGATGGCGTCGTCGGTGTTGAGGGCGTTGTCGCGGGTCTCGCCCACCGCGCTCACCTCGATGAGGCCGGTGGCCGTGGCCGCGTCCATGAGGCCCGGCGTCACCACCTCCCCGGAGGCGTCGATCCGCCGGGCGTCGGCGGGAATCGACACGTCGCCGCGGAGGCCGACCGCCGCGATCGTGTCGCCGCGCAGAAGCACGACGCCGTCCTCGATCGCGGGGCCGCTCACGGGGTGCACCGTGCCGCCCACGAGGGCGGTGGGTTGGGCCGCGGCCGGAACGGCGAGGCCGGCGAGAAGCAGAAGGGCGAGCAGGACGGAGCGGAAAATGCGCATGGGGAACGGGCGTTGGGGCAAACAGGGCGGCGGAGGCGGAAAGCCGGGCGTCAGTTCTCGGTGCGGGGCCCGCCCAGTTCAAAGTCGGAGCGCGGCTGGCGCTCAGGGTCGGTGCGGTCGTAGACGAGGGCGCCGTCCATCCATACCCGCCGGGCCTTCGTGTAGACGCTGAACGGGTCGCCGGACCAGAGCACCACGTCGGCGTTCTTGCCGGGCTCCAGCGTCCCCACGCGGTCGTGGATGCCGAGGGCCCAGGCCGGGTGGGCGGTGATCCAGCGGAGCGCCTCGTTGCGCGAGATGTCGAGTCCCGCCTCGCGTCCTGCCCGCAGCGCCTTCGCGGCCTCGTGGTGGAGGCGCTGGATTTCGAGGTCGTCGTCGGAGTGGACGATGGCGCGGGCCCCGGCCTCGTGCACCAGCGGCACGTTCTGCGGGATGCCGTCGAACGCCTCCATCTTGAAGCCCCACCAGTTCGACCACATGGAGGCCGAGATGTCCCGCTCGGCCAGCAGGTCGCGGATTTTGTAGGCCTCCACGGCGTGGTGGAACGACCGAACATCGAAGTCAAACTCCTGCGCAATCTCCATGATCGTGGTCATGTCATCGGCGCGGTAGCAGTGCACCTGCACCAGCATGTCGCCGCGCAGCACCTGTGCTAGTGTCTCCATCCCGAGGTTGCGCTCTGGCGGCGCACCGGTCGGGTCGGCCAGCCACGCGTCCCACTGTTCGCGGTAGTTTCGGGCGTCGAGGAACGTGCTTCGGAACCCGGCGGCCGTGCCCATGCGGGTGGTGGGAAAATTGGAGCCGCCCTTCGGGTTTTCGCCGCACGCCATCTTGAGGGTGCCGGGCGCGTCGGGAAACTTCATGTCCTGCGGCGTGCGGGCGGGGAGGAGCTTGGCGGTGAAGCCGCGCCCCTCGATCAGGTCGCCGCTGCCGGGCAGGAGGAGGGCCGTGGTGGTGCCGCCGGCCAGGGCCCGCGCAAAGCCGGGGCCCTGGGGCCACACGCCGTGCTCCATCCAGAGCTGGGGCGTGGCCATGCCCACCTCGTTGTTGTCGTAGTGCGGGCCCACCTCCGGCGTGGCGGACACGCCCAGGTGCGAGTGGCTGTCGATGAGGCCCGGCGTCACGTACATGCCGCTGCCGTCCACCACCCGCGCATCGTCGGGGACCGGCAGGTCGGTGCCGAGCGTGTCGATCTGGCGACTCCGCATCAACAGGTCGCCGTTCTCGATCGTCCGGCCCGCGGCTGTCATGACGGTGGCGTTCTGGATGAGTGTGGGCGTAGCCGGAAGCGGCTCGTAGCTCGACGTGAAGGCGTCGTTGTAGGTGCCCTCGCGCATGTTCTCCCGCGTGGCCGCGTCGTACTCCGTCTGTGCCCCGCTGGGCGAGGAAGGAGCCAACGAATCGGTTCCGGCGCAGCCGGCAAGCAGGGCGACGGCGAAGAGGCACGCGAGGCGGGACAAGGCGGGCATGGAGGGCGCAAGGGGTTGGCGGTTGGCGGAAGAGCGGGTCCACACTCCGGGAACGGGCCCGAGCTGTTCCAACGTACCACCGAGCCTGCGGCGACGCAACACACTGGAACGCGATCGAGCCCTCTCAATGCCATGGAGAACGCGTCTGAGCCAATCCCCAATGCTCAGAAGCGGAGGGCGACTGCCTTCGTGTGGATGGGCCTCCTGTCCGAGGTCGCCCTGGGCCTGGGCGGGTGGGGCGCAGGACTGTGGCGGGGCATTGACTGGGGTGCACAGCTCCGGTGGGCGCCCGATGCCGTTTTATGGGGTGTGCTGGCGGGATGTGCGCTCGTGGTGCTCCACCTGATGCTGCTTCGGTCCGGAGGGACGCGCAACCCGTTGTACCGCACCATCTACCGCCCCCTCGTGCGCACGCTGCGTCCTCAACTACGCGGTGTGCGAACCCTGAGTCTCGTGCTGCTGGCGCTCGCGTCGGGAATCGGGGAGGAGGTGCTCTTCCGAGGCTGGCTGCAGGCCGAGATGGGCCTCGTGGGGGCCAGCCTGCTCTTTGGGGCGGCCCACGTGTGGGGACGCGACGCCGTCCCCTATGGTCTGTACGCCGCCGGGATGGGCGGGCTGCTGGGCGGGCTCTTCACCGTCACGGGCTCGCTGTGGGCCCCGGTGCTCGCCCATGCCGTTAACAACCTGCTCGGCTTCCTGGCGCTGCGGGAGGGGTGGTTCGTCCCGTCCGCGGCGGAGGCGGGTCCTGGTGGGGACGGATGACGGAGCCGGCGTGCCCACGGCTACCGACGGCGCAGCTGGGCGGTGGCCCCCCCACCCGCTCGGTGAACGTCCTGACGCCTGTCCTGCGCCTGTGGTTCGTGTGCACCACCTTGTTGGGTCACGTCCCCGGACCCGGAGTGGGCGTTCCAGGCAGAGCCCAGCGGGGACGCGGGGCGACCGAGGCACGGGGACGACCGTCTGGGAAACGGAGCGGTTATTCGGGGGCCGCCTGCACGACCAGGCGCGGCGGAATGCCGGCTCGGAGCGTCTGGTCGGCCAGGCGGAGGAGGCGCTGCTGCTCGGGCCAGGTCAGCCGGTCGACGGCCTCTTCGGCCGGCAGCCAGGCGAACGCGTCGTGCTCCTCGTCGAGCACCGGGTCGGCGGGCAGGGCCGCGGCGAAGGCCGGAATTAGATTGATGCGGTCGTCCTGCCACTCGTAGAACGCGTTGACCGAGGGGACCGTCCAGAGCCGATTGGGGGCGTGGCTGGTTTCCTCAGTGACCTCGCGGTGGGCCGTCTCCCACGCCGCCTCTCCGGGTTCGATTTTGCCCCCCACCATGCGCCACTGCCCGGCGTACTGCGTGCCGGGGGCGCGGCGGAGCAGCAAAAACTCAGGGTTCACGGACGAGTCGCGGTACGGGTACACGTCGACGACACGGACGACCGATCCAGGCATGACGGGCGGCGGCTGGAAGACCGATGATTCAAGCACCAATGTAGTCAACGGCGCTGAGAGTATCGATCCGGAGGGCCTGCCCCGGTGGCCCTGTGAGAGTAAGTCGTGTGAATGAATGTGCATGTGTGGTCGTTTTCAACCGAGGAACCAGGGTCGGCGCTCGACAATAGGGACGAAGAACCCCAACAACTCTCCGTCTTCCCATGCAGGGACGCCGCCGCATTCTGGTCGGGCTACTGCTCGTGGCGTTCGCCACGGGCGGGGTCGTTGGGCCGACCGTACACCTCGTGCAGCACGGGGCGGCGCAACGGAGCAATCAGGCGGAATCGTCTTGTCACCCGGCGGACGTGCACGCCGCGGAGGGCCCCCTCTGGACGGACACGACCGACGGTCGTGTTGTGCCGGAGTGTGACCTCTGTGCCACCCGGCTTCTGGTGGTGACGCCGACCCCGCCGCCGTCCACGGCCCCGCGCACAGTCGGGACCCTGGCCGTCGAGGTTCGGTCGCAGGCGGCCGTCGCCCCCGTGGTGGCCGATCCGTTCATCCGCGGGCCTCCCTCTCTCTCCGAGGCCCGTCTAGCGTAGTCCCGGTGCGTCCGGCACCGTCCGCCCTCCGGACGCTACGGATGCCCTGCGTGTACACGTGTCGTCCGCATCGACCCGGCGTCCGTTCTGGTCGGCAGCAAACCCGGCGCGTGGAACCGATGTGCGTGCATGCCGCAAGTCGCCGCGACTGCAACGGGCAGGTCTCCTCTTGTCGCCCCTCGTCCGTCCCTGATGGACGGCCCCGATCTGTTTGCTCCGTTGCATCCGTTTGTCTCGCTTTATGTCGACCCGTATCCTCGTTGTTCTTTCCCTTCTCACCTGCCTCCTCATCCCCACCGCCGAGGCCCAGTCCACCCGCAGCACCGTGACCGGCACCGTCACGGACGCGGACGGGGCGCCCCTGCCCGGCGCCCAGATTGCCGACGTGGCGTTCCAGCGGGGCACCACCGCTGGCCCCGACGGCCAGTACACGCTCGACGGGCTTCCGCCCGGCGACCACACCCTCGAAATTCGATTCGTCGGCTACCAGACGGCCATCCGGGAGGTCACCCTCCAGGCCGGCGCGACCCGCGAAATCAACGTGTCGCTCAAGGAGCGCGTGCTGGAGACGGACGGGGTGACCGTCACCGGCACGGCGCGGGCCCGAAGCACGCTGACCACGCCCCAGAGCGTCAGCGTGTTGGGCGCCGAGGACCTTGACACCGAGGGCAGCGCGTCGCTCGGCGGCGTGCTCTCCGGCAACGTTGCGGGCGTCTCCTCCATCCAGACGGGTTCGCAGGCGGGCAAGCCTGTGCTGCGCGGCCTCTCGGGCAACCGCATCCGCCTGTTGAAAGACGGCATCGCCCAGGAGTACTACCAGTTTGGGGTGCGCCACTTCCCCTCCACCTCCACGAACGAGGCCGAGCGCATTGAGGTGGTGCGCGGCCCCAGCAGCATCCAGTACGGCTCCGACGCCCTCGGCGGCGCGATCAACGTGCTCACCAAGGACGCCCCCACCGCCGACGTGGACGCGACCCGACTCGGGGGCACATTTCGCTCTCAGTACTTCACGAACAACAACGAGCGCGCCGTGGGACTGGATCTCCAGGGCGCCCGCGGCCCGGTGGGCGTCCGTGTCGGCTTCGAGCGGCGCGTTGCCGGCAACTACACCGCGCCCGACGAGGACACCTTCTTCGACACGAGCAACGGCGGCACCTTCGGAGATCCGAAGTACACCGACGAGGTCCCGTTCACGAACTTCGAGCAGTGGAACGGCTACGCGCAGGTCGGCACGCAGGGGGACTTCGGGACTGTGCAGGTCTACGGGGACTACTGGATCAACCGGCATAACTTCCTGCTTCCCACAGGAGGCCCGGGAGCGGAGAACGCAAACGGCCTTGGCCAAAACCTGGAGCATGGGAATCTGGTGGCGAAGGCCAACCTCGTGGCCGACGGCTTCGTGGTCCGGCCCCGCCTGAGCGTCCAGACCTCGATTCGTCAATCGGGAAATGACAATGGCACTCAGACGCTCGACTTCATCGACGACAACGGGGGGTTTGGGGACTTTGATTATCCCCTCGACCTAAAGACCGACATTTACACCGGGCGCCTGGAGGTGGCCCACCCGAAGGTCGGACCTGTGAGCGGCACGCTCGGCGCGGAGGTCCAGCTCCAGGACGCGAACACGCGGGGCTCGGCGGAGCTGCAGCCAACCGCCGACACCTGGAACGTGGGACTCTTCGTATTTGAGGAGATCGACCTCGCCCCCTGGACCTTCAACGCGGGCGTTCGGGGCGACGTCCGCACCATCGACGCGGAGCCGAACCAGAACACAGACGACCCGGACGCGCTGGAGAACGACTACCTGACCTTGTCCGGCGCCGTCGGGGCGAACGTGAAGGTGGCCGACGGCGTGGCCGTAGCGACCAATCTGAGCAGCGGCTTTCGGGCACCCAGTATCTTTGAGCTGTACGCCAATGGCGTCCACGGCGGGGTTGCGGCGTTCCAGCGGGGCACGCCGAGCCTCGACCCGGAGCGCGCCTACAGCGCCGACGTGTCGGTGCGGGTGCGACGCGACCGGCTGACCGCCGAGCTTACCGGGTACGTGAACGCCATCAACGATTACATCTACCTGGAGAACACAGGCGATAATCGCGGACCGCAGGGAAATGGGCCCCCGATTTACGAGGCGAACCAGACCGATGCCGTCATCCCTGGGATAGAGGCGAAGGTGGAGGCGCAGTTGCGGCCCTGGTTGCACGTAGGCGGGCAGGCGACCGTCCTCGGCGGCAGCGGCGACGGCCTCGGCCCCAACGGGGCCGATGGGGACCTGCCGCTGCTCCCGGCCAACAACGTACAGGGCTTTGTCCACGTCACGCCCGACGGCCCCGGGCTGCTCCGCAGTCCGCGGATCGAGGTAGACCTGAAGCGCGGCTTTGACAAGGACGCGGCTGGTCGGTTTGAACCGTTTTCGCAGTTCGACGACCTTGAGGGGGGCCCCAACCCGCCGTTCGGGACGGCGTCCACGAAGGCCTACACGACCGTTGACGCGTCCGCGGAAAGCCGGTTCGCGCTTGGTCTGGGCGTGACGCCTATCCTTCGCGTTGAGGTACGCAACGCGTTCGACACCACGTACCGCGACTTCCTGGACACGTACAAGGGGTACGCCCTGTCGCCGGGGCGGGACGTGCGCGTCAGCCTCTCGGTGCCGTTCTAACCGGACGGGAGGGGTCACCTCCCGGGGCCACTGTTCCGGAAGGACGCCAACGGATCATGGGAATGAGGGGCTACTCAGGTCAATTTGAAGACGAACCGGGGCGGTGAGGGTGTCCGGGAGGCGCACTGTCCCATCGGGGAAGGCGGTTCGGGGACGCGGGGTACCGTCTACGAGCACACGTTCGATCCGGGGCGTGTCTTCGACAAGAGGCGGAGAAAGAGAGAGGTCCTGTACGGAGTCGAGGCGGTAGTGAAGCGTCGTGGCCGCCCCCCTGGCCCACAGGTCCAGGTAGAGCGACGCCAGCAGGGCGTGCTCGACGGCGTGGTACGAGGTTTTGGTGCGCACGGCCTTTTCGCCGTCCACCACCGTTCCGTCGAGGGTCGTGCGGAGCACAGTGCCGCCGTGGTCGGCGTCCACGAACGCGTCCATCCAAAACCGGGCGCCCTTTCGGAAGGCGTCCAGGTAGCGGTCGGCCCCGGTGGCGCAGTAGGCATAGAGCTGGAGCATGTTGCCGTGCGCCTGCACCCACCAGACCGCCGTGTCGGGGTGCCGGGCCGGGTCGGTGCGCCGGAGCTCGTGGCGCCACGCGCCGGTCTCGTCGCGGAAGGCTGTTCTCAGAAGCTTGTCCGTGAGTGCCAGCCCCTTGCGCCGGTACCGCTCCTTGCCGGTGAGGGCGTGGAGCCGGAGCAGCAGCCAGGCCACCTCCGCGTTGTGGCCCACGTTGATGTGGCTGTTCTTCGGGTCGTCTGGACGAAACGTCCAGTCCGCTGCGAAGCGCTCCAGAATCCACCCACGGTCGTCCTGCATGTGGGTGAGGGTCAGGTCCATGATCCGCTCCGCCTCGCGAAGGTACGTGGGGGTGCGGGCTGCGGAATAGAGGTACAGCAGGTAGCCGGAGAGAGGAGCCAACTGGGAGGAGAAGTCCTTGTGGGGCTCTTCACAGACCCGTCCCGGTGCAGGGCATCGACGTACCCGCCGTGCTCCTGGTCCCAGGCATGCTCCCGCATGAACGCCCGTGAGCGCTCCGAAGAGTTGGACTATCCCGACGAGAGCGTGTGGACGCTTTCACCAGTCCACAAGGACGAAGAGAAAGAGGAGGAAACAGATGAGGACATGGGAGAGCAGACCGACGACCACGAACTCTCCGAAGCCGCCGAGAAGGTGCTTTCCGACCTCGCCGAGAAGTTTGGAAACAGGGTAGGGAAGTGAGACGAGCGGTTATTTCCAGCTCTAAATAGACGAGGGACTGGAGGGCTCACTGCCATTTTCCACCCTCGAAGACTCCACAGTGACCAAGACAACAGCGCACATCGCTTTTGATCGGCTCCTCGTGCCTGCTCAGACCGAGAACTGTTCTTCCCAAGACGAAATGAACACACCTTCTCCAACCGTCTCCATGAGGAAGTTTTCGAGCCTGGGTACCGCATTGACCAACTCATGACGGCTCGGCTTGCGAGAACCGAGACGGGCAATGATACCACCGTCAACGACTTTCACGCCGAACCCTTTTTCTTCCAGCTCCTGAATGACTCCGGCAAACGGCATGTCGTACACTCTATTGGAGGTAAAAATCCGAAACGCACGATCCGAAAGACGAACCTTCGCGTGACCTCTGTTTTGTCAAACCCTATTCCAGAAGGCTCATTGCGTCTTCCAGGTCGCCGGGAATGAAGTGTGAGTAGCGCTCCGTGATTTTTTCCGAGCTGTGCCCGACGATTTTGCCGACCTTGTAGACGGGGACGCCCTGCCGAAGCAGATGCGTCACGGCCCGGTGGCGAATGGAGGGGGAGGTATACGGGCGAGAGAGTTCGTCAACCCTCTTCACTTCGTCCTTCCAGGTGGCAGAGAGTGGAAGTGGTGAGGTGACTGTCAGTCACAGGAGAAGAGAAGACGAAAGTATCTGAAGGATATTTCTGCGCCTTCATACGTTCAAAAATATCCCAAATTTATCCGACGGGGATTGCTCGCAACTTCCGCTTGAACTTAGTCGTGAGCGTCTGCTCTTTAGGCGCAAGATAGACGTAGTTCCGGGCGTGTCCCGTGCTCACATCCTCGAGACCTCGTCGCCACTTCATCATTGCCATTTCGCCGAGGCGTAAGCGGGCCTCTTGAAAGAACCTCTTTCCGGCGGAGATGAGAGAAGAACGACTGGATGTGGCGCAGATCTTTGCCGACAGTTGTGGGGGAGACGTTTTTCAGCCGCTTTTCTCTGAAAGCTGAGAAGTTGACTTCGCCTACCTCGTCGGAGAAGACCGTTCCGTACTTGCCCTCAACCCAACTGAGGAAGAGGGGAAGAACATACTCGTCAGAACCGACCGTCCGACCCGACAGCTCATCTCGGTCCCGCTTCCGGCGGCGGTGCTCCAAATAGTCCTCAATGAGCTTAGAGAGAGTGAAAGGGAAATCCGACGAAAACCGCTCGTCCAACTTCGCTTTCTTCTCCTTCGCCCCAGCCTCATCCCGAGTGCGCAAAGACTTCTAGATGCGGTTCCCGTCTTCGTCCTCGCCTTGGTAGTAGAAGATGCCCCGTTTCTGGTAGAGCGAACTCATAGCGACCCCGATTTGTGGTTGCCGGAGAGCGTGATTTAGCTCTCCCGGGCTACACGGAGATACGGAGCCAGTTCGCCGGATTTACGACCGATTAGCTCGATCTTTACTACCATCTGGCCGGAGACGAGAGGGAGGGGAGAAAGGTAGAACAGGAGAAAGATAGACAAGAAACCTCTGTTACTTCCCTCCAAGCGGCGTTCAAGAGGGCTCCCCAGCCCTGGTGAGGTGGTGCCCGAGGAGGGACTTGAACCCTCACGTCCAGGAAAGGACAACGGATTTTGAATCTGTGAGGGCTCTTTTACACCCGACCTTACCCGTTGTCTGTCAACGCTTTATGCTGTTGCGAAACAGTGCAAGGTAGTGAATTTGCAACCCCTATAACTACCGCTTTTTTGGAACCTGCAACTCGACCTTGTCGTCCCGACATCAAGTCGAAACGGTCATAACGCAACTCTGCATATGTCCAGTATCTACACGAAAAGGGGCGTCTACTACTACCAAGCCTACGTAACCAAAGAGGACGAAAAAGAGCGAGTCGGCTTTTCTTTGAAGACAAAAGAAGAGACCGAAGCAAAGAAAAAGCAGCGCAAGTGGGACGACTACTACCGCAAACTGGAACGGGGGGAAGACCTAGCAGACACGACGTTCGAAGAGGCGAAAGAAGACTATTTAGAGCTTCGACGGATGAAAGAACGGGCGGGGGAACTGTCCGACTATACGATCAACAGCGACAGACTTGCACTAAAAATGTTTGGTCGTTGGATCGAAGAAGAATCGGGAATCGACCCTTATATTTTAACCGCAGAGCCCAACGAGGACCACATAAGAGACTTCAAGTACTGGCGCTTGCAGTCGGTTTCTTCAACGACAGTAGAAACGAACTTGCGCCACCTATCAAGCTTCTTTTCTTGGCTGCACGACCAACAGGTTATAGACAGTAGACCATTTAGCCGGATCCACATACCGCAACCGGAATCGGACGTAGAAGTACCCTCTCAAAAAGAGTTTGACGAGATCAAAAAAGAAATTAAGCACCGCGTATACAACGAAGACGACAGGCTTTGGAAAGCCCTATGGATACAAGCAAACGCGGGGCTTCGAATCGGAGAGGTAATACGTTTAACTTGGCACAAAACGTTTACGGACAGGGGCAAGTACGCTTACCTAAACCAGTCTAACCGGACGGCGACGATACAGTTTAAGCGCAAAAACAGGGTAATCCCCTTAAAGCACATATGGGACGAGATACAGCTAATAGACAACGATGGAACGACCCCTTACGTCTTTGAAAGCCCACAGAGAGAAACGCACGTTGACCGCTCGAACTGGTCTAGGCGTACAGGGCACTTCTTAACGGAAATCGGCTACGAGGAAATGACCAACCACAGCTTGCGGCATATGTTTATTACAGAGCTAGTTAAAAAAGACTACTCGTACGAGAAAATAGCTAGAATGGTGGGGCAGTCTTCAAGGCGAATCGTTTCGATGTACGCCCACCTCGACGCAGGAGACCTAGAAGATATGATGGACAGTTTATAGTGTGAAGAGACTGTAGATCAGTAAAAGAAAATAGAACAAGGCTGCTTCGACCTTGTCGTCGTCGACGCATAAAACGACGCACAAAGCAAAGCAGCCGATTATGAACAAGTGGAAAGCAGCGAAAAATCAAATCAACAACCTAATCAACAAACACCTTGAAAGCCTTACAGACTCCGAAGCAGCGGAGCTTTGCCGCTTAAAAAAGCTTGCCGCAAAGCAGATAGGGGAAAGCCCACAGTTTTTGTACGAGCAAGCGATTAAGGTTGCGGACACCACGTATCTGTACGACGTGGAGCTTGCAGCCGAAAGAGAGACGGTGAAAAAGGCTATACCGCTTGATGCAGTCGTTCGCTTTTTGCGCGACAAGAAAGAGCAAAAGTACCTTATCAAGCGTCAAGGGGAAGTGGTATCGACCGGAACAGAGTTCGTGCGGCACCAATGAAAACCGGAAGCCAGATCCGTTAATAAAACCGACAACACGCCTTTATGTCCGATAACGTGCTTTCAGCCGACGAAGCAAAAAAACAACTTTCCGATCTCCGAAGCCAAGGTGGAGGGGGAAAGTCGATGTTTGCCGAATACCTTGACGACGTTGAAGGGCTTGAAGAAAACGAAGTCCTTCAACTTTCTCTGGAAGGGTACAGTAAAGTGTCGGGGCTTCGCCGCTACTTAGACGACAACGCTTCCGGCGACTACGAAGTAAAAAGCGCAAAGGCAGAAGGGGAAGAGGGCAAGGACCAACAGGAAGCGGTCTACGAAGTCTTTGTCTTTCCGGAGACCTAATTTTCGATCATACTTACAGAGAAAGAAAAAAGGCGGCTCATAATCGGGTCGTCTTTTTTTTATGACCCCCCGAAACAAAGCAAACCCGCACAGTAAACAACTAGCGACGGTAAAGCAGTGCATACGGGGAGTCATCACCCTAAATGCCTTTAGAACAAAGGTATGCGACACCCTCGGGTCTATAAATGGTCCGGAGGTGGGCAGACACAAGCCCCGTCAACGGCGGCGACTCGCTTTGCGGCGGGTTGCCGCTTTTTTGTTTGCAAGAGGGGGGACAAGGCATAAAAAACGAGCGGAAGAGGGGTATAGACAACTGCTAAGAGCAACGAGAGGGAAGCATAGACAACTGCTCTGCCATCGGGGTGCTAGGAGGGGTACAGAGGTAGCTCAACTGCTCTGCCATCGGAGCAACGAGGGAAAGAAGGGCAAGTACAGGTACTCTACCGCCCTGCCATCGGGGTGCTAAGAGGGAGAGGGAAAGCTATTTTATCTCCGCACCCCCCAACGCTATCTCCACTAAGACCCCCCTTGCCCCGCACGGGTCGTTAACCCCCTAGCGAACCTCTTTTCTCTCTATATCGGGCATATGAAGGCAACGGCAGGGGGGTGGGTTGCTAACCCCCTAGCGAAAGACATTTTACAGCCGATAAAAATTGATAAGCTCTTGTTATCGGTCCTTAAATTTGCCCCCCCTTTCGGAAGGGCAAAGCCTTTGTAAGCCCCTTAAAAAAGAAAAGGCAGGAGGGTTTGGTTGCCCCCTGCCTCTCTTCGAACGCTCTATACAGCCTCTTGCAGCGCCTCTTACGAGTTGTTTCGTATGTAGCGCAGGTCGTGGTTTTTAAATACCTGTTCTACTATGTCCTCGTACATATCGCCAGGATCGTCCGAATATAGCTCAACGCTATCGAAATCGTCTTTGCTAACGTAGACGGAAGCCGCTTCGCTTTTGGGTTTATCTCTCATAATGGAGTGCCCAACGAAGTAGTCGTCTCCCCAATCGGTTAGTATCGGGTCGATGCCTTCTTCGTATTCCGGAAGCCACTTTAGCCCGTAGGCGGTGTAGTCCTCTCCCGATACGGTTATTCTCTCGACGGCAAGCCAGCACTTCTCTTCTATTTGCTTTTCGATCTCCGATACGCCGTATTCGTCGTAACTGCCGTCTATCGTATCTACGAAAAGGTCTACTTGCCCCTTAATCCCTGTTTTTCTTACCCAGTCGAGTACGTTACGGAAACCGCTTGGGACGTGCGTTAAGTCTTTCTGTTTGTAAGTCCAGTTGTCGGGCTGTTCAACAACGCTGTCGGACGCTCTGCCAAGCCAACTTTTCAACTCTCGAAAGTTCACGTCCGGCGACTTTACCCTTTTGCCTACCGACAAAGTGAACTGTTTTATGTACTCGTCAAGAAAGTAAGGGCGGTTCATAGAGGTTTCTGTTATCGGACGGGCAACGCTACTTCTGTTTTGCAAGCGCCTTGCAGAGAGCTACTATGCGGGTTCTAAGAGTTGTTTTGCATATAGCGGATCTCGTGGTTTGCGTATATGTCGTCTGCTATCTCGTATATCTCCGAAACGTCATCTGCGACTTTTATAAAGTCTGTCCTTCCGTGGATAGGCATTAAGGTGTCGTGGTGGACTTCCCCTTTCAGCACCTTTGCGTTTTTGCTTACGACTTCGCCGCCTGTTTTCTCTTGCTCGACTCCGACGAAGTAGCCCTTGCCGTTTTTCACAAGCACTGTTCCGTTTACCTTGGCTTTAACGCCTTTGACTCCGTAAGCAAGATACGTTTTTCCTCTTCCAACCTCGAAACTGTCTTCTACTTCGAAGCAGTGGTCGTTGTACGCCTCTCGAAACTCCGGTATCGAAGCGTGGTCGAAACCCCCTTCTTTGGTCCGGAGGGTGCAAAACACTTCTTCGCTCGTTCCCTCTATCCGGTCTAAGAGAGTCCAAAACTTTTTCTCTGGGTTCTTAGATAGCAGATAGTCGGTGGAGGGGCTGTAACTGTACTCTTGGTCAATAAAGTCAAAATCCCATTCCTCTTCATAGCAAGCAGGGTTTATTCTCCACTCTCCACCTTTGTAAATGCCGTGGTTTCCGGCAAAGTCCCAAAGCTCTTGAAAGTCTTCGTCCCACTCGCCACTTCGCTTCCACGTCGGTCTATAATCGCTATCGTTCGGGTCTCCAAGCGTGCCGTCGTACTCGTCTTCTTCGAACTCTTTTGTCCAGCCGCTATCAAACTTCGGAAAAGGGTTGTGGTCCTGCACCCTAAACCAAAAGCCGAAGCTTTCAAGAAACTCGTCTAAGAAGTAAGGGCGATCCATAGCGCAAGACGGGTCTTTGCACAAAAAGAAAACCCCCGCTTGTATGCGGGGGGATCGGTGGGGCACTTATGCTTCTCCGTTGGGCAAGGGTTGCGGCTGTTGCCGAAGTATGCCGACTTCGTACAGGTCGTACTCTTTCTCTTTGCCGTTCTGCCCTTCTTCGATTCGAGTTTTGCCCGTCTTCGACATTTTGACGATGTACTTCCGGTGCCTGTTTTTGCTGTCCAGGTCGGTCCGGTCCTCTACCGATCCGTTGAGCTTGTAGATTTGGTTCCGTATCGAAGAGATCGTAGACTCTTTCAAGTCGCTGTATACTTTCGCCTCTCCGACTTCCATATTCTCTACTTCGTCGGCAATCTTGCTCCATTTTGTCGAGCGCCCTCCACCGGAAAACCTTGCAAAGAACTCGCTTTCGTCTATCTGTTCTTCGGTCTTCTTTACTTCGTCTAAGGACTTAGGCATCGGTCGGAAAGGGGTTGAATGAAACGTTGCTGCTTGCCCTTTTTCCAGAGCAAAAGGTGTTCCAGTCTTCGGGCTACCTATAAGAACCCCCTGTCCTATCGATATCATAGCTCCGTTTTATTCCGATGACACAGAAATGTCTTGCCCGTACTCGCTTCGGAACGCCTCTTTCATATTCTTTCGAAGCTCTTGCTCTTTGCTTTTCTTCGCAACAAAGCCGTCGTGGACCCCAAGCGTGCCCCCCGTCTCCGTTATAACTTCGTAGGCAAGTCGGCTGTCTTCGTACTGCAAGCTAACCCCTACGTCGGAGTGGAAGCATTCTTTTATCGGCTCGTGCCTGTCTCTTAAGGCGTTTACAAGCGGCTTAAAAGCTTCGTCGGGTATGCTTACCCCTACCTCTTCTTTCCAGTCTATGTTGTTTTTAAGGCACCCGTACAAGGCTTGTGGGCTTCGTGCGTTGAGCATTACGTTTGCCGTAGTTTTGTTTACGTCTCTTGCAAGCTCTTCAAGCAAATTGCAAGTCGTCTTGTACGCGTCGCCTTCTAGCTCTTCGCCTTCTTTCGCGTAGAGCATATTAAAGTGCAGGTTGTCGTAGTCTAGCTCTACTACCTCTTCGCCTTCGATTCGGAGATGCTTTCGCCAATCGGACGGAACGTTTTGCACGTCGTTGTAAAAGCGCCCCCCTTTATTCCAACTGCCCCTTACGTACTTTCTTGTGTTGCTTAGGGCTTCTTCCGGCACCTCGTAAACAAGCCGCCCGTCTTCGATTCGGTGCTTCCAACTCCACGCAGCCCCGATCCTGTGGACAACAACGTTGTGTAGTTTGTCGATTGCTGTTTCTTGCTCTTTGTAAGGGACGGGGGGGGATGTTCTAACATTAATGGAGGGGAGAGAGAGTGAAGAGGTGGAGAGGGAAGAGCTTGCGCCCCCTTGCGCCCGTAGGGGGGATGTTCTAACACTTATGGAGGAGACAAGAGAGGACAGAGGGAGAGAGAGGGTAACGGCAGAGGCAGTGGCGTCGTCTACTTCTTTTACCTTTTCAACTTCGTCTTCTTTTTCGACGCTTCCGACTACCTGCCCTTCTTTGTCTTTGATCTCGACTCCGGTAGAGGTAACGAGCAAGTCTACGTCTGCTCCAACGTCTGTATTCTCTCTAAGGTAGTCGTCTATAAGACTGTTTAGTTTTCGGGTGCCCCAAACTTCCGTACACCTGTTCTTTAGATTTCCGTCTTCAAGACAAGCCTCTTTCCACTCCTTAGAGCAGTTTACGAAGAAGCTGCCTTTGTTAACGTAAAGGTAGCCGCTTTCTTGCAAGTCGCTCATAACTGCTTTCAACCCGCTGTAACTTACTTTGCCGTTGTAGCAGTTGTTTTGGTTTATCTCTCTTAGCGGAAGAGCTACTTTTACGGCTGTATCTCTTGCCTTTGTTAGACTACGGGCGTGTATCAAGTTGTAAAGAAAGCGTCGTAGCTCTTTGCGCCTTTTGTTTCGATAAGTCTTTTGCGGCGGCAAAGTTAAAACTTCGTCGTCTATAAGCTTAGAGGCGATCTCTCCAGAAATGCCTTTATCTGCTCCAAATAGTATCGTGTTGTTCATTTCTTTTTATATTATGTTTTGTGGTTCGGTTTTTAGCAAATAAAAGGCGACGGCAGGCTATAAGCGGATAACCGAACCACCAACTAAACGCTTTTAAGCTTGCCGTCGCCAAACAGGTTGTGTGTCGGTGGTTCTTGTGTCCCGCTTCTGTTTATACATATAAGACCGTTTTGCGAAGTTCGTGTATACGCAAAAGAAGATTATTCGAACTTTATAAGATAGAAACATACATAACAATAGACGAAGAAGACATAAAACCTTAAACAAACGAACCACTATGGCAAACTGGAAAGATATCGACGGATTTAACCACAAAATAAGCGACGACGGAAGGGTATGGTCAAAGCACTCCGGAAGAGAGCTTAAAGTACAGACAAATCAAAACAACGGTTATAGAATCATAAGAATTAGCTCCGACGGGCAGGGCAAGACGTTCAACGTCCACAGACTTGTTATGGAGAACTTCGGACCGGAGCAGCCTAGCGAAGACCACGAAGTAGACCACATAGACGAAGACAAATCGAACAACGACATAAATAACTTGCAGTGGGTTACTAGGAAAGAAAATGTTAGAAGAAGCTCCAAGTACAGCGTAGAAGAGCTAAACGATATGAAGCGCGAAGTTAGAAACACCGAACAGACCAGCGGTGAAGTAGCGGAAAAGTACGGCGCTACCAAGAGCGTAGTTAGAAAACTTTCGTGCGGAATTTACCAAAATAGAAATTAAACCGATAATGAAAGACGACGTAGACTTTCAAGAGTGGGCAGGACTCGACACAGAAGACGCGCAAGACGAAGCAGAAGAGGCTTTCGATGAAGTGTTCGGCGGCGAAGAAGAAGCCAATCTTGACGCTGGCGAAGACGACGGACCGACCGAAGAAGACAGGCAGAAAGCCGACGCCGCTTTCGAAGAGCTATTTAACCCTTAAACCAAAACCACAGATATGAACCGCCAAGAGCTAAACGACAGAATCGACAATCTTGCACAAAAAGTGCTGCCACGCAAAGCAAAAGAAGAAGACGGCTACCCCGTTTACCTCGACCACTGCTTTAAGCGTATAGCTTTCGACTACGCTACGGATTGCCAGTGGGACGAAAAGGTAAGCAGACCTTTCAAAGACAACGCTTCGGAAGAGCAGCTAATCAGGGCTTACACGACCCTCTTTGCTATGGCAGAAGATCCAGAGCTTTGCAGCAAGCTAAATAACAAAAGCCTATCGCACCGCAGTTAAAACAACCAAAATAGAATTAGCTACTTAGCCCTCGACATAGAGACAGCCGGAGTTGACCCCGAAGAGCACAGCATCTTGGAAGTAGGAGCAGTTATAGACAACGGCGACCCGATAGAAGACTTGCCCACCTACCAACGGCAGATTCACAACGACACGGTTATAGGGCAACGGCGGTCTCTGGAAATGGCAAGTGAAAACGGCTTGCTTAACTCCGACCTGCCTTCTGTTAAGCCGAAGCATTTTGCAGCTAGCCTTAAAGGTTGGCTTGTAGACGAGGGCTTTTGCGATAGTCCGTTCGGCAGAGACTACATAACAGTAGCAGGCAAAAACGCTGCGACTTTCGATATTCCTTTTTTAAAAGAGCAAATGCCTCACTTTACCGACGCTTTCTGCGTCCGTGCAAGAGTGCTCGACCCTACGACGCTTTACTACAAGCTACAGGAAGAGCGCCCCCCGACGCTAGACGAGTGTTTAGAAAGAGCCGGAATAGAAGAGCCCGTTGACCACACCGCTTTATCGGACGCCCTTCAAGTGGTCCGGCTTATACGAAATGCAAAACAACAATAATATATTATGCTATTTACGTCGCGCGACATAGAATACGCAAATCAATTCGACGACGAAAGAATGTTTGAAAGGAGTGAAGTATTCTGTAATCACGAGCTTAGGTATATGAGAAAGTGCGGTATTGAACGGCAAGAACTTATATACAAACTTAAAGCGCTGAGAAAAAGGGCAATTCTTAGTCAGGCAAAAAACTAATATGGACAGATACACCAAAGAAGTAATAATGCAGGAGACGCTAAAAGTTGTAAGAGACGAGAGCGTAGGCTTTCAAGACGCACAAAGGCACGCAGACGGGAAAACGTTTATCGGCATAGAAATGACCGACTTGAAGCAAAACACAAGCTATTACTTGCACTCGACAGATAGAGTCGGCACGAAGCAACCTTATCACTCTTTCAGAATCAACCTAAACTAATGGGAAAGAAAAAAGAACACTACTTCGATGACAAGCGGGTTTTAAACCTGCACCTTGAAGACGGTATGCCCCCGTCTCGAATAGCAGATATGCTCGACACTACTTACGAACGCGTAGTTAGCATACTTGGAGACGAAAGGCTTGAACGGTCGGAGCAGATCCGTCGAGAGAACGAGTACTATCGGCGGCAAGCCCGAAAGATTATGGAGCAGATAGACCAAGAAGCAAAAGAAGAGCGCATAGAGCGATACTTAAACGAGGAATGAAGAGGGCGCAAAACAAATCAAAGAACTATGGAGCTTGAAAGTAAACAAAATATGGTTTACGTCTCTATTCAGAACGAAGACGTAACCACAGGCAAATTTGACGAAGCATACGACCTCGTAGACGAAAACTCTAAACGTTTGCCCAAAGTGGAGAAGTACGAAGAAAAAGTTATGCTTTGGGGCATCGACAACAGATAATAAATGGATACACTACGACTTACTAAAAACTTCGACTTACAGGAGTTCACAGGCTCCGCAGAATATCCAGAGATCGACAACACCCCTAACGCTTCGCAAATTCAAAACTTGCGAAGCTTATGTGTTGAAGTCTTGCAGCCTGTACGGAGCTTCTTAAACCGTCCGGTGCAAGTTACAAGCGGGTTCCGGTCCGAAGAGCTTAACAAAGCCGTAGGCGGCGTCTCCGGTAGCTTGCACAAGAAGGGTAAAGCCGCCGACATAGTTGTACCGGACAAAGACCCGCAAAGCCTATCAAGAGCTATCGACCTAACCGACTTGCCCGTTGAAGAAAATATTCCATATCCGGAGTTGGGGCACGTCCACTTAGCACAGATATGAAAGCACTTCTCTACGTCTTAGCAGCGGGCGGGGCAGTTGCCCTTGCCTACTATCTCTTCGGAAAACGAGCGGCTGTATCGGCTGCTATTATCCTCTTGGCGGCTCTTTATCTAGCTTTCGGAAAGCAAAAGAGTTGGGTCGATGCTTGGCAGAAAGCCGACCGAAAGTTAAAAAGCGAAAGCAGAAGCACACAGGACCGCATAGACGAAGCAAAGCAAGAGAAGGACAACACCGAAAAGAAGATAAAACAGTCTAAGCGGCGTGCAGAGAGGCTAAGAGAAGACGTTGAAAGCGTTGATAGGACCGCAGACGAAGACGCAGAACAGCTAAAAAAGTGGGCAAACAGTTATGAATAAAGTTTTCGCTGCTCTGCTTATCGTAGCCTTTCTTACGTGCCCTGCAAAAGCGCAGACGGATAGCGTAACTGTCTCGACAGAAGCGTTGCGCAACTTGAAAGAAAGCGTTGAAGAGCGGAAGCGACGCGTCGAGCTACAAGACAGTCTTATCGAAGAGCAAGCCCGTCAAATAGAGCTTTACGAAGAGAAAGCCTTACGCGACTCTACGATCTTGCAGCTAACCGAAAAACAGCTTGATATCAAAGACGAAAGGATCAAAGCAAGAGACGAACGAATCAGCCGCCTTGAAGAGCAAAAGTTATATCAGAAGATTCGGTCATATGTAACAGTGGCAGGGGGTCTTATAATTGGTTACTTCATCGGAGCATAAAAAACATAGAACCACAAACAGGAGCGGAAGACGCTCTATCAACTAAACTAAAATTAACGATTCTTTTTCACAGGCAGAGAAGAAAGGAAGAGAGCGCTTTAAAGAAAACTGGAACGAAGCGGACATAGACTTTTCCGACGACCCGAAATCGATTTACGACGCAGAACTTGAAGTAGCGGGACAAACGGCACAAGTCGAGATCAAACACCGCAACGTGCCGAAAGGCAAGTACGACACTTGGATTCTGGAAGCGAAGAAAATGAAGGCGCTTTCAGAGAGGCACAACCGCAAAGACGGCATAGACGACACGCTTTACGTTTGCTACTTCAAAGGTGGGGGGCGTCTAGTGTGGGATCTTGGCAAGATGGACAAACCGGAGACAGATACGAAGTGGTGCCCGAAGACAACAGCCGAAGCGACAGGGCACAAGGAAAAGCTAGTGTTTTTGCTTGAACCCTCGGAAGCGATCATAGACGAATAAAAAAAGCCCCCCGTCGCCGGGGGGCTTTGCTGTTGAAGGGAAGTTTAATAAGCAAACGACCTGTAAGAGCCTTGAGAGTGGCTTTCAACCTTCCAGACGCCGCTTCTCTTTTCGAACATATAGCAGTTCGTTACGCCGAACATATCGGACCGCCAACAGCCGATAAGAACGTCCGGACGAGGGTTAGCAGAGTACGTTAAGCTAGCCACGTAGTTGTTTTCGTTTATGGTCTGCACGTCTTCTAAGGTGTAGCGACCGCCGCAGTACACGTCGGGTTTGTCTTTGCTCATACACTGCTTCTTAGCTCCGGTGTAACCTCTTTTCTCTGCAAGTTCTCCGGCTCCGGTGCAACCTACAAGCGCAAAGGCGAAAGCGATAATAGTAATAAAACGAGTCATAGTAATAAGTTTTTGTTTGTGGTTCGGAAAGGGCAAGCAACTTGCCTGCTCTATTATTAAGTATAACTCTATTTACGGAAAACAAGAGTTATGCCTATTATACTTAACAGTGCAGTCAAGGACACGAACCAAAAACAAACACAAATTATGCAGATCCAAAACAGCAGAATTGTCAACCTTTACGCCGAACTAAAAAACGTTCTTGAAGACGACTACGACCACGCTTGGAACTTTAACCTAGCAGGGGCACGCAACAAGCGGACGCTTGAACCGCTGGCGCAAGACGTGCAAAAGCAAGTTCGAGAGATTCAACAGGAGTACGGCGAACCGACAGAAGACGGGCTATATGCTTTTCAAAGCGCCGAAGCCAAAAACGAAGCAAAAGACGAGATTCGAGAGCTAGAAGAAAAAACGAGAGAAGTAGAGATTGAAACCGTCAAGGCAGAAGACGTGCCAAACAGCCTTAACGGAAACCAAATCTCCGGAATCCTAGAAATGATTAATTAATTATGGCTAACACAAGAGATACAAAAGAAGTTACCGTAAGCGAAGATCACCACACGTTTCTTAAAGTCCAGTCTGCAAAAGAAGGCAAGACTATGAAAGAGCTAGTCGAAGACTGGGTTGAAGAGAACACAGATTACGAAGAATAATGGCAGATCTTAGCAAAATAAATAATATCGAAGACGTTGATTGGGAGAACTTCGACTCTGTTTACACAGAAGACGAAGCGAAGTCTTTGAACAGGCAGTTTGCGCAAGATCCGGGCAAAGAGCACTTAAGCCAAGAGCAAAGGCGCAAGCTCTACGAAAAGCGGCACGAGTCCAGGGGCTATAAGGACTACCCCGAATCCCAAGATCACATTATGATCCCCGATGGAAAAGGGGGGAAGCAACCCGTTAAGCGTTGCACCGCCACCACGCAGAACACAGGCAAGCGGTGCCGCAACCCTGCTAGAAACGGGTTCGACACGTGCCGTATGCACGGCGGCGGGACAAAAGAAAACCCACCTGTGCAGGACTACTTAAAGCCGATCTACAAAATTCAAGAGGACAGCGACAACGAGCTTCAAGAAAAGATGGAGCGGTTCTT
Source organism: Salinibacter grassmerensis (assembly GCF_947077765.1). Taxonomy (NCBI): domain Bacteria; kingdom Pseudomonadati; phylum Rhodothermota; class Rhodothermia; order Rhodothermales; family Salinibacteraceae; genus Salinibacter; species Salinibacter grassmerensis. The sequence goes on along the minus strand of NZ_CAMTTF010000004.1, from coordinate 161,713 downwards.
AAACGACGAACGGCTTGACAGCATCGAAGACGAAATGGCTTTGCAGAAAGCCGTACAGCAGAATCTTCTAGAGCGCTTTGACGACGCAGAAAACGTAACCGAAGAAACGCTTCTTAAAGTAAGCAGGGACATAACGAAGACGTGGAAAGCAAAGAAAGACGTTGAAGCTAACCACGCTCTTACGATGAAAGAGGTAGATAAACTTATCGAAGTGCTCAAAACCTCTTTGGAGCAGCACGCAGACAAAGACGCGCAGCGCAAAGTTATTAACGACATAAAGAAAGTATTTCAAGGTTAATTAAGCGATATCTTTAACGACGAAGACGCCAAATCTAAATTAGTAAACGAGCTTGAAGAGCTTACCGAAGAGGAAGAGAAGAAAAGCTTCCGGCAGTTTATCAAGCAGGTCTTTCCAGACTACAAGTTTTACGACCACATAGAGCGGGTTGTAGAAGAGCTTGAAGCGGTCGAGAGAGGCAAAAACGACCGCCTTATGATGTTTATGCCGCCTCGACACGGCAAGTCTCTAACGGCTACACAACTCTTTTCTGCGTACTACTTGTACCGCAACCCAAGCAAGAACGTCGGTATCGTCGGCTACAACGCAGACTTTGTTTCCGACCACTCCGAAGAGGCACGGCGCTTTTTCAGGCGGTCGGACGGCAGTATATCTAAATCCACAAAAGCAAAAACCGACTGGAAGACAGATAAAAACGGCGGCTTCTTTGGAACCTCTGTTGGGGGATCGATCACAGGCAAGGGGTTCGACCTTGCTATTATAGACGACCCGATTAAGGGCATAGAAGACGCTTTCAGCCGCACAAAGCGGGAAAGCTTGCGGGAGTGGTTTAGCAGCGACTTTTACACCCGCTTAGAGCCGAACGCTTCTGTTATCGTAATCCATACACGTTGGCACAGAAAGGACCTTGCAGGAACGCTCTTACAGCAAGAGAGAGAAGCAGACAGACCGGAGGGTTGGAGGATCGTTAGCTTTCCGGCGCTTAAAGAAGAAAACGAGATCGACTATCCGGACGGCTGCAACGTCGTTCGGACAGACAGAGAGGCAGGGGAAGCCTTGTGCCCCGAAAGGTACGACGTAGAGGACTTGAAGCAGATTAAAGGCACGCAGGGGGCTTACAAGTGGAACGCTCTGTACCAACAGCGACCAGCACCGGAGTCCGGTAATATCTGGAAAGAAGACCTTTTCGGGATGAGAAAGCCCGATTCTGTGGAGCTAGTTGATACAGGCTTGCACGTAGACGCAGCTTACACAGAGAACGAACAAAACTCTGCTTCTGCTTGGGTGAAAGCGGCAAAAGACCGGAGCGGTAACGTCTATGTGCTCGACGTAGGCTTCGATTGGCTTGAACTACCGGAGCTTTTGCAGAGCATATCCCGATACGACTGCCCGATAATGATAGAGAATAAGGCTTCCGGCAAAAGCCTAGTACAAGCTCTTACGCGCAACGGGCTTCCAGCCGAAGAAGTAGACGTGCAGGGCGATAAGGTTGCACGAGCAAAGATAGCAAAAATGTCTGTAAACGATAAAAATATATTCGTGCATCCGGACTGCTACTCGACTCTTTTGCTCGACAAAAAGCAGGGCATATTAGAGTTTCCGAACGGACAACACGACGACCTAGCAGACGCCTTTTCCCAAGCTATCGAACACCTTAGCGAAGACGAAGAAAACAGCAAGCAAACAAAGGGTGGATTCAAAATGAACAGACCCTTCTTTTAGCATATCTAAAAGGTGAACGTCAAACAAAACTAATATGGCACACAGAAACAAAAAATCAACTTGGCTGGACAAGCGGTGTAAAGAGTATAGAGAAAACCGCAAGAAGTGGACGTACCAGCACAAGCACTACGACGGGCAAGCACTTATTGACGAAATTGCAGATAAGTCGACCCGTCTTGGAAGCAAGATGGAAAGCACGCTTGACAGTGCGACCGTTGACTTTGTTGTAGACGAGATAAAAGATAACGGCGAAGTAGAGGTATCGGAAGTGCTAAAAAAGAAGTCGATTACGCTTGGAGACGACGGTATGTATGGAACGTACCTTCCAAGGGTGCCACGAGAGCCGCTGCAAAACTACGTTGACCGCCTTAAAACGTCGGACTACACGAACCACTTTGCACGAGTCGTAAACACCTATGCCGGAATGATGGCGGCAGTAGCCGACAAAAATAAGCGCACTTGGCAAGAAGACGACCAAGACAGAGGGCTTAAAAATCACCCTGCAAGAGGCGACGTAGCTTCTAAGCTAAAAAAAGAAGCCGATGGAAAGGGTACTTCGTGGAGCGAAAAATTTCAGGACTTGCTTATACAACTTTTGAAGTTCGACAAAGCCTACGTCTTGGTAGAGGGGCTAAGTGAAGAGGGCGACGACGAAGCAAAAATTAAATTTATCGATCCGCGCAACGTCGTTAACAAAAAGTACGAGGGGGGCAACCTTGTAGAACTGCTAGTTCAAGACACGAGGGTTATAGAGCCGTCTTTGAAGTCCAAGCGCAGAGAACAAGTTGAGTACATTCACTACCACCGTGAAGGCTTCGACAGATACAGAAAGCAAGACGACGAAGTTGTTCGAGTAACCGACGACGACGGCAACCCTATCTCTGGAACGTACGAGTTTTACGACGGAGCAGAGCAAGACGAAAGCAGCAAAACGATTCCGGTTGTCGAAATGGAGCTTGATATTAACGTCGGTTCGGAGCTTGCAGTAAAGGCAAACAGGATCTTTCAAAAACAGTCCGAACGCGACCACAAGCAGCGTATGATGAACGCGCAACTGCTTACGCTCGACGTAGAAGACCAAGGCTTTGAAGAGGCACGGCGAACACTTACGAGAGGGGGGCGCACTGTACAAGGCAAGGGGCAGTTTATCAACCCTTCTGCCGAACCCGTCGAGAGTTACAGCGACACGATCAAGCGCAAAGAAGCGGACTTGTACAAGAGCTTCTTTCTTAACAACCAAGACAGCGCCGTACAGAAAACCGCAACAGAGCTACGGCAGGACTTTCGAAGCGGCTTAGAGGCTATCCTAAACGTCTTTAAAAACGAGCTAGACCGTGGAGAGCAGAAGGTGTTGCAGCTTCTCGAACAGGTTTACTTTCAAAACTCTCCGTCGCTTTGGGGGCAAGCAACTGTAAGCAGAACGTCGGACTTCGAACCGACAAACAAAGAGGCGCAAGCCAAAAAGCTTCGGTCGATCTTCTTTGACGTTCCATCGATAGAACTGCCGCCGGAAACCAAAAGTCGCGTAGTCGGCAGGATCCTAGAATTAATGAACATAGAATATGAAGAAGAAGAGTTGCTTGCCGAAGCCCGTGAACAGCAAATCACGAGAGCACAGGAGCAACAGGCAAGCGACCAAGCCCCTATTAATATCGAATAATGGCAGACGAGAGAGAATACAACTCCATAGTAACCGAAGCTAGAAATAAGAATCTTCCGGAGCTAATAAACAACGCTTTTACTAAAATCGGAGAAGAGTACGTAAAGGCTATTGACGAAGAGCTTCCAGAAGATCTATCAAACACCCCTGCCGTTGTTGCAGCCTTTAAGAGGGCTTTTAAGAGGTTTGCACAGCAAGGCGAACGTCGCATAAGAGAAGCGACGATAAACGCCTTAAAACGCAGAATGTCTACGCACGAGCAAGCCTTAAAGCAGGTTAAAGGCTCGGATAATATCTTTGACGAAAGCCTTTCTAAGGTGGCTACGGACGCAATAGACGATATGTATAAGCGGCGGTCTCTTGACGTTGTAGACAGCTTTAAAACCGTCGAGAATTGGGGAGGATCGGGGGCTATGGTCGAAGAAGAGTTGTCGGCTATGGTCCGAAACGGTTCAAGCCCCGAAAAGGCGACAAACCGCATAATGGCTTCGCTTGCAAGCGGAGATGCAGAAATGCAGGAGGCAGTATCAAGATTTGGTAGGCGGGGCGGTCTACGTGCTGCAACAGAAGAGCCGAACGAGAGGCTACAACAGCTTGCAAGGCGTATAGGTAGCGACGCTCGTATGATTGCCCGAACAGAAATGTCGCAGTCCTTCTTGGAAGCAGATCGTCGAGCGGGTATGCGTTCGGATGTAGTAGAGGGGCTAAAGTGGACGCTATCTACAAACCATACACACGAAGACATTTGCGATACGCTTGCAACGCAAGATAAATACGGCTTAGGCAGCGGGGTGTATCCCGCAGAAGAGTTTCCAAGCCTACCCCACCCGTCTTGCACCTGCTCAAGCCGCTATAAATTTGTTGACTAATATGTAAACAGTGAGAGTGTTTAGGGCGCTTTCACGCACAAACGAAACGAGATTCAGACTTGGTCGTCGTGCCCTAAACACGGCGGTTAAGTCTTTTTTTATTTTATAGTACTATGAATAAGCACAGATTCTACGTTTACGGGCTCTTTTACGAAGACGACGACGGCAACAACGTTTGTTTTTACATTGGCAAGGGCACAGGATATAGGCACGAAAATCATTTTTACAGTTCTACAACGGGGGACAACCCGTACAAAGACAACAAAATAGCCAAACTGCAACGGCAAGGCTACGAACCATTTAGCAAAATTATTAAGGGCGGTTTGACCGAAGAGAAGGCTTACGCTCTTGAAGAGGCTATCTTGCAGAGAGACGACGTGTACGAGAACCTAACAAATATGACAAGAGGGGGCAAAGGCGTAAAAGCGGGAGAAGATCACCCGTCGAAACGAGAAGAGGTACGCAAGAAGATGTCGGAAGCGCACAAGGGCAAGACTTTTTCGGAAGAGACAAGAAGAAAGCTATCAAAAGCTCTTTCCGGACGAACACACAGCGAAGATTCTAAAAGAAAAATGTCCAAGAACACTAACACAAAAGGAGAAGAGAACCCCGATTCTACTCTTACAAAAGAAGAGGCTGCAACAGTTAAGTGGCTTGCAAGAAACTCCAATATGACGCAGAAAGAAATTGCAAGTTCTTATGGAATAGATCAAACAAACGTGTCTTTAATAAAACGCGACAAAAGCTGGCAGCACGTTGATCCTAAGCCCCCTGTAAAAGAAAGTTAGAACCGCATATCTAATAACGTACAAAATGGACGGATTCACCGCCCGTCGAGTCTCCCACTACTCACCCAAGCGGTTGATCTTAACTTATAGTGGTGATTTTAATTTAGGAAACAACCTAGTTTTTTATGGCAGATGAAGAGCAAAGCGAAGAGGCACAACAGCAAGAGACAGAAGAAACGTCGGAAACCTTAGAGTTGACGCAGGAAGAGCTTGAAAATAGAGTCGAGAGCAAGGCAGAAGAGCTTGCAGACGAAAAGTTTCAAAGCAAGTTCGACCAGCACGCCGACGATATGATTCTAAGAGGCAAAAAGCAAAGCCTACGAGAACTTGGGGTTGACCTTGACCTTGTAAGCGAAGAAGACTTGCGCGAAGGTTCAGTCGATCAAATCTTCGAAGAGCACCAAGAAGTTGTAGACGATCTTAAAGAAGATAAGATTGCCGAATTAAAAGAACAGGTCGAAGAGAACGTACGGGAAGAATATCGTCCGGTCGAAGAGAAGTACGAGAAGCTAAAAGAGCAGCGCGACAGAGACCTTATTCTTGAACACGCCGACGCCTACTTCGATGAAGAGGTAATTGAAGGCAACTTTCGGCAAGACTTTATTGAAGACGTAAAGAGGCGTACAGAGTTTAAAGAAGACGAAGACGGAAACTTTCGTAGAATTGCTGTTGACAAAGACGGCGACCCCGTTCCGTCGAACAAGTCGGATAAGGCTGTTAAGGAGATCGATGAAGTTGTTCGAGAGCTATCGGACGGCAAATGGAATCGCTTTGCTATTGACAAGCCGCAAAAAACAGACTCGGGATACAACGAAAACACGACCACACAAAAAGGACTTACCAAGCAAGACGTAGACCGAACAGATTATATCGCAGAAAACGGCTACGACGCTTGGGCTACACTACCACAAAGTTAAGAAGATTGAATCACTAAACTATAAACTAACCAAAATGGCTAATTTTGTATTTTTCGAAGAGCAGTTTCGTGGGGGCTACCGCGACACACTACAAGAGAACGTTGAAGCGTTCGTAAACCAGGCAGGACCCGAAGTTACTATCTCTGTTGACGACGCGCAGGGAGAGAAGACGAGAGAATCGTTCTTCCAGCGTATCGGAGGCACCGTTAACGAAATGGATCCTTCCGGTACAGGAGACGCAACTATTCAAGAGCTAGGAGAAGGACAGCGGGACGTACCGCACGTTACCCGTCGAGTCGGACCGTTCGAAGTACGAGATATCGAACTTGAAAGGCGGCAAATGAACAGCCAGCAGTATTCGGCTGTCCTCGGAGAGCAAGTTGCAGAAGATACGCAAGAGGACTACGTAAACACGCTCGTTAAGGGTATGGTCGGAGCTTGCGGAAGCGAATCCGGCTTGACCGTTGAGCACAACCCCGACACCGGAGACACAAGCCTTGAAAAGCTTGACTACCAAGCACTCGTTGACGGGCTTGCAGCGTTTGGAGACGCGGGTTCTAAGATCGGAACCTTTGTTATGCACTCCAAGCCGTTTTACGACCTTATGGGCGACGCTATTAACCAAGCAGGAACCGACGTTCCAGGCGCTACGATCTACGAGGGAACCGTAGGCACGCTTAACAGGGACGCTATCGTTATCGACAACGACGCTCTTGTTGACGGTGAAGAGTTCCGAACGCTTGCACTCCGCGACGGAGCGCTTCAGCTTGAAGAGCTATTCGCGCCGGGAATGAGCACGGAGACGGATGTAACGGGGCAAGCAGGACCAGCAACGCGTATGGCAGGAATCCAAGGGCAGAAAGTTGATGTTCGCGGGTTTAGCTACGACGGACCAAATCACCCGTCCGACGCAGAGCTTGTTGATACTGCAAACTGGAATCACGTTATGTCCAGTATCAAGAATAGTCCAGGCGTTATTATCAAGACTATTTAAGCAAAGGGCAACTCTTTGAACGTCACAGAAAGACCCGAACTCGGCAGTCGTCGGGTTCGGGTTTTTCTTTTATACAAACAAAAATAAACAGTATGCCGATTGAAGCAGACTCTTACTTTAACTTACAGGAGCACCGGAAGTACATACCGACCGATGCAGGGGTCAACCCCGAAAACGCGACAGAAGGTTTAGCAGATAGAGCCGAAGACTTGGTTTTAGATTATTATACTTATACAAACGGAGTGGGGGACCGAATTGTATATCTTTACGAGTGGGAAGAGCACGGTCTAGACGACAACCCCAACGAGCAAGAACGAGAGTTTTTGCAGGCTTACCGAAGAACGGTCGGAAGCCAGTTGTGGTGGAACTTACTTAAAAAAGATAACAACCCCTTCCACGAGTCCAGAAGCGTAGGAAAAGAAAGCGTTTCTTTCGATAACGAGCTTATGCAAAAAGAACGACCGCCGAACTTCGGCAAGTTTCTTACAGAATTTGACGCAAGACCGCTAATATGAATGACGGATCTATAACGCTTTACGAAGAGACCGGAACGCAAAACGACTTCGGTTACGTGGAGGGCGTAGAGACCGTTTTGTTCGAGTCCAGCGCAACCGTTGACGAAGAAGGGATCACGACAGCGGGACCGGACGGCGGCTTTGAGAAGGTCGGAGATCTAACGGTTTTTCCGTCGAAAGCGCCCGACTACACTGCCGTAAGCGTCGGTATGAAAGCGAAGGTTACGACACGCACAGGAGACGAAGTAATCTGCTCCGTTGCAGAGTACCAGCCGAAAGGGGCGTTCAACGGGGCAATAGTAGTAAACAGAAAATAATATGCTTGACGTAGAGTTCGACGGTTTTGAAGAGGTTGAAGAGCAGATAGAAGAGTACACCGAAAAAGCCGTTGAAGAGACAAAAGAAGAGGTTGACAAGACGACTAAGAGCGTTCAAAACAAGGCAAAGGACAACGCCCCCGAAGAGACTGGAACGCTTGTAAGAGGCTATCAACACGAGCTATCAGCGGACGGTTTTTCCGGCGTCGTCTTCAACCCCGTCGAGTACGCAAAGCGAATAGAGTTCGGCTTTGTCGGGACGGACGAGCTTGGGCGCACTTACACGCAAAAAGGACAGTTTCCCTTATCAAGAGCCTTTCGAGAAGAGACAAAGGACTTTGGCAAAAGGCTTAAAGAAAGAATTGAAGATATAGAGACAACTTAAAAAATATGATACTTGATCTTATAGAGTCGGTCAACCAAAGGCTCAAAAAAATAGACTACTATAATACGGTCGAAGTTTATACGTCCGTACCTACTCCACCGGACTTTCCGTATGTTACTCTTGAAGGCGTAGACGACGAAGTATTTTACACCGACGATTCGAGGGTAACAGAAGCAACAATTAATATTGCTCTTTGGTACCAGTGGGAAGCCGGAAAGATTAACGACTACGGCTTCGAGAAAAACATTGAAAACGTTAAAGACGGATTTAAAAACGCACTTTATGTTTCCGGTGCCGAAGTTACAGACGAACAAATCGACAACGTAAACCGGACGACTTTTTCTGGAGACGGGACCACCGAAAAGAAAGCAACGATTACCCTTGCGTATACGATAGTAGAAGACCGCAGCGCCGACGCTGTAAGCATAACAAGCGACAAAGTAATAGAGGGAGAAAACAACCTTTACTTTACGCAAGAGCGGACACAAGACGCCGTAGACAGCTTGCTTGAAGGGGGGGAGGGGATCACCCTTGCTTACGACGACGAAAGCGACTCGCTAACCGTTACAGCGGACGACATAAGCTTTGAAGTTATTCAGGACAAAGCGTGGGACGTTCTTACAGGTACACAAACCCTTATCGACGTTACCTACGACGACAGCAACGACGAAGTAGACTTCGAAATAGAGTCGGATCTAAGCCAATACGACAACTCTGTAAGCGGCTTTATTAGCGGTCTCTCGAACTTTGCTACGGGCGACCTAGCGGAGGGCTCGAACCTGTACTTTACAGAAGAGCGAGTTGACGACCGCGTAAGCAACCTCGTTTCGGGCGGCACGCACGTAATTAAGACTTACACCGATAGCAACGGCAACTTAACGCTTGACGTTGACGACAACCTAAGCGCTTATAACAACGACATAGGCTTTATTACGGGCTACACCGTAACGGAGTCCGACGTTACGCAGCACGAAGGGGCGCTTACTATCACAGAGAGTCAAATTAGCGACCTCGTACACTACACGTCGTCGGATTTCGACACCGACTTTTCGAACAAGTCCAGCGACAACCTAAGTGAAGGCATAAACAACCTGTACTTTACCGAAGAGAGGGCGCAAGACGCAGCAAATAGCCTTCTTTCCGGAGGTACAAACGCAACTCTAAGCCACGACGACGCCGGAAACACTCTTACGGTAAACGTCGAGACCGACCTAAGCGAGTACGACAACTCTACGACAGGGTATATTTCAAGCGTAAGCGAAGCCGCTGTCACGCAGCACGAGACCGCTTTAACGGTCACAGAAAGCCAAATCAGCGATCTTGATAAGTTTACGGCGTCGGATATTCCTGCAACCTATATGGAAGAAGGGGAGAACGTAAGCCTCTTGAACAACGACGCTGGCTTTATCTCCGGTTACACGGTAACGGAGTCGGACGTAACCCAACACGAAGCCGCTCTAACGGTCACGGAGAGCCAAATTAGCGACCTTACCCACTACACAGACGAAGAGGCGCAAGACGCTGTAAACTCTCTTCTTACGGGGGGAAGCAACGTAGCCTTGACGTACGACGACGCCGGAAACAGTCTTACTATCGACGGCACAGATACGACTTACAGCGCCGGAACTCTGCTTTCTCTCTCTGGAACGGAGTTCAACGTTAACGACGACCTAAGCCAGTATGATAACACAACCTCGGGCTTTCTTTCTAGCGTAAGTGAAAGTGCTGTAACCCAACACGAAAGCGCACTTACTATTACCGAAAGCCAAATTAGCGATCTTACCCACTACACGTCTACGGACTTCGGTACAGACTTTAGCAACAAAACAACCGACGCTCTAAGTGAAGGCACAAGTAACCTTTACTACACAGACGAGAGGGTTGAAGACCACGTGGCTTCTGTACTTTCGGGCGGTACAAACGCTTCGGTTACGAGAGACGACGCCAACAACGCTATAACTGTAAGCTCTACCGACACGCAGCTTACAAGCGAAGAGGTTCAAGACGCCGTATACAACAACGTTCTTACGGGCACACAGAGCCTTATAAGCGTAGCCTACGACGACGCAAACAGGAACGTAAGCTACGAAGTAACCTCGGACCTAAGCCAATTTGACAACTCTACGAGCGGGTTTATTACAGGGTACACGGTTACGCAGTCCGACGTTACGCAGCACGAAACCGCCTTGACCATCACGGAGAGCCAAATTAGCGATCTTACGCACTACGGCTCTACCGACTTTGACAGCGACTTCGGAAGCAAGACAACAGACGGTCTAAGCGAAGGGACAAGCAACCTTTACTATACCACCGAACGGGCACAAGACGACGCTGCAAGCCTGTTAAGCGGCGGCACGAACGCTTCTGTTACGTACGACGACGCCGCTCCGTCGCTTACAGTTGACGTAGACGATAACCTTTCGACTTACACAAACGACGCCGGATTTATCACGGGGTACACGGTCACGGAGACCGACGTTACGCAGCACGAATCGGCTCTTACAGTTACAGAAAGCCAGATCAGCGACCTTACCCACTACACGGACGAAGACGCACAAGACGCCGCAAACAGCCTACTTACAGGCGGCAGCGGTATCGGGCTTACGTACGACGACGCAAACAACAGCCTAACAGTAGACGGGGGAATCGGAATAGAGGACTCCGCTACAAGCGTTCTTTCCAGAGCAGACGGCATCAACTTCGGAAGGGGAATAGCAGTTACCGACGACGGAGACAACTCCGCAAGCGTAAAGGCACACGCCGACCTGCAAGGAAGAGGGGTGCCTAGTAATTCACTAGGAGAAAACGGAGACATTTACTTCGACACAAGAGCGGAAAATGACAACGTTATGAACGACGTAAGTTCAAACATAGGAGACCCGAACGAGGCAAAAGAAATTGCCGCTCTTAAAAATGATAAATTTATCGCACTTGAACTAGACAAATATAACGACCAGTTGGTTTTTGCTGTATCCTTCCCTAATGGATCATCTAAGACAGCAACTATCAACCTAACTTAAACAAATAAACAGTATGTTCTATCAAAAAATAAATGGAAGTTGGGAAAATATAACGCAGGGCAACAAAGAAGTCCAACCCAGAGTAAGAAATTACTTTATTACCAGCAACTCTACGGAAGGGAAAGTATATTCATTGGCAAACAACGGCGGTCCTCAAGTAGCTTGGCAAAATGACTTTAGTGGTCATCAAGTAAGCATTGACGTAGAAGCGAGCAAAGACGAAATGTATGGAGTAAATTCGTCTGGACAAATAAGCAAATTTAATACGAGAGGCTTCCAACCAGGATCTATAAATTTACAGGGAACAACCAGCGGAAGCGATCCACAAAAACTTATTTACAACAAGCCAAACGATAACGTTTACGTTGCCACTTCTACAACACTCGAAAGGTTCGGCGGGTCGTATCAATGGTTTTCAACTTCGATATCGGGAGTAAATGACTTAGCCGTTTTTGATAACGGAAACGCTGTTGTAGCGGAAGATTCTTCCGGTCCTATTAGAAAGTTTGATACTAACGGAAACGAATTGTGGAGCTACAACACGTCGGAAAACAAAACAGCTATTGCAACAACCGGAAACGGAAACGTTATTTACGGAAACGCAAACGGAGAGTTAAAAAAACTTACCACCGACGGCAGTTCTGTTGCTACTACATATACTGGTAGTTTTAATTCCGGAGTGCCTGTAAAATTGATGTCTAACCCAAACGGAGAACTTTACGTGGCTTGGGACGAAGCAGGTAACTACAACTTTGGAGGATTTAATTTAGACCTAACCTTTAACTTCAGTTTAGATATATCGGAGGTTCCAAAAAACATTAGCTATTACGATTCTAGCGTGTATGTTTCGACTTCAAGTACTATATGGAATTTTTCCACAGCTAACAGTAGTCCAACTCTAGGATTTGTATTTGACAATACTTACAGCGACGGATCTGTATTGGGGGTATACAAAGCTTTCGTATACGTCTAAATACTAATCAAACCCGTTATACTTAATAGCAGAAGAAACGAACCCTAAACAAAAAATAATAATATGCCAGAGAAAGGTCAAAAGTACAGATTTTACATCGACGACGGCGGCACTATGCAGAAAGTCGGAGAAACGAGAGAGAAAAGCGTTAACCGCTCCAAGGACTTGCTCGACCGTTCAAGCGACGATAGCCCAACAGACGCTTCTTACATCGGAGGGCTAAGAGAGGGAGAGGTAACTATTAGCGGCTTGTATGCACCGGACGACCCAGGACAAACCCTTATTCAAGCCGCCTTTGAAAGCGACTCTCCAACCTCTATGAAGCTTGAAGGAGACGAGACAGGCGACGTACAAATTAAGTTTGACGGTCATATCGAAGATTGGAGCAGGACACACAACCTTAACGAGCTTTCCGTTTTTGAGCTTACGATCCGCACAGACGGAGAGATTACCGAAGATCAAGTAGCGTAACATAGATGGATAACCTAACTTTTATTAAAATCGGCGGCAAACACCGCCCTGTTTCTTATAACTTCAACGTAGTTAAGAACATCCAGGAAGAGCTAAACACTTCGGAGTACAGGGAGAAAATGGCTAGCGCCCTGCAAGAGAAGCTTCAAGAGGTAGGCGCAGAGTCCGTTGAAGAGCTTTCAGAAGAGGATAAAGAGGACTTGGTAGCGTCGCAAGGGGGCACAGACTTCGTGCTTTACCAGTGGTTCTACTGCCTTGAAGAGGGGCACAGGAGAGCGGGCAAGGACTTTACTGCCGAAGAGGTTGAAGTAACCTACGACCCCGAAGCCGACGAAATGAGCGAAGAGGTTGTCGGAGAAAAAGAAATTACCCCCGAAGACGTTGGGGCTTGGCTATCGGATCTTGAAGAGACAGAGGCAGAGAAGTTCAACGAGTACATCAACGAGCGGGAAGTTAGCGACCGTCAAAAAAAAGCATAGATAGGCACCTTGCCCGTGGAGAAAACGAAGAGCCGATAGACACGGGCGACCCCGTTGACAGGCTTATCGACACCTACGACTTCCATAGCCTTATTCAAACGGCTTTTCAGGTAGGATACGACGACGTAGAAGACTTTTGGGAAGCAACCCCCCGAATCTACTTTCACCGCCTTATAGCCTATTGGGACCAAGAGTTAAAAAAAGACACTCGTTTTGCAAGGCTTGAACAGATGATGCACGCAACGTCGATGGCAGAAGAGCAGCCGCCGTCGATGGATAAGCTACTTGGGTTCGACGGAACAGAGCACGCAGACGCCCACATATCGCCGGAAGAATACGATTGGGACGAACACAAATAAGGCTCCGGCAACGGAGCCTTTTTTATTAACTAAACAGTATGGCACAACTAGACGCTCTACAAGCAAACTTAACGGCAAACACTTCTAGCTTCGAACGGAAGATGAAGTCTGCGGGGGACACCGTAGAGGATACGGGGGAGCAAATGGCAGACGTAACCGACGACTCCGAAGACTTAAAACGATCAACGAAAAGGCTTGCCCGTGCTTTTGCCCGAAACTTTTCGTCTATGGAAGGAGACGTAGACGGGGCAAAAGACGAAGTACAACAACTCGACAGGGCTCTTAACGACATAGACGGCAGGGACGTAAACGCCGAAGTAAACGTCGATACAGACCGTGCAGGAAGAGTCGGAAGAGGCGTCGGTGAAGCGGTCGGTATGACCGGAGTAATCGAAGAAGATATGGGAAGAGATATCGGCGAAGCAGCCGGAAAGCTTTCCGCAACACTAGGCAGAACAACAGCCGCAACAGCAGTCGCCGGAACAGCGATAGCAGGGGTTGGAGCAGCCGCACTAACGGCGGGTGCCGCACTAGCAGGGGCAGCGGGGCTTGCTGTGAAGGCTATGCAGCTTGCTAACGAGCTTGACGGGGCAGGATCGGCGGCAGTTCAAGCCGGAATGAAAGACCTTAACAACGCCGCAGAAAACTTGAAGAGGCAGTTTGTGAAGGAAATGAGCCCCCTTCTTGCCGACACGGTTATTCCGGCTTTGAAGTCTATGGCGCAAGAAGTAGAGAAGGTTATACCGGAGCTTGCCGACTTTGCAGAGACGTGGGTTCCGTCTATGATCGATGCTTCAAGGGGCTTTGTCGATAATATACCCGCTATCCTTAGAGCACTTGACTTTCTTATTCGCACCTTTGCAGCGCTTCACGACGCGACGGCAGCGGCGGGGTATTTCCTTGGCTTTGTGCTGGTTGAAGCTATCGACGGCATAGTTCGGATCTTCCAAGCGCTTGCAAAAGGCGTTATTAACGCTTTGCAGTACCTCGAAAGCTTCTTCCCCGAAAGCGCCGGAACGCCCGATTGGGAGAGTATGAAACAGAGCGTTGAACAGATGGACGACGCCTTAGAAGAGTCTTCCGAAGATATGAAAGACCTCGGTGGTGCCCACGGCGAAGAGCTTGTGGAAAACGCCACAGGATCAACAGACACCGGAGAGCGGGACTTTGGCGTTGACCAAGACAGCGACCTTTTTGAAGCACCAACAAGACAACTTCCAAGCCCCGCAGCACCCGCTTCTAAAGTTCAAGGGGCAGGGCAAGCAAGCCTTGACACCGGAGATAATAGTATTGGCAACTTTCTTCCGGAAGGAAAAATGAAAGGTATTCAAAACTACGGTAAAGAAGTTGACCGCTTAAAGAGAAAACTTAATCCTCTTCGTGGTATGATATTTCAGCTTGGAAAAAGGATAAAAGCGTTTGGAAAAAAAGCAGTTTTTGCCTTTTCGGAGCAAATGGGCGGTGCTATCGCAGACGCTATTGTTGAAGGGGAAAACCTCTTGGACTCGTTTAAGAAGATCATAAAAGGGCTTGTAAAGCAACTTATCGCCCTTATCGCAAAGGCGGTTATAGCGTCGGCACTTTTAAGCGTACTTGGTATCGGCAGCACCTCTTTTGCTTCAAGCTTTAAAAGTATTATCGGTGGCGGTGGAGGATTAGGAGCAGCAACGTCGTCGGCGGGTGCAGCAACGTCGGGAGCGTCGGCGGCTTCGGCTGTAACGCAAACGACAGGAGCAGGGGCAACCAGCACTACTCAAAATATGAACATTAACATAACCGGAAGTACGCGGACAGAGGGAAGAGACATAGTTACTTCTTTCGAAACCACAAAACAAGACGACCGCAGAAAGGGACGAACCGATAGATCTTAAACAAAAGTATATGGCTTACGGCACAAAGTACAGTTCAACTTGGCAGAATAAAAACTCTGGCTCTTGCGAAATTAAAATTCAAAAGCAAGGATACAGCGGATCCGTATACGACCTTACGCCAACAGGTAGCCCGTTTGAGATAACTTGGAGCCAAAAAGAAAAGAACGACCTATCGGTTCCGCTTCACGTTTCGACGGCTGTGCTTCGGTTTTACGGAGACGATAACGGAGAGGCACTTTCCGAAGAGTCTTTTGACGCGCCGGATAAAGAATACCGCGTACAGTTTTACGTTGAAGGCGACCTTTATTGGCAAGGATATCTTGCAACCGACCTTAGAAGAGACAACCCCTACACAGACAAAGAGGTTGTAAAGCTTGAAGCTATCGACGGGCTTGCACTGCTTGAAAACGCAGAGCTAAACCTATCGGGAAAGACCAACTTGTTCGAGGTTCTTAGACGGCTTGTAAGAGGGGCGCAAGACCTTAATATAGCCGCTAATATGGAGTGGTACGCCTACCGTAGCGGCAACCAAATCGGGGGGGACACGCTTCCTTTAAAGCTCTACAAAGTAGACGAGCAAGCCTTTGACGAACTGGAACCGATTGAAGGAGAAGACGGCGAATATAGAACTACCGAAGAAAATAACGCCCGAACGATTTTGGAAGCGGTGCTTGACCGCTTCGGTATGCAGCTTTTTCAGAACACAAGCGGGGATTGGGTTTTGCGGCAGCGCCACCGCATAGCAGGGGACGGGTCTATTAAAGTGTGGGACGGGGTTAGCGACGTTGCAAACAACAACCCGACGCAAAAAGACCTTACGAACGACCTTTCTATAAAGCTACAAAAAGATAAGCCACGGTCAGGAGTCCGACGCCTTCGCCTTTCAAAATCTGTCTACCTATACGAAAAATTGGGTGAACTTATTCAAAACGGGGGGTTTGAGGAAGACTTAACAGGGTGGAGTGTAAACGAAAAGTGTGACGGTGCAGGTCAATCAGAAGTTTGTTCTACGGTTTCGATTGAGAGTTACAACAACCTTCCCGGCGATATTTCGCAGGAAAACCAACAAGCTGTTCTTTTAGAGCAAGACTTAGAACCGGGTGGGGTTAACCCTTCGGAACCACCTGAATTAATGCAAACAGTTCCCGCCACTATAAGAGATCCTGGTCCAAGAGGGGCAATTCGGTGTAATTGGGAGTTTGCGAAAAGAATAATCAGCACGGAAGCAAAGTTTAAACTTTCCGTTGGGGACTACTATGCAAAAAGGAAGACAGCTAATGTAAAAAGTAAAGCTCTTCCCGCAGATAACGGAGAAGTTTTTATTGACAAACTACCCGAATCTGATGAAATAATTATTCCTAACGGAACCAAGCTTCAAGTATACAACCCTTCTGAAAACCCAGACTTCAATAGCCCAATCGCAACGATTGATCTTAAAAAACCTGCTAAGGGTGAAGATGGGGTTTTGAAAGGTAAAATCTCCGAAGAGATTCCCGAAGGAGCAAAAGTTCAATACTACACGTGGACGACTTCGGAAACAGAGTTTTCGCCGCCAAAAAGAATTCCTAACTCTGATTTTAACATACAAAATCAACAACTTATACTACCTGTCCGAACTATATCCGGAGATAAGGTTACAGGTCAACCATACTTCTATGCAAAAGTAGAATTGTCAGTAGGATCAGATCAAAAAGTGCTACTGGACAACATATCCTTGAAGGTTACAGTAGATGACGAAGTTATAAATTCAACTTCTTACACCGCACTTGATGACCAAACCGGAAGAGAAGAGGAAATTAAACAGCTAATCGGTGATGGTCCTAAAGTTGGGCACCCGAAGGCAATTAAGTTTTCTGGTGTAGATATAACAAACGACTGGAAAGAAGGTCCTTACAGCTCCGGCGAATCGCCTTCGGGTAAAAGCATCGAAGAGTTTACGGCAAAGCACCGTATGAGAGAGCAAAGGGACAGCTTAGAGAGGCTTACCCACGAAGTAGAGCTTCGAGACGGAGCAGACATAAGCCCCGAAGACGTATTCGACATAAACGGCAAGCTCTACACCGTATCTTA
Organism: Salinibacter grassmerensis; assembly: GCF_947077765.1. Classification (NCBI taxonomy): domain Bacteria; kingdom Pseudomonadati; phylum Rhodothermota; class Rhodothermia; order Rhodothermales; family Salinibacteraceae; genus Salinibacter; species Salinibacter grassmerensis. Next base: position 144,284 of record NZ_CAMTTF010000004.1, on the reverse strand, counting down.
CTTGCGTCGGCAGTTCAACGGGCAAAGGGGCGACCGTGCGGAAGTAGAGCTTACAAGGCTTAAAGACTCCGGTACAGCCGGACTCGAACAAGCGTTTTACGAAATGCAGTCCGGTGGGGGATCTTCAAGAGGCGGCAGCGGGGGAGCCGGAAGCGGGGGAAGTGTAGGAGAAGGTTCCGGCATATGGGACGAGATCACTAACAAACCGTCCGATCTGTTTGCCCGAAACGGAGACAACGACACTTACACTTCTACGGTAGGGCTTAACAACGACGACATAGATTCAGCCGCAACCGATCTTACGCTTAACGATCTCGACGTAAGAAACGCCCTTTTGGAGATCAACACAGCCGCTTCGGAAGAGAGCGCAACCGAAAACGGCACTGTAAGAGACGTAGATATAAGCGCAAATAGGTTCAATTCTCCAAACGCCCTTATCCGGTGGGACGAGACAAACGACCAATGGGTTGCCGGAACGGAAGGATCTCTTCGGAGGATAGCGGGGGCGATCAACGTTGATATCGGCAACGACGGCGAAGTAGATATCAACGGGCTTTCAACTCTTAAAACAGACAACGACCCGCAAGGCGTATTTTCGAAAGTCGGAAGCACGACGAACCTTCTTGCAGACTTAGCACCGCTTTCTTTCAAAGCCGAAGACGAGACGATAAGCGGCTTGAAGACGCACACAAGCCGCGTTGTGCTTGACGACACGACGCTTCGGACGCAGGGTGCAGCAACAGGTTTTTCCAGCAGCGGAACCGTTATAGACGACCAAGAGAGTTGGTTTGAAGATCTGCAAGTACGGGGTAGCCTTATCGCTCGGGAATTTGAGCTTCGCAAGATCACTGTAACTAAGGGCGACAGAGTGTTCGGACCGGGAGGGGGCAAGGTCGAAAGCGTAAGCGGAAGCGGACCTTACACGCTTACCTTTGCAGAGCCTACGGGCGTACAGACAACCGATATTTGCCTTATTCAAGAGTCGGACTTAGGCAGCGGAGACCGAACGATCATAAAGCAGTTGGAGCTTACGGTTAACTCCACTTCCAACCGCACAAAGACCGTCGAAGTATCGGTCTCTAACTCTACGTCCGAAAAGCCAGAGAAGGGCGACGACCTTGTTGTTGTCGGTTCGTCGGATACTTCACGAGATAGCTCTGTCTTTCTTAGCCCTTACGGACCCTTTATAGACACGCTCGACGGCATAAACAGCCACGCAGACTTTAACAACAGGCAGCCAAGAGCACGCTTCGGAAACGTAAGCGGTATGCCTAACATCGACGGCATAACTCCGCAGGATCACGGTATATGGAGCGACAACGCGTATTTGAAAGGCGTAGTCGTAGCAGAAGACGGAATTATTCAAGACTCTGTTACCGTAGGGGGTACAGAGGCGCAAAATCTAGCAGACCAAAGCTACGTTGACAGTGCCGAAACGGACGCAGAAACGGCGGCTTTCAACTACGCAGACGGACTAGACGATAGCGTTCGAACCGACCTTAACGGCATACTTGACGACTCTCTAAAAAACGGCACGACAGTTATAAGCGGGGGAGTTATTGACACCGACTTAGTTGTTCTTGATTCGGTGGCATTTAGCCCCGTTGAGACAGACAGCGTTATCGGGTCTATCAACGCTTCGACGGAAGGGATTAACATTAACGCTTCGAAGCTCAAAATAAACAGCAACACCACCTTTACAGACGGCTTCGACCCTTCCGAAAACACGACGACGATTCGAAACGACACGCAGCCAAGCAGCAGAGACAACGGCGACTCTCTACAAAAGGGGGACGTGTGGATCGATACCAACGACGGAGACGCGCAGTACACTTATACGGGTTCCGGCTTTAAGCAGTCGTACACAAGGATCGACGGGGGAGATATTGTTACTGGAACAGTCGACGCAAACCGGATCGATACGACGCAACTCTTTTCTCTAGACTTAAATATCGACGGGACCTTTACTCTCAACACCGGAAAGATTGTAACCGGAGACGGAGGGTTTAAGATCGACGACAACGGCGTAAGTATGCAGACCGGATCGTTCGGTTATAACCAAATAGCTTGGTACGGAGATCTGCCTAATCAAAATAACTTTCACGGCTACGTTCGTGGACAGTCGGAGTACTACACTGGCTCGTTTCACTCCAACCTTCGAGTAAAAGCAGAGGACCGTTTGGAGCTTACTTCAGAGGCAGAAGACGTGTATATTCAGCCAGGTCCGAACGGCAACGTGTCGGTTCAGGAAAGCGACTTTATTATTCAAGGTGGGGCTCTTGCCAACCTATACGAGTTTAACAGCAACGCATATATCGATATTCAAGGAAGAGGAAAAAACAGTTCCGAACCACCAGCGCCGCCAAGCGGCAAAGGTAGGCTTTATGCAAAGCGTAGCGGAAGTGATGGCGTTTTGCTCTTCTTCAAGCAGCCGAACGGAAACGTAGACCAAGTGAACTATGAGTAACGCAAAATTATGACTATCGAAGAGCTAATTAAATTTGAACAAGAGCTTGCCGACGAGGAAGAGCGGCTATGCTCGAAACTTGAACGCATAATTCAAGCCAAACCAAGTGGACAACGAGCAGAAAGTAATTCAAAGCCTGCAAAGGCTAAACGAGAGAAAAAAGAAAATAGCAGATCGGATGGACGAAATAAACGGGCGCTTGCGCCGCCTCGAACAGTCCAACGCAGCGCAAGAAGAGCGTATACAAAGCCAGTCCGATTTGAAAGAGAAAGTAAATAAAAACTCTCGTTGGATTAACTACGTCGTAGGTGGGCTTTTTGTTATCCACGCTATTTTGGCAGTAGTATTTGGGCTACCTTTATAACCAACAAAAGATTATAAAAAGCGGGGGAAAGGGCATCGGTAAGCCCCTGCCCTTCAGCCGCTTAGAACGCTAAATTAACGATCCTATGGACTACACCGAAAAACTAAAGTCGAGAAAGCTCCAAGTAACGCTAATTGTCTTCGTATCGGCGACCACCTTTTTAACAGTCGGTATCTTGCCGCCGGAGCTTTGGGTTGAACTTGTAAAGTGGACGGCAGGGATCTACGCTTTGGGCAACGTTGGAGAGCACGCAGCGAAGACCGTGGCGAAGAAGTAGCGGTGGTGGGACTCGAACCCACACGGGGCTACAAACCCCACAGGATTTTGAATCCCGCGTGTCTGCCAATTCCACCACACCGCCAACGTAGTTATAAGCGCCGCAAAGGGACTACCCCTTTGCGGTTTTTATTTTTGTAAGTCTATGTTTTGTAGTAGTTTATGAGAATCCGACACACCATTTTGAATCCGTCGCGTCTGCCAATTCCGCCACTCGGGCAAGAGTGCGGTTGAATCCGCCGGGGCCCCGAAGAGGTGCGGCGGGCGGCCCTGTGGATACCGAGGGGGCTCAATTCGTAGATCATCCCTCAGGTTCCGGGCCGCACCGTCCCCCGGCCGCCCATCCCGACCGGGGACCCGACCCCGAAGAAACACGAGAGTGGAAGCGCGGCACGCGTCCACCGGGGCAGTTTAGGCCATCGCGGCGTAGTGGTCGTGGAACCGGATGATGGCCTGAATGCCCTGGTGGAAGCGGTCGAGGCCGAAGTGCTCGTCGGGGGAGTGGATGGCGTCGGAGTCGAGCCCAAACCCCATAAGCACACTGTCCAGGCCCAGGTGGTTCTGGAAGTCCGCCACCACCGGGATCGTGCCGCCGTTGCGCACGAAGACCGGATCGGTGCCGCGCACCTCGCCCATCGCGTCCTTTGCGGCCTGCATTGGCGGGGCGGACCGGTCGACGAGCACCGGCTCGCCCCCGTGCAGCCGCCGCATGGAAAAGGTCATCGTGTCGGGCACTTCCGCCTCCAGGTGGGCCTCCAGCTTGTCGTAGATGTCCCCCAACTGCTGGTCGGGCACGAGGCGCATCGAGAGCTTGGCGTGGGCCTGGGACGGCAGCACCGTCTTGGCGCCCTCACCGGTGTAGCCGCCCCAGATGCCGTTGACGTCGAGTGTGGGGCGGGCCGAGAGGCATTCGAGCGTTGTGTAGCCCCCTTCGGTCCGCACGTCGTCGATGCCGATGGTGTCCCGCCAGGCCGCCTCGTCGAACGGGAGGTCGGCGTAGGTCTCGCGCTCGGCCTCCGTCAGGTCGCGCACGTCCTCGTAGAACCCAGGGATTGCGATGTGGTGGTCGTCGTCGTGCAGGCCGGCGACAAGGCGACTGAGCGCGTTGGCCGGGTTGTCCACGGCGCCGCCGTAGTTGCCGGAGTGGAGGTCGCGGTTCGGGCCCTCCAGGGTGATCTCGGCGTAGGCCAGCCCGCGCAGGCCATACGTGATCGACGGCGTCTCCGGCGAAAACATGGCCGTATCCGAAACGAGGACGACGTCGCCGTCGAGCCGCTCCCCGTGATCGCGGACGTACGTCTCGATCGCCATCGAGCCGGTCTCCTCCTCGCCTTCGATGATGTACTTGAGGTTGACCGGAAGGTCGCCCTCGGCCGACAGGTACGCCTCGGCGGCCTTCGCGTGCATGAACATCTGGCCCTTATCGTCGCATGCACCGCGGGCGTGCAGGGCGCCGTTGTGCCGGGTTGGCTCGAACGGGTCGGTGGACCACTCCTCCAGCGGGTCGGGCGGTTGCACGTCGTAGTGGCCGTACACGACGACGGTCGGCTTGTCGGGGTCGGTGATGTGCTCGGCGTAGACGAGGGGATGGCCGTCGGTCTCGATGATCTCGGTGTGCTCCATCCCGATGCCGTCGAAGTGGTCGGTGAGCCACTGGGCGGCCCGCTCCACCTCGTCGTCGTAGGCGGAGTCGGTGCTGACCGACGGGATGCGCAGGAGCTCTTGAAGCTCGCTGACGAACCGGTCGGCGTGGCGGTCGGCGTAGCTGAGCGCGGTGTCCATGGGCGGTATCAACTTGCGATGAGCGACGTTCGAGAGAGCAGGAAGGGTTTCCCTCATGGTTCTGGCAACGGGAACCCACAGAATACAAGAAAAGAGGCCGCATGTCCAGACGGAGGGATCGGATGTTTCACGAAACGGGCACTGCGTCTCCGTCTCGGGCCCCCGCGTGGCGAGAGCCTCCCTTGAGAGTAGTGTGCGCCACGGCTGGAGACGCACGGACTGCCTTCGTCACGTTGGGCGTACGGCGTGAAGCAGGAGGCGCGGGCTCTCGCCGGGGACGTAGCTGCCCCCGTCGTAGTCCCCAAACAGCTCCACGACCTCGAGGCCCACTCGGGCGTGCATGTCCGTCAGATCGGACAGCGTGTACAGGCGCACACTCTCTTGAAAGGTCTCCGTGTGGCCATTCTGGTGGACGGTGATCTTCTTGTTAACACGGCCGTCTTCAATCCAGCGGTCCTGGTGGATGGTGTGTCCATCCTCGGTCTCGTACTCGGAGGGCCCCAGCGACTCGGCAACGTGGGGGGCGTTAAGGAAGTCCTGGAGGAACCACCCGCCGGGCCGCAGGGCCGTCGCCATGGCCGCGAGGGCGCGCTCATTCTCAGCGTCCGCGTCGAAGTAGCCGAAGGACGTGAACAGGTTGACGACCCCGTCCGCACACCCATCGCACACCGGGGTGCGCATGTCGCCCACTTGGAAGGAGGCCCTCACGTCGAGGTCGTCGCCGGCCACCCTCGACCGCGCCGCCGCGATGGCGGCCTCCGACAGGTCGAGGCCGGTCACGTGCCAGCCGCGCCGGGCGAGGGCCCGGGCGTGCCGGCCCCGGCCGCAGCCGATGTCGAGGATGTGGGCCCCCGAGGCCGGCGCGATCTTTTGCTCAATCAGGTCGACCAGCCGCTCGGCCTCCGCGTCGTCTCGGTGGTCGTAGACGCGGGTGTACGCGTCGCTCCAGAACCACTCTTCGTACCAGGGCATGTGTGGAGAGAAGGGAGAAGACGGGGGAGGAACGGCGACCGCGGTCGCCCCCAACGTGATCGGTCACCCAGTGCAGTGGTCAACGAGAAGCACCTACCCGTCGTCCAAGTCCTCCTTGAAAGGAGCAATGGCCTCCTCCACGGGACGGGCGTCCGGGAACCAGCTGATGATGTTGCGGACGACCTCGTCGAGCAGGGCATCGGGGCAGGAGGCCCCGGAGGTGAGCAGCACGTCGACCGGCGTGTCCTCGGCGGGAAACCAGTCGTCCGTCGCGACCTCCTCCTTCGCGTGGACGTCGAAGTGATGAATCTCCGACGGGGCGTCGAACTCGCCGGCGTCCCGGATAAAGTAGGTCGGCATGTGCTCCTCGCAGAGCTCCACGAGGTGGCTCGTGTTCGAGGAGTTGTAGCCGCCCACGACGATGCCGAGGTCGGCCCCGTCCTCGATGAGCACCTTCGTGGCGTTCTGGTTTTCGTTGGTGGCGTAGCAGAGCGTGTCGCTCGTGTCGGCGAAGCGCTCCTCGACGTTGGCCTCGCCGTAGCGCTCCATCATGGCGTCGCGCATCAGGTCCGCAATGGCGGCGGTCTCCTCCGCCAGCATGGTCGTCTGGTTGACCACGCCCAGCTTCCGCAGGTCCTGCTCCGGGTCAAAGTTCTCCGAGTACTTGTCCTCGAAGTAGTCGTAGAAGAAGCCGGCGTCTTTCTCGCCCCGGATCACCTTCGCCAGTTCTTCCGCCTCCTCCATGTCTCGCACGACGACCACCGGCCCCTCCTCCTTCGCGTGGGAGAACGTCGCGCGCGTCTCCTCGTGGTACCGCTTGCCGTGGACCACGATCGAGTAGTCGTCATCCCCAATCTGGGAGCTCTTGCGCCACACCTTCTCGACGAACGGGCAGGTGGTGTCGTAGGTCTCGGTGTCGACCCCGTGCTTTTCGAGCTCCTGTTCCACCTCCAGCGTGGTGCCAAAGGCTGGAATGATGACCACGTCGTCGGGCTCCAGCTCGTCGAACGGGATGAGCTGCTCCCCCTGTGTGGTGCGCAGGAACTGGATTCCGCGGTCCCGCAGGTCCTCGTTCACGTGCGGGTTGTGGATCATCTCCGAGAGGAGGAAGATCCGTTTGCCGGGGTTTTCGTCCAGCGCCTCGTACGCGATCTCGATGGCCTGCTCCACTCCGAAGCAGAAGCCGAAGTGGCGCGCGATTTTAAAGCGGACCGGCCCGAAGTCGATCACCGATGGAGACAGGTCTTTTTTGCGCGGGTCGGTGGCCTGGCGCGCGTCCGTGACCGTCGAGATGATGGGGCTTTTGTAGAACGTGGGAACGTCGAACTGGCGCATAAGCAGTCGGAAATCGCGGGAGGACAGTGACACTCCGCCCGGTCGTACGGAAGGGGACCGCCGGTGATTCAGAGCGGGCCGACGTGTGGAGGGCGTGAAGGAGGAACAACCGGTGCCGGGGTGCGCGTGCAGGGCGCAGCAAAACACGTGTCGTGTCTCCCTGACTACCCCATGTGTACGTGAGCTCGAAGCAAGCCCGCATCGACGCCATTGCCGACGCCGCCGCGGACTGGCGGGAGCCGGACCATCCGCCCCGCGAAACGGCCGTTGCCGATACCCTGGAGGCGCCCAACCGGTGGACCGAAGAGGCGCTCGACTACGCCCTCAACCGGTGGATGCAGCGCCTCACGCCCGAGGCCCTTGCCGAGTGGCTGGGCGACGGAGCCCCGGAGGCCCGTACGACGGTGGGCGTTCTGCACGGCCCGTCCGGCCCCCTCGTGGGGTTCCGGGACGCCGTGGCGGTGTGGGCCGAGGGGCACACGTACCTCGGACACACGCCCGAAGTCTCGCCCGCCCTGCTTCCCGCGTTTGCGCAAGCGGTGATGGACCGGGCCGACGGCATCGACGCGGCGTTTGTGGAGAAGGGGGCCCTCCTCGAACGCGCCTCCGCGGTCACGGCGCAGCCGGCCCGAGAGGGCGCCGCCGCGGTCCGCGAGGCGTGCGACGACCACAACATCGCGGACGACCGTCGACTCGTGCGTCCTTCCCAGCGCGCTGTGGCGGTCCTCGACGGGCACGAGGGCGACGACGCTCAGGGCGGACTGGCGGAGGATGCGCTGCTCTATGAGGGCGGCGGGCACCGGCGGCTCGCGCTCCTATGGGCCCCGAGCGACCTGTCCCCGGACCCGTACCTCGAAGCGATGGCGCGCTTTCGCGGCGTCTTCCCGGCGCACGAGGATACGCCGGGCGCCCTCCAGATGCAGAAGGCGTTCCTCGAGGCCCGGGACGAGCCGCGGGCCTACGCCGAGGGCCTTGAGTTTCTCGTAAGCCGGGGCGATCCGACGGAGCCGAGCCCCGAGGGGCACCTTCGGTGGACGGAGTACGGGGACCTGGACGCGGTCGGCGACTGGATTGACGACCACCGGTCGGTGCTCGGCGCGGTCGTGGCCCGCGAGCCGCTGCACGACCAGCTGCCCGAGACCTGGCCGCTCCGCACGCCGGGCGACCTTCACCTCCCGCCCCTCGCGGACGATGGGGGACAGGCCGTCGCCAACTTCGTGCGGGCCCTGCGCTGACGCTACGCCGCCTCCAGGTGCTCGGCCAGAATCGTCTCTACGTCCGGCTTCACGCGACTCCAGTCGACGGCGGGGGCCTTCGAGACGGTGACGAACTGGGGGGTGATGAACACGTCGTCTACCCCCGACACCGTGAAGAGACGGCGGGCGAGGGGATCGTCCGCGGCCTCGTCCGCTGAGGAGTACGCGGCCACGCCGTCGTCGAGAAACGGGCCCTCGTCCGTCGTGAACTTGAGGCTGTTCGGGTTGGGGGTCGACTCCGCCTGCGTGGTGGCCATGGGGGTTCTGGAACCGGGGTCGGTGGGAAAGGGAGAAGAGACGACGTCAGATGTCGCAAAACGGGGACCGTACAGGTGAGTTCACGGTGGAACGACCGCTGGTGTTGTACGGTGAATTCACTTGCGTCTTCCGCAGAATATGGTATCTTATCACTCTCCACCTTTCCAGCTTCACGTCTCCCTACTCGGTCATGGAGTCCCTCGACGACCGCCCGTCGGCCCCGAACGCCGAACGCCCCGTGGAGGAGTCCCCCGACGGCGGCAAGGTGAGTCGCATCGCGGCCCACACACAGGGGCTCTTCACGGACCTCCGAGAGTGGATTGACTTGCGGGCCGACCTTGCGATTCTGGAGGTGGAGGAGCGGCTCGACGCGTTTAAGAACGACCTGGCGCTTGGGCTCACGGTCGCCGTGTTTGCCTTCTTCGCCGCGTTCTTCTCGTTGACGACCGTGGCACTGGGGGTGGGGTGGCTGCTTGGGCATCCGTTCTGGGGATTCCTCGCGGTGTCGGTGGCGCTCATCCTGATCATCGTGACCCTCCGCGTGACGAAGCCCACCCTGATGCCGCCGTCCAACCTGTTGGAGTCTCTTCGTGGAGAACAGGCCGCGTCGGATGAGGGCCCCTCGGCCCGCTCCGCCTCGGCCGCGGTGGACGAGGCGGGCGCCTCCGAGACGCGCACTTCCGCGCCCGATACAGATATAGAGGCGTAGTGGGCACCCAGGCGCCAGGCCTTTTCGACTAATCTGTTTTACGACCCTTTCTGCCCCATGGACTCGGACTCGACCAGAGCGGATGTGGAGGCGCGCCTTCGAGAAACAGCGGACGCCATGGCCGACCGCTTCGACTCGCTTCAGGATGAGGTGTCCACCACCGGCTCGTCGCTGCGCGACTGGGTCGTCCAGAACCCGCTGAAGAGCGTCGGCGGCATGCTGGCGGCCGGCGTGGCGGTGGGGGCCCTCGTCGGGGGAGGCCGTTCGCGGCGGCCCGAGCACGCGGAGCTGCTGGATCAATATATCGACGCCCTCCGCACGGAGGTGGAGGAGGCGATGGCGACGGGCGACACGCCGGGCGAGGCCGTGGAGGAGGCCCTGCGAGGGCGCGCCCCCCTCGTGGTGTACCGGGGCGATGGGGAAGAGTCATCCTCGGCGAGTCGCTCCGGCGGAGGGTTCCTGGGCGATAGCCTCGGGTTTGTGGTGCGCCTCGTGGCCCGCGAGGTGATCCGCGATCAAATCCTCTCCTGGCTCGACGACACCGACGTAGCGGGACTGGAGGACGAGCTCTTCGAATGAGGGTGCGCCAGACCCCCGTCCACGCATTCTTTTGCACGACCGACCCACACAGATGCGACTGATCATTTTTGGCCCGCCGGGTGCCGGAAAAGGCACGCAGGCCGGGCTGTTGGAAGAGCGCCACGGCATCACCCAAATCTCGACCGGAGACATCCTCCGAGAGGCCATGGCGCAGGAGACTGAGCTTGGCACGAAGGCCAAGTCCTACATCGACGCGGGGGAGCTGGTGCCGGACGCGCTGGTCCGTGATCTCGCCGAACAGGCCATCGCCGACGAGGGCCACGACGACTTCATGCTCGATGGCTACCCGCGTACCGACCAGCAGGCGGAGTGGCTGACCGAGTTCTCGGAGTCGAACGAGACGCCCCTCGACGCCGTCCTCAGCATGGAGGTGCCCGACGATGTGCTCGTGCGCCGGCTCAGTCGGCGCCGGGTCCACGAGGAAACGGGAGAAACGTATCACCTCGACCATGACCCGCCCCCCGACGACGTAGATTCGGACCTCATCGTCCAGCGTTCCGACGACGAGCCTGACACCATCCAGAACCGGCTCGACGTGTACCGCGAGGAGACGGAGCCGCTGGCTACGTACTACGAAGAGCGAGACCTGCTCGTCCCGGTGGACGGGACCGGAGGGATCGAAGAGGTCTTCGGGCGCATCGAGGAGGCGCTGGATGCCCTTGAGCGCTAGGGGCTGCACCGAGCACGATTGTTGAGCACGTTGGCTGACCCCGATTCCCCAATGGCTTCCTCCACGCAGAGCGTGTCGTCCGATGAACGTGTGGCGGCGCTGCGGGCGCGCATCGATGAGGCCCTGCCGGCGGTGGTGGACGAGCGATCACCCGCCTCGCTCTACGACGCCGTGGAGCACGTGCTGCGGGCCGGCGGGAAGCGTGTGCGCCCCATCTTGCTTCTCCTGGTGGCCCAGTCGTACGGCACGTCCGTCGACCGGGCGCTGCCGGCCGCCCTCGCCGTGGAGGTGTTTCACAACTTTACGCTCGTCCACGACGACCTGATGGACGAAGACGAGGAGCGACGGGGGGGCGCAACCGTGCACGCGAAATGGAACCCCGGTACGGCGATCCTTGCGGGAGACCTCATGATGGGCCTCTCCTACGACCTGCTGGGCCAGGTGGACGGAGCGGACGCAGAGGCCCTCTACGCAGTGTACCACCCAATGGTGGAGCGGCTCTGTGCCGGCCAGGCCCTCGACGCGTCGTTCGAGACCGACGACGCGGTGACGGTGGAGGCCTATCTGGACATGATCGACCGCAAGACCGGGGCACTCCTTTCGGCCGCGTTCGAGCTGGGGGGCGTCATCGGAGGGGCCCCGGCGCCCGAGTGTGATCGCCTCGGCACGGCCGGCCGGCTGGTGGGACGGGCCTTTCAGATTCAGGACGACCTGCTCGACCTCACCGCCGACGATGAGGAGGAGTGGGGGCGTGGAGTGGGGGGCGATCTCGTGCAGGGCAAGAAAACGTTCCTGACCCTGCGCGCCCTGGAGCGTGCCGAGGGGAGGGAGCACGACTGGTTCGCACGTCTCGTGACCGACGGGGGGCTTCCGGTGGACGACGTGCCGGAGGCCCGTGAGCGGATGGCGGAGCTTGGCATTTTCGAGGAGGCCCGGGAGGCAGTCCGCACGTACACAGAGGAGGCCCGAGACCATCTGCACCTCCTCCCGGACACGGCCGCAGCGGAGGCGCTCCACTGGCTCCTCGATCGTCTGCAGGCGCGTGAGTACTGACCGTTGCCACTGTCCGTCGCCGGTTGCCCCGCCGGAGAGCCCCAGAATGGAGTCCGGTGGGCGGATCGCCCGCCGCCGTTCCCCCTTCAACGCCCCATGATTGAACGCGAAGTCACCATCCGCAACCGGGCCGGCCTGCACACGCGGCCGGCGTCGATGCTCGTCAAGACCGCGTCCCAATTCGACGCGGATGTGTTCCTGCGACGCGACAACTACGAGATCAACGGGAAGAGTGTCATCGGGGTCATGACCCTCGCCGCCGAGCAGGGCGCGACGCTCACGCTCCTGGTGGAGGGGGCGGACGAGGACGAGGCCGCCGACGCGATCGAGGCGCTTTTTGAGGATGGATTCGGAGAAGAGCTCTAATCCGGCCTGTTCGAGCCATGAGGCCGGACTCAGTGCAGGCCGCCACTGCCAGTCACTTATGCCATGGAAGAGACGCCCCCGGAGTCTACCTCCGACGACGAACTCCTCATTGAAGGCACCGGTGCAGCGCCCGGAATCGCAATCGGCACCGCGTACCGGTACGAGGCCTCTGCCCCCCCCGTGCAGCGAGACTCCATTCCGCCGGACGAGGTGGACGCAGAACTGGATCGCCTGGCCAACGCCGTACAACGGGCCGAGCAGGAGCTGGAAACCGTTCGCGCACTGGCGCCGGACGCCCTGGTGCCGGATGCCGACGCCATTTTCGAGGCGCAGGCCCTTATGCTGCGCGACGAAGACGTGCTGCAAGCCGTCCGGCAACGTATCGAGGACGAGAAAGAGCCGGCGGGGGCGGCGGTGCAGGAGGTGCTGTCGGCCCACCGCGAACGACTCGAAGACAGCGACGACGCCCACCTGCGCACCGGGGCCGACGACCTCCGAGAGCTTGAGCGCCGTCTCTTGCGGGCGCTACAACGAAGTGCGGCCGCGGCCCCCATCGATGCGCACTCGGTGGTGGCCGCCCAGGACCTGACCGCCACCGACCTGCTTCACTTCCGACGCCATAACCTTCTGGGGGGCGTCACGGCCCGCGGGGGACCCACCTCGCACACGGCCATCGTCGCCCAGGCGCTCGGGCTGCCCCTCCTCGTCGGGGCCGGGGAGGCACTAGAGACCGTGTCGTCGGGAGATCGCGTCATTGTCGACGGGGACGAGGGCCGTCTGATTGCCCGCCCCGATCCGTCCACTGTAGACGACTACCGACGGCGAGCGGCCGACGCGTCGACCGCGACAGAAGGTGGGGAGCAAGAGCCCAGCCGTCCCCTCCGAACGACCGACGGCCACACCGTCACCCTGCGGGCCAACGTGGGGCTGGAGGCCGACCTCGATTTGCTCCAGGCCGACCCGCCGGACGGCATTGGGCTTCTTCGCACTGAACTGTTTTTGCTGGCCGATGGCGATTCGCTTTCGGTCGACGAGGAACGGCAGGTGGATGCGTACCGGCGGGTCATTGAGGCCGCCGGCGACGAGGGCGCTACGATCCGTCTCTTGGATTTAGGGGGCGATCAGCTCTCCCGTCAGGCCACTGGGGCACACGACGACAACTCCTTTCTGGGCTGGCGGGGACTTCGGGTGCTTCTGGACCGTCCCGACGAGCTCCTGCGCCCCCAACTGCGGGCCCTCCTGCGCGCAAACCGACAGGGGCCCCTCCGGGTCCTACTGCCGATGGTGACGGACGTGGCGGAGGTGCGGCGCGTGCGGCGGATGCTAGACGAGGAGAGTACCCGCCTCACGGAGAACGGCGTGCCCCACGATCCGAATGTGCCCCTCGGCGCAATGGTGGAGGTGCCCGCCATGGCCCTGCAGGCGCCTGCGTTCACCGAGGTCGTGGACTTTTTCTCCATCGGCACGAACGACCTGACCCAGTACGTGCTGGCGGTGGGCCGGGCCAACGAACAGGTGGCGGCGCGGCACGACGCGCTGCACCCGGCCGTCCTCGGGTTGATCCTGCGCGTCGTCGAGGCGGGCCGGATGTCCGGCTGTCCGGTGGAGGTCTGTGGGGAAATCGCGAGCGACGTCCAGGCGGTGCCGGTGCTGCTGGGCCTCGGCGTCGATACCCTGAGCGTCTCGCCCCAGTCGCTGCCCACTGTGCGCCGGATCATCCGGAAAATTGAGTACGACGCGGCCAAAGGCCTCGGCCGTGAGGTGCTGCAGGAGGACGATGCCCAGGCGGTGCGCCGCCGAGCCCGGACGTGGGTCGACACCCATCTATCGTCCTCCGAAACTGCTGCTTCGGCGACGGATGCCCCCGACCGATGACCCGCAGCGGCGCTGAAAGAGCACATGGCCTGTTTAGGTACCCGCCCTTCATCCCCTTCCAGTCATCTCCGACCGCAAATCATGTCCGACTCCGTTCTCGACCGTGTAAAGCAGGACCTCACCGACGCCATGAAGGCGCAGGATGACGTGCGCCGGCGCGCCCTCCGATCGCTCCGGGCGGCCCTCGCCAACAAAGAGATTGCGAAGCGGCGGTCGGGGTCCGACTCCAGCCTCGAGGATCAGGAGGAACTGGCCGTCGTCCAGAAGCAAGTCAAGCAGCGCCGCGACTCGATCGAACAGTACGAGGAGGCGGATCGCGACGACCTGGCCCAGAAAGAGCGGGAGGAGATTGAGGTTCTCGAGGACTATTTGCCAGACCAGCTGAGCGACGAAGAGCTGGCCGAGCGGCTTGACGCCATCATCGACGACGTGGGCGCCACCTCGATGGCCGACATGGGGCCGGTCATGGGGCGCGCCATGGACGAGCTGCGCGGCCGAGTGGACGGCAACCGCGTGCGAGAAATGGTGCAGGATCGCCTCTCGGATTAGGCCGCCCCCTGGACGGATCAGTCGGGACGTCTCTCCGCGCGGTGGACCCGGCGCGTGCTCCGGGGCTTTTCAGCGCGTCGCCCACCCGCTTCAGGGCCCCTCCTCTTTGCCGTGAACCTTGTCCCCGCGGGCCGCTTTATATAATTGCATCTCTTCTTCATCTTTTCGGCCGTGATCCCGCATCCAGTTCACCGGCGGTGTTGACATGCTGACTGTGCTCGACTGGCTTATCCTTGCCATCCTCCTCGCGGGGCTCATCCGTGGGTACCTGGTGGGGGCCGTGCGTCAGGCGGCCAGTCTGCTGGGGCTCGTGGCCGCGCTTCTGTTCTCCGTGGAGTTTATGGGGGCGGTGGGGACCCTCATCGTGGAGAGCCTGGGCCTGGCCGAGTCCGTCGCGCCGCTCGCCGGCTTCACGGTGCTGTTTTTGGGCGTCTATCTCCTGTTTCTGGTCCTGGCTCGGCTCCTGGAGCAGCTGTTCGACACCCTGTCCCTCTCATTTCTAAACCGGGCGGCCGGGGGAGCGGTCGGCGGGGCAAAGGCGGCGTTGCTCCTGAGCCTGCTTTTTCTGGTCCTCGCCGGCCTGGAGCTTCCGGAGAAGGAAACGCGGACCGACTCGGCGCTCTACCGCCCGGTCGCGCAGCTCCTGCCCAAGACGATCGAGGCGACCGAGTCTTGGTTTCCCGCGGCCAAACGAGCGGCTGACCAGTTGGGCCGACAGGTGCGGTCCCGTATGGATGCGGTCCCGGAGTCGTCCGATTCGGAGAGCACCCGCTCGGGCCTCCGCTCCGACGTCTAGTGACGCGGGATAAGGCTCGTGTGGGCACTCGGGAAGAACGCGAATGAAGGTGTGTATTTGGCGGTACCGGTTCGTTCATGCATGTGGGTTCATCAACCTTGCTCGTTCCTATGCCCGTTCTTGGAAGCGACATCTCGATCGACCTCCACATTGTCGGGGACGTTGAGCTCGATACCATCCGCGGCCTCGTGCAGGAGAACGGACGCCTGCGTCCAGAGCTCGCGGAGGATCTGCAGCGGGCGATTGAAGACACGGCCCGTGAGATCCTGGATGGTGCAGGCGCGGAGGACTGCACGCTTGCCGTCGACTTGAGTCTCGTACGGGACCGGGTGCCGGGGGCGCCGCGCCAACGGGTGGAGGCCGACCTGAACGTGGAGGCCGACCGCTCCGCCCTGGCGGCGGCGGACGATGCCCTGGACGCACCGGAGCGGGCCCGGATTGCCGACGCCGCGGAGGCGCAGCTCAATGATCGCTTGCGCGACCGGGAGCTGACCGACGTGGTGGACGCAACCGTGATCGTGACGCCCGTGGAATTTCGGTGAGACGGCGCGTCCTGGAAACAGCGCGGGCGCATCGGGAATTTCCCGTAGTCCCACCGGCGTCTCGTCTTCTCGTCCGCGCTTGTCCCCTGCATGGTCCCGGTCCGTCTGGAACTGAAAAACTTCCTGAGCTACGGCACGGAGGCCCCGCCCCTCGAATTTGATCACTTCGACGTGGCCTGCCTGTCCGGTGGCAACGGGGAGGGCAAGTCGGCCCTTCTCGACGCCATGACGTGGGCCGTCTGGGGGGAGGCGCGCAAGTCGAGCGGCCGCCGCAAGCCCGATGAGGAGCTCATCCGGATCGGGACCCGGCACATGCAGGTCTCGTTCACCTTCGACCTTGAAGACACGCGCTACCGGGTGGTCCGCTCCTTCTCCCGATCGGAGACGGGCAAGACCACTTCGTCGGACCTTGAGTTTCAGCTCAGCGACGCCGCGGGCGATGGCTACCGTCCCCTCACGAGGGCAACCCAGCGCGAGACGCAGGCACGGATCGAGGACACGCTGGGGCTGGACTACGACACGTTCATCAACTCGGCCTTTCTTCTGCAGGGCCGCTCCGACGAGTTTACCCAGAAGCGCCCCAGCCAGCGCAAGGAGATCCTTACCCGCATCCTCAACCTCGGTCGGTACGAGGCGCTCGAAGACGAGGCGCGCGACCACTGGCGCGAGGCGAAGGAGCGCCAGCAGCGGGCAACGGTGGAGGTGGAGCGCCTGGAGACGGCCCTGGAGGACGTGCCGGACTGGGAAGAAGAGCGGGCGGCCGTGCAGGCGGACATTGAGGCGCAGACGGACACCCTCTCTGATCTGCGCGACCGGGAGACGGCGCTGACCCAGAAACGAGCCAATCTGGAGGCAACGGCCCGGGAGGCCGAGTCCATTCGCGAATCGATGGCCGGTCTGGACGATCGGATCGACGAGCACCATGAGGAGATTGAGGCCCTTACGGAGCGCATCGAGGAGGCCGAGGCGCTTCTAGAAGACCGCACGGCCATCGAGGAGGCCTACGAAGAGCATCAGTCCCTCGTCGCAGAGCGGGACGCACTCGAGGACACGCGCGAACGGCACCGGGTCCTGAAGCGGAAGCTGGACGAAACGGCGTCTGCTCTTCAGGAGCGGCGCAACGACGTCGAGCGCCGCCTGGAGCGACTGGTGGCCGAGCGGTCCGGGATTGAAGAGTCGCTGGCTGATTGTCGGGAGACCCTCACCCAGCGGGACGAGGTAGAGACCCGCCTGCGGCGGGCCCAGGCGGCCCGGCAGCGGGTGCCCGAGCGGAAGCGGGTGCGTCGGCGTCGAGACCGGCTGGAGCAGCAGAAGGCCGAGGCGCGGGAGGCCATCGTAGGGGCCCGCCAGCAACTCCGGGGCGAGATTGACACCCTCCGGTCCCAAATTGAGGAGGAGGCGGAGGCGCTGGAAGAGAGAGAGCAGATCGAGACGCGGATCGAGGCGCTTCGCTTGAAGCAGGAGACGCGGGCGGCCCTGGACGAGCGCATGGCCGAGATCGAGGAGGAGGGGAAGATCCTGTCCCAGGCCGTGCAGGAACAGGCGGGGCAGCTGGAGGCGCTCCGGGACGAACGCGAGCGGGAGGTTGAGGAGCTACGGCGGTTCCGGGCGGCCGACGGGGACGTGTGTCCGACCTGTGGCACCGAGCTGACCGACACGCACCGGGAGGAGGCGGAGGCCACGCTCCGGACCCACATCGACGAGCTCGATACGGCCATCGAGTCGGCCCAGGCGCAACTGGACGAAGAAAAGGAGCAACGGGCCGAACTGCGGCGGACGTACCGCCAGCTTCAGGAGAAGCGCGAGGCGCTGGACGACGTCGGGGAGGCCCTCGCGACGGCACAGGAGCAGAAGCGGTCGCTGGAGGAGACGGCGGAGGCGCTTGCGGCCCACCGTGAAAAGGCCGAGCGTCTTGACCAGCGCCTCACGGAGGGGCGCTACGCAGAGTCTGCACGGCGGCAGTGGCAGGCCTGCAAGCAGCGCCTCGCGGGCGTGGAGGTCGATTCGGAAGCCCTCGAGGCCCTGCAGAACCGGGCGGCACAGTTCGACCGGTACGCGGATCGGCTGGGCGAGATCGAGCGCGCAGCGGCGCGTCGGGAGGAGCTGACGGAGAAACGGGACGGGCGGGACGAGAAGATCGAGCAGCTCCGGACGGCATTGGAGGAGAACCGCGTGGCCGAGGACCTACAGGCAGACATGGAGGCTCTGCGGGAGGAGATCGACGACCTCGACTTCGACCCGGACCGCTTCCAAGAAATTCGGGAGCGACTGCAGGAGCTGAGCGACGTGCCGGATCGCCACAACGCCCTCGTCAACGCCCAGGAAAACCGCACCGAGTGGGCGGAGCAGCGCACCCGCATTCGGGACCGGATGGAAGCGGCCGAGGAGGAAAAACAGGAGTTGGCCGGACGCCTCGCGGAGTGCGAGTCGGCGTTGGAGGACAAGCCTGAGGTGGTCGCCGAGCAAGAGGACGTGTCGGAGCGGGTGGAGGCGGAAGAAGAGGCGCTCAACGATTTGCAGCAGCGCCTCGGCAAGTTGAACGCGCAGCTAGAGCAGGCCGCGGCGGACACGGAGGCCCTGAAGGAGGCCCGAGAAGAGCGTCAAGACGCCGTTGCCGACCGGCAGCGGTACAAGCACCTCCGCGCCGCCTTTGGGAAGAACGGCATCCCGTCGCTCATCATCGAAGAAACGCTTCCCGACATCGAGGAGCGCGCAAATCGTATCTTGGATCGGCTCACCGACGGCCGGATGCACGTGCGGCTCGAGACCCTCAAGGAGAAGAAAAGCGGAGGCACCAAGGAAACGCTCGAGATTATCATCACCGACGAGCACGGCGCGCCTCGTCCCTACGAGACGTACTCGGGCGGCGAGAGCTTCCGGGTCAACTTTGCCCTCCGCGTCGCACTGGCGCAACTGCTGGCCGAGCGCAGCGGCGTGCGGGTGCGCACCCTCGTGATCGACGAGGGGTTCGGCACGCAGGACGAGACCGGGATCGAGCGCCTCGTGGAGGCCATCCAGGCGATCCGCGAGGACTTCGCGAAGATTCTCGTCATCACGCACCTCGAACGGCTCAAGCGAGCGTTTCCGGTGCGCATCGAGGTCGAGAAGGATCCCTCCGTCGGCTCGACGTTCGAACTCGTCGGGGCGTAGCCCGACCGACGAGAATCAGTCCGGCGGGGTGTCTCCCGAACGGTGACGGCCCAGTGTCGTACGGGGAGCATAACTCTTCCGCTCACGTCCTTTCTGCCGATCGTCTACGCTCATGCCTGAGGACGAAATCGAGAAGCTCTACTACTCGATCGGGGAGGTTGGTGAAATCGTTGACCAGGAGCCCCACGTCCTCCGGTATTGGGAGCAGGAGTTCGAGGTCCTGAGTCCCCGAAAGAACCGGGCCGGGCGGCGGGTCTACACCAAGGACGATGTAGAAACGGTCGAACGCATTCGTCACCTTCTGAAGGACGAGAAGTACACGATCGAGGGCGCACGGCAGGCCATCGCACGCGAGGACGCCGGGGCGGAGGGGGACAGTGAAATCGAAGACGACCTGAAAGCGCTCCGGGCCTTCCTCGTCGAGCTCCGCGACCAACTCGACGAGTAGGCCTGCCTCCAGCGGGGGACCGAGCCGTCGAGACGGCTGTTTGCCACGTCGCCACCGGCACCTCTCGCAGCGTCTCGCGCAGAACATGGGGGAGGATGCTGCCGTGGCGGCAGCAGTGCACCTCAGTGGCCGTCTCGTCCGGGGCGTCGGGAGCAAACAGGATTCGAAGGGGCTGAGAAGGAAAGGCCACGCGGATCAACTCCGATTTCGTTCGAGAGTCCCGCTGAGGCTTCGTCGAATCTAGGGAATGCTCCCATGCTCTGCATTCATGTGAGGGAGGGCTGTCAGAGCGCGTCGAACGTCCAGCCCTCGGCGGACAGCGTATGGAGAATGGTCTCTAGGGCCGGGAGGGTTACGTCTTCGCAGGTGGGGTTGTCGTGGAGGACAATGACAGAGCCGGGGCGCACGTGGCGCACCACGAAGTTTGATACCCGCCGGGCCCGGGCCGTCTTCAGGTAGTCGCCCGGCATCACGTCCCACATCACCATCCGCTGGTTCTGGGCCGCACACCACTGGCGGAGCCGCTGCGTGGGGTGGCCGTAGGGCGGGCGGAGCGCCCGGACTCGGGTTTTTGTGAGGGACTGCAGCCGCCGTGTGGTGCGGGAGAGCTCATTCTGCAGCTGCTCGTGGGGCACGGACCAGGGGTCGACATGGGTGTAGGTATGGTTGCCGACGCGGTGCCCAGCCCGTACAATGGCGCGGGCACGGTCCGGATGGCGGTCCGCGTTCTGGCCGACGAGGAAGTGGGTGGCCTGCGCGTCGTACTGCGCAAGCAGGTCGAGCAGATCGTCCGTGAGCTCCTCGGTCGGGCCGTCGTCAAACGTGAGGTACGCGGTCTTGGCCTCCGCCTCGATCCGCCAGAGGAGGTCCGGAACGAAGCGGTGGAACGGGCGCAGGCCATGGGTGGCCAGGTAGGGAATGAGGAGGCGCATTGCGGGAGGCGTGCGACGGAGATTGGTTCACGAGTCGGGTGGGGAAATCAGGTCACCGTCGTTCTGCCACGATCGTCCCGTTTGAACTGCCCTGTCCGAGACGGGCTTGCCAGGGCCCATCCGCCCGCGAGAGGAATGGAGAGCACGAGCATCAGGACGGTCGCGACGATTGACCGGAGCAGGCGCCGCTGCCCAAAGTGAGACGCGGCCGGGAGGGTGAGCATCACGTCCGCCCCCATCTTGCCGAGAAGCGCGGCGAGGGTGGGCTGTCGCCACGCGGGCAACGCGAGGGCGACGGCACAGCAGGCAAGCAGCACGGCGTGGACCAGCCAGAGCCCTGCGGCCTGGGCCTGCACGAACCGGGACGACGCGCGGATTGCGTGACGGAACCACTCGGCCTGTCTCCGGAGAAGATCGGCGAACGAGTCGACAGGCGCGCGCATCACGGCGGCCTCCGGCTCCGGGTTGAAGGTGGACGTGGCGGCTGAAAGGGGAGAGGGCGGCACAGACTCCTCAGGAGACGTCGAGTCGGAGGCACAAGGCCCGGCATCGAGGGCCCGGTTGGCCGTGCCGGGGCCGAGGGGGAGCCCCAGATGCGCGGCTCCGCCGAGGAGCGTCAGGCGGCCCAGGTGCTGCAGGGCCTCCAGGCGGGGAAGAAACAGGTTGTCGTGCTCCACCAGCGTGGGCCCCATCACGACGGGCGTGTCGGGTTGGCGTCGCCGCACCATCGATTGGGGCCAGGTGGGCGGGACGTCGGCCGTGGGGGGAAGCGTCAGGGTCACATCGCTTGAGGCCAGCCCGTCTCCGTCCGTCCGCGGGCGGGGGGCGTCGGGACGCGCAACCTCGATGCGGTCCGCGGGATACTCGCAGGACTGTACGGCGTCCTGGAGGCGTCCCACGTCCTTGGCCTGGACAGGGACGACCGCCACGGACGGCCACTCTGCAGGCGCGCTCGGCGGCGAACTGTCCCGGACGGCGAGAAAACCCAGCGCCGCGGCCCCCGCCAGAAGCGCATACGTTCCGATGAGGACGGAGAGAACGGCAACGAGGACGGTCGGCATGGAAAACGGAGGGATCGATGGAGCGACCGAGTGGACGAGGAGCGCGGGTTTATGGCTGACGCAGCTGGTGGAGAGGCGGACGCAGGGCCTGTAGGTCCTGCTGCAGGGCAAACCGGACGCCCGTCACTCCCTCCGGACTGATGCCGAGCGCAAGGTCGAGGGAGGGCACCTCGCGGAAGGAGAGCCCCATCCGGAGCCCGATGGACGCGGCCGGCCGTAGGGGAACGGACGTGTCGCTTACGGCCGCGGCGTCGTCAAATGCAACGTCGAGGGCCGCGTCGGAAAACACGTCGTCGTACACGCTCGCGGCGTGAAGGCCCACGTGGCCGCCGAGACGAACCACACCCAGGGGCTGGACAAGGGGAAAGCGGTACAGCACGCTGCCGATCAGGCGGTCGGAGCCAACGAAGCGGTGCCGGGCCAGTCCGGGGACCCGGGTGCCGTCGAGCATCGGGCGCAGGTAGTAGGGAACGGAGGCTTCGCCCCGCACCACGGTGTGGGCCAGCGACAGCTGTCCCGCCAGGTGATGTGCGCCGCCCAGGGGCACCAATCCCCGGGCGCTGAGGTCCAGGCGATCGTACTGCACAAAGGAGGACGAGAGCGACCCGTACCGCTCCCAGCCGCCGTTCAGGAGCACGCCGCGTGTAGGCCGAGGACGGGGGGAACGGGTGTCGTACCGCACGTCGACCCCCACACGCAGGCCGGTATGGCTCGGGGACAACGGGCCGATGCGGCTGCTCGCCAGTTGCCGGAGGTGCTGCCGGGACGCCTCGTCCAGGCGCGGGTCCGCAGGGGACAGGACGCGATCGACCCGGTGTGTCGAGAGGCCAACGTGGGGCTGGAGGAGCAGTCGCCGGTCGAGAAAGTACTGGCCGGCCCGAACGCGGACCTGCACGGCAGAGCGTTCAATGGGCTGCCGGGCGTCGGACGACGACCCGGGCCCGAGTCCGTAGAACCAATCCCGGTTTGTATGGAGGCCCCGTGCGCTCACGAGCACGTACTGTCGGGCCCGGTCGGGATTAGCACTGGCCCAGGCCGCGGTGGCCACCTGTTCGTGCTGGGCGGGCGCCGCGGCAAGGAGGGCCTGTGCGTGCCGACGCCCCAGGTGGTGCACGACGAGTCCGGCCCCGGCGCCCACGCCGACCCGTGGACTCCACGTGGCGAGGGGGTACACCCGTAGGTTGGTACCGGGCTCGTCTGGGGCGCCCGGGAACGCCTGGCCGGCCGCCGGGGCTGCCACCAGCCCGATCATCCCGCCGAGGAGAAGTGCGAGGACGGGCCGGGCGCCACTCCGGCGACGGAGCATCCGGGATGACCAGCGGGAAAAACGAGACAGGAGCGTGTGCATCAGTGGATGCCGTCACCTATACTAAAATGGACCCTGCCGCACGGCGCGGCGAGGGGGGAGGTTTCAGTGTAACTGCTTCTTCCCGGTCAGTCATCAAAAACCGTATGCGAATCCTCGTAGTCGGAAGTGGAGGACGAGAGCACACGCTCGTCGAGGCCCTAGCCCAAAGCGATCAGGTGTCCGCCCTGTTTGCCGCGCCTGGCAATCCCGGCACCGCCCAGAAGGCCACGAACGTCGGCCTGGAGGCGACCGATCTGGACGGACTGGTTGACTTTGCGGAGACGGAGGACATCGACCTGACCCTGGTCGGGCCCGAACGGCCGCTCGTGGAGGGCATCGTTAACCGATTTGAGGCGGCCGGCCTGCCTATCGTGGGGCCTACGAAGACCGCCGCGCAACTAGAGGGCAGCAAGGCCTTCGCCGATCAATTCATGGCGCGCCACGACGTGCCGACGGCATCGTTTCGAGTGTTCGGCGCGGAGGAGGCCGACGAAGCGGCGGCCTACCTCGATGACGTGGGAGCCCCGGTCGTGGTGAAGGCGGACGGCCTGGCGGGCGGGAAGGGCGCATTCGTGTGCTCGACCCTAGATGACGCCCACGACGCGCTGGGCCAGATCGTAAACCAACGGGCCTTCGGGGCGGCGGGCGATCAGGTCGTGATTGAGGAAAAGATGGAGGGGGAGGAGGTGAGCGTCCTTGCCCTCACCGACGGTGCGCACTACGTTCTTCTTCCGCCGTCCCAGGATCACAAGCCCATCGGGGAGGGGGGCACCGGCCCGAATACGGGGGGCATGGGCGCGTTCGCCCCGGCCCCGATCGTGGACGGAACGCTGCTCTCACGCATCTGCCGCGAGATCATAGAGCCGACCCTTCAGGGCATGCAGGAGGAAGGCACGCCGTACCGTGGGGTGCTCTACTGCGGCCTCATGATTACGGAGGAAGGGCCGAAGGTGGTCGAGTACAACTGCCGCCTCGGCGATCCCGAGGCGCAGGTCGTGCTCCCGCTCGTAGAGTCGGACCTGGCCGCGGTCTTCCGGAACCTCGCGGACGGCGACCTGCAGGGCGGCAACCTTCGGACCACGCCCGGAGCGGCGGCCTGTGTCGTGCTCGCCTCGGAGGGATACCCGATCGACTACGAGACGGGCGTCGAGATCACTGGGATTGGGGACGCGGAGGCCCTCGAGGACGTGTCGGTCATTCACGCCGGCACACGACTTACGCCGGCGGGGACGCTCGTGACCGGTGGGGGACGCGTGCTCGGCGTCACCGCCACCGGACGAGACCTGCCGGCGGCCCTCAGCCGAGCGTACGACGGCGTTGACCGCGTCGGGTTTGAGGGCGAGACCTACCGGAGCGATATTGGCGAAAAGGGGCTGGCTCACCTGGATGCGTCCTAGACTCCTTCTGTATACATGCGTCCTCGCCATTTGCTAGGTGCTGGTCTTGGACTCCTGCTGCTATGGGGGTGCGGAGGCGTATGGACCGTCGGTCCAGCGTGTGCGCAGGCGCCGGACCGCGGGGCAGAACCGGTCCTCGCGCGATTCGAGGAGGCGCGAGCGCTCGCGGTCGATCCGCGAGGCCGCCTCTACGTCGCCGATGCGGGGCGCGACGTGGTGGCCATGTTCGAGGCCGACGGCACCCGCCGAGACGTCCTGGGCGGGACGGGCACGCGGCCGGGCGAGTTCGACACGCCCTCGGCCATAGATCCGACGAACGGGCAGGTCCTTCTCGTGGCCGACACCTACAACGGGCGCGTCCAGCGGTTCTCGATGGAGGGACAGTATCTCGAGTCGCTGCCCGTTGGGCGGACCGAGGGGCGGGCGGGCCCGGAGTGGACCGTTCAGGACGGACGGGGAGGCACCCTGGTCCAGGGCGACGGGCGGCCGATTGGGGTGGTGCAGGACGACGAGGGGGCTGTGTTCGTGCTCGATGCACGCGACCGCCGAGTGTGGAAGTGGAGTGATGGTGGGCGGTCGCAATCCCTCGTGTCTGGACGAGGGGGGCGGCTCCAGAATCCGGTGGCCTTGGCTCCAGGGCCGGATCGGCGCCTCTATGTGGCCGACGCCGGCCGCGAGGCGGTGCTCATCTACGATGCCTTTGGCACCTTCCGCCGCCGCGTCGCCGGGCTCGCCCCTGCGAACATACAGGCCCTTGCCGTCCACCGCGGCCGACTGTGGATCGTCTGCGCGCACCGCGTCCTCGTGTGGGACCGATCGGAGGGCGTCGTCGCGGAGCACACGGTCGACCTCGGAGAGCCACTCGTCGACGTGGCTGCGTACCAGGACCGCGTGTATCTGCTCACCGAAACGCGGCTGCTTCGGCGCCCGGCCTGGTAGCGGCAGGAGGACGAACGCCGTCTCGAAGAGGGCGCCCTGGGAATCGCTCATGATCGTTTCGCTCCGCTGGCGCGGTACTGCTCGTGTCGTACGCTCCGTCGATTGTTCGGGTGCTGCTGCTGTGTGGCGTGGGGGGGCTGCTCCTGGGAGAGGCGGCGGCACAGGACACGACACAGGTGCTGAAAGACCTTGGGCGTCACCGGGATACGATCGACACCTTTCAGCCGCAGCCGTATCAACTGCGCCGGTTTGTGCTTCCGGGAAGCGAGACGGTTCGGGTCGGCCCCACGCGTCTCGACACGTCCGAGTACCGGATCGAGGCGCGGACGGGGCGTTTGTGGGTGCGTCGGGACGACCTCCTTGGGGCCCGCGACACGCTGTTTGCCCGCTACCGGACGTACCCGTTTGCCTTCGAGGAGGTGTATCGCCGCCGGGCCCCGGACACGAGTGCCACGGCCGACTCGGCGACGGTGGTCGTGGAGGAGGAGCGGCCCGACACCACCGGGTTCAATCCCTTCGCCGGCGTCGACATCCAGCGGAGCGGCTCGATCTCGCGGGGCGTGGTGGGCGGCACGCAGCGCGACGTGAGCGTGGAGTCGGGGCTCCGTATGCAGCTGCAGGGCGAGGTGGCCGACAGCGTGTTCGTCCAGGCCCTACTCACCGACGAGAACACACCCATCCAGCCGGAGGGGACGACCCAGCGCCTGCAGGACTTCGACCGTGTCTTTCTGTCGGTGGATGCTCCTCAGGGACGGGTCCGTCTCGGCGACGTGGACGTGAACCTCGACGGCGGGACGTTCGGCTCGTTTTCGCAGAAGGTGCAGGGCGTCTTGGTCGAGAGTGACGGACTGGGCGCGGCCGCCGGGCTGGCGGAGGGGGAGGCCACGGCCTTCGGGGCGGTGAGCCGGGGCCAGTTTCGTACCCAAGACCTTGAGCCGACCGACGGGGTCCAGGGCCCGTACCGGCTTCGAGGGGCGAACGGGGAGGAGGCCATCATCGTCGTGGCGGGATCGGAGCGTGTTTTCCTAGACGGGGAGCGCCTCACGCGCGGCCAGACTGAGGACTACGTGATCGACTACACGCAGGCCGAGATCACATTCACTGCCGACCGCCTCATCACCGACGATCGGCGCATTACCGTCGAGTTTCAGTACTCGACGACGCAGTTCACGCGGACGCTGGTCGGCGGGCGGGCGACGGCGGGAGTGTGGCAGGGAAGCGATGGCGACGCCCGGGTCAACGTGGGGGCCACGGTTGTCCGGCAGGCCGACGGGCGCGACTTTCAGACGGCCTTCGACCTGTCCCGCCAGGACTCGCTCCGCCTCGCGCGGGCCGGAGACGAGTCGGCGGTCCGGAGCGGAGCGCGCCGTGTGGAGTTCGATTCGGATGCGCCTTACGTCCACTACCGCCGCGAGCCGATCGCGTCGCCCGACGGGACGCAGGATACGATCTTCGCTGCTGTGGAGGACGCGCCGCCCCCGGATACGCCGGTCTTTCGGGTCCGCTTCACGCGGGTGGGGAGCGGAGAAGGAGATTACCAGCGCGCCGGGGCCGAGACGAATGGGGTCGTCTACGAGTACGCAGGGCCGGGGAGCGGGGCGTACGCCCCCGTTCAGCCGCTTCCAGCCCCGACCCGTCAGCGCCTCGTTGATCTGACGGGATCGGTCGAGCCGGTGGCCGGCGTTGAGGTGTTCGGGGAGTGGGCCGGGTCGCTGAATGATCAGAATCGATTTTCGGGGCGTGACGCGGATGATGATCGGGGGCGGGCGTACACGGCGGGGGTGCGGGTCGACCCGATGACAATGACAGTGGGGAGCAT
The DNA here is from genome assembly GCF_947077765.1 of Salinibacter grassmerensis. NCBI lineage: Bacteria > Pseudomonadati > Rhodothermota > Rhodothermia > Rhodothermales > Salinibacteraceae > Salinibacter > Salinibacter grassmerensis. The sequence continues at coordinate 117,320 of NZ_CAMTTF010000004.1, read as the reverse complement.
GGAACTCGGGACGGTGTCGGGACAGGTTCGGCGGCGCGAGCGCGGGCAGAACTTCGTCACGTTCGACCAGACGCGTCCCATCGAGTACGGACGGCGGTGGAATCTTTCGCGCGGCGGGTCGGGGCTTCCGGGCCGCCTCCAAGATCGCGGCAACGAGACGGTGGACGAGGGACAGGTGACCGTCGACTGGGGAAGCGATTCGTCTCTGGAGGCGGGCGGCGGGCGGCTGTCCGTCGGCTCGGCCTACGAGGCGTGGCGGCGCCGTGGGGCCCTCTCTGTTGAAGAACCCGGATGGCCTCGTCTCTCACTCCGGGCCGTCTCCATCACCAGCACCGACCGTTCTGCGCAAATCGATGGCGCCTGGCGGCGACAGGCGGCCACGGTGCGCCAGCCGCTCTGGGGGGGACGCCTGGAGCCTCGGCTCAACGTGCGGCGGGAACGCCGACGCCAGCGGGCACGCGCCACGGACAGCCTGACGGCCGAGTCGTTTCGGTTCCTAGAGGTCCGTCCCGGGGTGTCGTACGTCAACGGGCCCGTCGAGGCGTCCGGCAGCCTGGAGCGCCGCACCGAGCAGGGCGTCGTGGATGGATCGTTTCGGGACGCGTCGCGGACGTGGACGGCCCAGACGGAGCTCGCCCTCGATCCCCAGGCGCCGTACCGGGTGTCGGTGCGGGGCGGACTGCGACGCCGAGACGTGACCGATGTCTTCCGGCGCACCGAGCAGCGGCGCGAGACCGAGTCGATCGTCATGCGGTTCGACGGGCGCGCCCGGCCACTGGATCGGGCGGTCGATGCTCGATTGTTCTACGACGCGGCGACCGAGCGCACCCCTATTCAGCGCGAGGTATACGTCCAAACGTCGCCCGAACGGGGCCAATACATGTGGCGCGACGCGAACGGCGACGGTGTGCAGCAGATCGACGAGTTCGTTCCGGAGACGACCCCCAACGAGGGCACGTACGTGCAGCGCTTCGTGCCGTCCGACACGCTCGAATCCGTCGTTGATCTGCAGCTGCGCACCCGCCTCGCGCTGCGGCCCCGGCGCCTGTGGCCGGACGGGGACGCGTGGTGGAAACAGGGGCTGCGCCGGATCACCACCGAAACGCGCGTTCAGGTCCGTGAGCAGAGCCGGACCGACAGCCCCACGGCCCTCTACCGGCTGGATCCGGATGAATTCCGGCGGCCGGGGCGCACGACCGATGGGTCACTGCGGCTCGAGCAGCGCCTGGAAGTGTTTCGGGCGCAGCGGGGATACGGCCTGGATGTTTCCTGGCGGCAGGTGCGGGGCCTCACGGAGCGCGCCGTGGGGGGCGAGCGGCAGTTCCTGAACCGGTGGGAGGTCGAGGGGCAGCTCCGCCCGGCCTCGTCCTGGCGTCTCCGAGCGACGGGCACGTCGGAACGTGATCGGGTGGAGAGCGAGGCCTTCGACAAGGCCCGCAGCTTCGACATCCGTACGCTCCGAATTCGGCCCAGCGTCTCGTACCAGCCCCGTCGCACGCTCGATGTGACCCTGGCGGGGGTATACGCCCGCAAGCGGGACCGGGCGAAGGGGCGACGGGCCGACCTGTACACGCTGCCCCTCGAACTGACGTGGCGCCGCGCGGGGCGCCTGCGGCTCACGGCGAACGCCGAGGTGGCACGCGTCGACCTCAACGGGGCGGCCGTCGGGCGGGCGCAGTTCGAACTGACCGATGGACGCGGGCCCGGCACCTCGCTGCTCTGGGGGCTGCAGGGGCAGTACGCGTTTACGGACCGCCTCCGTGCCACGCTGAACTACGATGGACGCGCCCCCGCCACGACCGACCCCATCCATACGGTGCGCGTGCAGCTCAACGCCTCGTTTTGACGCCCGCCTCCCTACCGGCGGACTTCCGGACGTCTGTAACCGGTCGCACGCTGGGGAGCTACCCCTGTGCAGGGGCCCGGTCCGGCTCGGCAAACTCGTCGTACTCCTCGCGGTGGATGGTGAGCCCGGCGTCGCGGAGCTTGTCTTCGAGATCTTCGTACCCGCGGTCGAGGTGGTAGACGCGGAGAACGTCCGTGCGGCCCTCGGCGAGCAGACCGGCCATCACGAGGGAGACGCCGGCCCGGAGGTCCGTACTCATGACCTTTGCTCCCTTCAACGGCGCGCCCCCGTGTACCGTCGCCGTGTTTCCGTCGACCTCGATCTCCATGCCGAGACGCTGCAGCTCCGGCACGTGCTTGAACCGGTCGTCGTAGATTGTGTCCGTCACCGTGGCCGTGCCATCGGCGCAGCTCAGCAGGACGGTCCACTGCGCCTGCAGGTCGGTCGCGAAGCCCGGGAAGGGGGACGTCTCGACCGACACCGGACGAATCGTCTCGGGGCGCACGACGGTCACGGTCTCGTCGCCGTAGGACACGTCGACCCCGGTCTCGCCCAGCTTTTCCTTGAAGTCCGGGCCCAGGTGCTCGTGGGTGCCCTCGTGGATGTCGACGGGGTGGCCGGGCTCGGCGGCCGTCGCGGCCATGAGGATGAAGGTGCCCAGCTCGATGCGGTCGGGCGTGTTGCGGAAGGTGCCCGTGTTGAGCGCGTCGACGCCCTGCACCTCAATCGTCCGGGTGCCGAGGCCGTCAATCTGAGCGCCCATTTCCTGGAGGGCATGCCCGAAGGCCACGACGTCCGGCTCCTGGGCCGCGTTCTCGATCTTGGAGCCGCCCCGGGCCGTTACGGCGGCGAGCAGAAGGTTGATCGTGGCGCCCACGCTCACGGGCTCCAGCCGGAAGGTGCCGCCCGCGAGCCCGCCCTTCGGGGTGGAGGCGTGCACGTAACCCTCGTCCAACTCAATGTCGGCCCCGAACTCCCTCATGCCCTCGATGTGCAGGTCGACCGGTCGCGGCCCCCATGCGCAGCCCCCGGGGAGCGATACCTTGGCCGTCCCGCAACGCCCCAGGAGCGCACCGAGCATGTAGAAGGAGGCGCGCATTTTTTTGACCATCTCGTAGGGCGCCACCGGCGTTTCGATGGTGGTCGCGTCCACCGAGAGGGTGTGGGCGTCGGCATCGAACGTCACCGCCGGCCCCCCGTGCCGAATGACCTTCGAAAAGGTGCGCACGTCCCGTAGGTCCGGCACGTTGGTGATGGTAGAGGGGCCCTTCGCCAGGAGGGTGGCGGCCATGAGCGGGAGGGCCGTGTTTTTCGACCCGCTCACGGTGAGGGGGCCTTGAAGGGACGAATCTCCGCGAACGACGAGTTTATCCATGAAGCAACGATGCTGGTGGGAAAAGGAGATGCTAGGCCGGTCGCAAACTGAAAAACGTTGCCGGGTGAAAATGCCAACCCCTGAAATTGTTCGTCGGCAGGGTCGACAAAATATGCGGGATTCGACCGTGCCGCGTCCGAATCAGCCGACCCGCTGCTTCGTAAGATAGATTGTTGGAGTGTCTCCGCATGCCTTATATCTTCTCGACGCACCGACTTCCTTCGCCTGATGGAGCGCGTTTACCTCGATCACGCCGCCACCACGCCTCTCGACCCCGAGGTGTTTGAGGTGATGAAACCGTACCTGCTGGAGGAATACGGGAACGCGTCGTCGGTGCACCAGATGGGACGGCGGGCACGGGTCGCAATGGAGGAGGCGCGGGAGCGCGTCGCGGGCTGTCTGGGGGCCGAGCCGAGTGAGATTGTCTTCACCAGTGGGGGGACCGAGGCCGATAATCTGGCACTGAAGGGGGTCTTGGGGGCGGCGTCAACGGGGTCGGAGGCCGGCCTGGTGACCTCCACCGCCGAGCACAAGGCCGTCCTGGAGCCGGCCCGGCGAATGTCGGAGCAGGGGCGGCCCGTGGCCCTTCTATCGCCGGACACCCACGGCGCCGTTACCCCTGAACAGGTGGAAGCGGCGATTGAGGAGGAGACTGCCCTCGTGTCCCTCATGCACACGAACAACGAAATTGGGGTGCAGAACGACATCCCGGCCGTGGCGAGGGTCTGCGACGAGCACGACGTGTTGTTGCACTGCGACGCCGTCCAGGCGGCGGGCCTGCAGCCCCTCGACGTAGAGGACCTCGGCGTGGATCTGCTGTCCCTCTCCGGACACAAGTTCTACGGGCCGAAGGGCATTGGCGTGCTGTATGTCCGCAACGGCGTCGACCTTGGCCCGCTCGTGGAGGGGGGCTCTCAGGAGCGCGACCGCCGGGGCGGTACCCAGAACGTGGCCGGGGCCATCGGGCTGGCGGAGGCGCTAGAGCGGGCCGTGGCGGAGGCGGAGGAACGGGCAGAGCGGTTGTCCCGGCTTCAGCGGCGTCTCGTTGAAGGGCTCGACGACGCGGTGCCCGGGCCGTACGTCTGTAACACGCCGCTGGACGAGGCCCCCGTCGCGCCACACGTCGTGAACGTAGCCTTTCCGCCGGTCGAGGAGGAGCCCCTTGACGGGGAGATGTTGATCTTGAACCTGGACATGCAGGGCGTGCTCGTCTCGGCCGGGTCGGCCTGTACCAGCGGGGCGCTGGAACCGAGCCACGTCCTCACGGCCATTGGGCTCGATCGCTCGACGGCCGCCGCTGCCGTTCGGTTCTCACTGGGGGCGAAGACGACCGAGCCGGACATCGATGAGGCCCTCGACACCCTTCACTCCACCCTGCAACGCATGCGCTGACGCCGGGCGCGACGTGGCATTCCGGCGCCCTTTTCCCCTCGGGTCCCACACCCAATGGACACTTCTGTTCTCGTCTTTGCCAAGGTCCCGCGACCGGGGTCCGTCAAGACGCGCCTTACACCAACCTTGAGTCCCTCGGAAGCGGCCCGCCTCTACACGGCGTTCCTGCGGGACACGCTGCGCCGGGTCACGCGGCTGGAGGCTGACGTGCAGCTCTACCTGGCCCCGCCGCTGCCCGATGGAGAGCTCGACGCGGTGCCGTCCGGCGTGGACGTACACGTACAGACGGGGGACGGGCTCGGGGCACGCATGGAGCAGGCCTTCCGGGAGACCCTGGGGGCCGGCTACGGGCGCGTCATCGTGATGGGGAGCGACCATCCGACCCTGCCTCGCTCGTTCCTGCGACGGGCGGATCAGGCCCTTCAGAACCCGGCGTCGCTTTGCATCGGCCCTACCGAAGACGGCGGGTTTTACCTGCTGGGCATGAGCGCCTTCTACCCGCAGCTGTTCGACGACATGAGCTACAGCCACTCTAAGGTGTGTGCCGATACGCTTGCCCGCGCCGGGCGGACCGGGGCGGACGTCACGGTGCTCCCGCAATGGTACGACGTGGATCGACCGCACGACCTGGACCGTCTGCTGACGGATCTGGATAAGCGGCCCGCGGACGCCCCGAACACTCGACGGATTGCGGATCGTCTTGAGCTTGGGGCGCTCGTCCAGTGAAAAAAGACCAGGGTGCCACCCACATTTGGAACCGCTTCCGAAATCCTGTATCTTGCTCGGTACAGGGCTCTGTCCCCCGCACTTTCCCTCTTCATATTCCATCCACGCACGTCATGACCGGATCTCCTCGCACATCCCACGCCGGTGACGGCGCCCCCGAAGACGACCTGGGCACGTTCCAAACCCTCGAGCAATTCATCCTTGATCGCCAGGACTCGTTCCCGCACTCTACCGGTGCGTTCTCGCGGCTGCTGCGCGACATCAGCCTGGCCGCCAAGATCGTGAACCGCGACATGCGCCGCGCCGGGCTTCTCGACGTCTACGGCAGCACGGGCGAGCGAAACGTGCAGGGGGAGGTCCAGCAGAAGATGGACGCCCTCGCCCACCGCGAGTTTGTGCAGGCGCTGCGGCGCGGCGGGGAGTGCTGCCTCATCGGCTCCGAAGAGCACGCGGAGGCGATCCCCATAAGCACCGTTTCGAAGGAGGGGGACGGAAAGTATATTGTTCTCCTCGATCCCCTCGACGGCTCCTCCAACATCGACGTGAACGTGTCGGTGGGCACCATCTTCAGCATCTACCGGCTGCCAGACGCCTTCGACGAGGAGAAGCCGGATCCGGAGGCGGCCCTGCAGGCCGGGACCGAGCAGGTGGCCGCCGGATACGTCGTCTACGGCTCCTCCACGATGCTGGTCTACACCACCGGCAACGGGGTGAACGGCTTCACGCTGGACCCGTCGATCGGAGAGTTTCTGCTGTCGCATCCGGACATCCAGACGCCGTCTCGGGGCCGACTCTTCTCGATCAACAGTGGCTACTACCACTCCTTCGAGGGCGGGCTGCGGGACTATATCGACTGGCTCCAGCAGCAGGACCCGGAAACCAATCGTCCTGCGAAGACGCGCTACATCGGCTCGTTCGTGTCGGACTTCCACCGCAACCTCCTGAAAGGGGGGATCTACATGTATCCGGCGACGGACGGCAGTCCGGAGGGGAAGCTCCGCCTCATGTACGAGGCCAACCCGATGGGCTTTATCGCCGAGCAGGCCGGCGGGGCGGCGTCGGACGGGCACCAGCGCATCCTCGAAAAGGATCCGGACAAGCTCCACCAGCGCACGCCGCTCTTCATTGGCAGCGAAGAGATGGTTCGCCGGGCCGAGGCATTTCTGCAGGGCGAGCCGGAGCAGGCGTTCCCGGCATGACAGGGTGGGGCGGGCCTCATGATGCGAGCGGGGCCTGTCCGGTTCCCTGCACGGGGCATCGATCACTGCAGATATCAGTCTTCCGCTCCGATTCGGGCAAATCCCGTGTAAGGGTGGAGCGCCTCCGGTAGTTCGATGGTGCCGTCGGGCTGCTGGTTGTTTTCGAGGAGGGCTGCGACAACGCGAGGAAAGGCGAGGCCGCTCCCGTTGAGGGTATGGACGAGTTCCGGCTTGGCCTCCGGCTCGGGCCGGTAGCGGATCTGTGCGCGACGGGCCTGAAAGGCCTCAAAGTTGGAGACGGAGGATACTTCCAGCCAGCGGTCCTGCGCCGCACTCCACACCTCCAGGTCGTACACCTTGGCCTGCGTGAAGCCCATGTCGCCAGTGCACATGAGGAGGCGGCGATAGGGCAGATCGAGGGCGTCGAGCGCGCTTTCGGCGTCCTCCAGAAGCGCGTCGAGCGCGCGGTAGCTCTCGTCGGGGTGGACGATCCGGACGAGCTCAACCTTGTCGAACTGATGCAGGCGGTTGAGGCCACGTACGTCCGCGCCGTAGCTGCCGGCCTCGCGCCGCCAGCAGGGCGAGTAGGTACAGTACTGTCGGGGCAGGTCGTCGGCCGCGAGGATTTCGTCCCGGTGGAAATTGGTAACGGGCACCTCGGCGGTGGGGATGGGGTAGAAGTCGTCGCGCGGAATCTCGTACATCAGCTCATCCTTGTCCGGGAGCTGCCCGGTGCCCTCTGCGCTCTCCGGGTTCACGAAGAGCGGGGCCTGCATTTCGGTGTAGCCACGCTCCCGAGCGCGATCCAAGAAAAAGTTGAGGAGGGCCCGCTGGAGCCGGGCCCCCTTCCCGAGGTAAAACGGGAAGCCACTCCCCGCCACCTTGGCGCCCCGCTCCAGGTCCACGAGATTGTGCCGGTCGGCCAACTCCCAGTGCGGCGCCGGGTCGAAGTCGAACGAGGGCATTTCGCCGACCGTCTCCTCGACCTCGTTGTCGTCCTCGTCCGCCCCGACCGGGACGCTCGGGTGCGGAATGTTCGGGAGCTCCAGCACGAGCTCCTCCTGCTGGGCCTCCACTTCTTGGACTTCCTCCTTCAGGCGATTGATCTCCTCTTTCATCCGGCCGGTCTTTTCGATGATCGCCTCGGCCTCCTCGTCCTCGCCTTCCCGCTTCAGCGTCCCGATTTGCTGGGAGAGCTCGTTCTGACGGGACTGAAGGTCCTGCAGCTCCGTGATGGTGGACCGGCGCGTCTCGTCGACTTCGAGAAGGGTGTCAACGAGGTCGGGAGAGCCGATGCCCTTGGCCCGGAGGGCTTCTTTGACGCGACGGGGATCGTTGCGGACGGTGTCGAGGTTGAGCATGGGAGCGCGGGGTCCAGAGTGGGACGGACGAGAGAAGCGATAGCGATATAGGGGGAGTCATGGGCTAGAGAAGCCCTGCAGGGATGCCTGGACGGCACGGAGGCCGTCGTCGAGCGGGCGCGGGTCGTAGTCGAGTTCGTCTCGGGCCTTGTCGATGACGAAGCCGGTGCGCGGCGGGCGCTCCACGGCGTCTTCGAAGAAGTCGCTCGGCACGGGCTCGATGAGGGAGGCATCGAGCCCAAACTCCCTCGCCACCGTGCAGGCCAGCTCGTAGATCGAGACCATGTCGGCCCCGGACACGTGGTAGATGCCGGTCGTCTCGTGGTGAAGCAGGCGCTCGATGCCGTCGGCCAGGTCGTCGACGTGCGTGGGGGTGCGGTGCTGATCGTCGACGATGTGGAGGGATTCGCCCTGAGACAGTTGGTCCGCAACCCAGAGGACGATGTTTGAGCGGCGCAGGTCCCGACCCGTGCCGTAGAGCAGAACGGTGCGCACGATGGCCCAGTTGGCACGCCCGGCCTCCCGTACGGCGTTTTCGCCCGCCAGTTTGGTGCGCCCGTAGTAGTTGACGGGGTCGGGGCGGGCCTCTTCGTCGTAGGGGCCTCGCTTGCCGTTGAAGACGAAGTCGGTGGAGACCTGCACGAGGCGGGCCCCGCTGGTGCGGCAGTGCTTCGCCAGTGTTTTGACGGCGCGGGCATTGACGGCCCACGCCTGGCTTCGGTGTTCGTCGCACTCCCCCACGTCGGTCATCGCGGCGCAATTCACGACCACGTTGGGGGCAAAGTCCTCGAAGATCCGGGCCACGTCGTCTGGCTGAGTCACGTCGAGTGGGGTATAGCCACACGACCCGTCCTCAAACCGGGGGGTGTCGTCCCGAGCAGTCGCGAGCACGTCGTATTCGCGGTTCTGACTGAGGCGGTGGACCAGGGCCTGCCCGAGCAGTCCGTTGGCGCCGGTAATGAGAACACGATTGAACAGCATGAGGGCAGTTGCGGGACGCCCGTGATGTCAGGGGAACCGGAGGTAGTAGCGGAGGCCGACGTTGCCATCAACCGCCGTGTGGGTACTAGGCAAAAACCGGAGGACGGGCGTCACATGCAAGAAGACCTCGAAGCGTTCGGCGTAAAAATTGAGTCCAACCTCGCCACTCAGGCCGAGGCGAAGACGGGGCGACTGGGTGAGCCGGGACGTGCCGACCATCAGGCCGGGTCCCGCGAAGAGGTGGAGGGGCGAATCGGAGATGGGGCGCTCCCAGAGCCGATGCATGTGGCCGACGATGAAGTCGTCGCCGTCGGTGCTGATGATCCCGTCGTACACCGCCGGGGACGAGCGATACCACTTGAGGGCGAGCCCCCCAGGGCGTCCAACCTGGAATCCGGCGCCCAGGGCCCCAGGCTGTCGCTGGGCCGTTGCCGGACTGGCGGTGGCGGCAATCAATAGGACCAGGACAACCAGTGAGGCGAGTGCCCGGGTCGGGCGGCGCCCCGGCGTGGCTCTGGTCGGTTCACGCAGGGGCATCCGTCGAGTGTTGTAGTGCCGTCAGCATGTCTTCCTTGAGGCTCGCCGCGTCTTCAAGCTCCTTCCGCCCGGCAAGCACCAGGCGAATATCGCGCCGCTTGGCGGCGGCCTCGTAGCGGTCTTGCTCCTGCTCCGTGTCCGGGGATACGTCCGGGATGGGCACCGTGCCGCCGTCCTCGTCCAGGGCCACGTACGTGTAAAAGGCGCGGTTGCACTTCCGGTGCGTCTCTTCGAGCGGGTTTTCGGCCCATACGTTGAGCTCCACCTCCATCGACGTTCGGAAGGCCCGATTGACATGGCTCTCGATGACAACCACCTCGCCCTTTCGGATGGCCGACTGAAACTCGACGCTGTCTACGGCGGCGGTCACGCAGACGCGGTTGGCGTGCCGCTGGGCAGAGATGGCTGCACACTTGTCCATCAGGTGCAGCAGCCGGCCGCCCATCATGTTGCCGAGGCCGTTCGTGTCGTTGGGGAGAACGATCTCGGTCATCTTGCACTCGGAGGCCGAGACCGGTTTGGGGGGGAGGGATGAACTCATAGAGGCGGGGACGACGGAGGGAAGGTGAAGGGAGAGAACGCGCCGCGGACGTCAGGTCTTCTGTTTCTTTTTCTTGGCGGCGGGGAAGAGAATGTTATTCAGAATAAGCCGGTAGCCGGGCGATTTGGGATGCAGCGAAAGATCGGTGGGCGGGTCCCCCACGAAGTGCTGGTAGTCCTCCGGGTCGTGCCCACTGTAGAAGGTGAACGTGCCCTGCCCGTGCGTACCGTGGATGTACCGCACCTGTGGACGGTCCGGCGCCTCCCCGAGAACCACCACGTCCTCTTTCAACGCGTCCTTGTTGAAGGCGGTGGCCTGCCCGACAAAGCCCTTGACGGTCGCCACGTGGTTCTGCGTGAGCATGCTGGGCACGGGGTCCCACTTGGCGCTGAACTCAAAGAGCGTGAAGTAGTCCAGCGAGGGGTCTCGCATCTCCGGGGGCGGCGGGCCCACGTCAATGGTGGAGTGCTCGTATTCGCGGGCGTTGAGGTTGGGGGTAAAGTTGCGAAAGGCGAGCGTGTTGCTGAAGTCGAGCCGATCCAGCGCGTTCGGGTCCACCGGATCTCCGTCGTACTCCTCGGGCACGACGTCGGCCTGGTGGGCGGCGAGGGCGATGTCGAGGGTCTCGGTGCCGGAGCACATCGAAAACAGGAAGCCGCCCTGCGAGACATACTGTTTGAGGCGCTCGGCCACGGCCAGTTTTAGCTGGCTCACCTTGCGGAACCCAAACTCCTCGGCCGCCGCCTCGGCCTTGTTTTGCTTCTGAATGTACCAGGGCTCGTTGCGGTAGCGGATGAACTTGCCGAACTGGCCGGTAAAGTCCTCGTGGTGGAGGTGCAGCCAGTCGTAGGACGCGAGGTCGCCGTTGAGCACCTCCTCGTCGTAGATCACGTCGTGGGGAACCTCGGCGTACTCTAGGGCCAGCCGGACGGCGTCGTCCCACGGCACGGCCCCCTCCGGGGCGTAGACGGCAATCTCGGGGGCCTTCTCAAGAGGCACGACGGACTTGTTGCTGCCGTCGGCCTCCACCTCTGCGATGATCTTGGACGCCTGGCCGGCGCTCACGGCCGTGAAGGTGACGCCGCGGACCTGCAGCTCTTGACGGACGGCGTCGCTGGCCTCGGCGAGGAACGACCCACCGCGGTGATTGAGGAGCCAGTCGACCGTCTGGCCGTCCTGGAGGGCCGCGTAGACGGCCCCGTAGGCCTTCAGGTGGTTCTCTTGTTGCTCGTCCATCGGAATGAGCAGGTCCTGCGCCGCGGCCGGGGGCGTGGCAACGACGCAGACCACGAGCGCAGCGGCAAAGGCAAGAACGGACCGGAGGCGCATTGCGGAGCGTGCGGGTTGGAGAAAGGCGTTTGCGAAACGATGGACGCGGCGTCAGCCCTGAGACCGGCGGAGGACACGGAGGCGGCTGCGGGCATCCCCTGCGAGGAGGGACTTGGGGTATTCCGACAAGAGGCGGTCGTAGATCTCGACGGCTGCCGTGGGGCGGCCGCTTGCCTCTAAGAGGGACGCACTCCGGAACAGACTGCGGTCGGCGTAGGAACTGCGCGGGTGCTGCTCCGGCACGGCCCGAAACGCCGCGAGGGCCGCCGAGGTGTCGTGGCGGGCGAGATGGATGTGGCCCCGCCGAAACCGGGCGTCGTCGGCGAGTGGGTGCCGCGGGTGTCGCCGTAGGAGTGCGTCGAGCGAGTCCAGGGCGCGGTCGTGGGCATGCTGCCGCTCGCGAAGCCGAACGCGAGCGAAGGTGCGAAGGGGGGTATCGAGCGAGTCAGGGCCGCGGGCCTCCTGCAGGAGGGTCTTCAGCGCAATGGCGTCGTTGGCCACGTCCGCCGACGGATTTTTGCTGATGGCGGAGGCCCGGGCCGTCGTGGCGTCGAACTCACCCTGGTAAAAGTGCAGGAGTGCCAGTTCGTACTGGGCCTGATCGGCGAGGTCACTTGACTGTGCGCTGGCGGCCAGGCGGGAAAAGAGAAGGCGGGCCCGGTCGAGCGAGTCCCGGAGCACTGCAATGCGGCCCAACTGATATTGCCCCTCATCGGCGGCCGCGGTTTCCGAGTGGTCTGACACAAGCTGGCTGAGAACATCCTGGGCGTCGTCCAGGGCGCGGTAGGCGTCGATCTGGAGCGTACCGAGCCGGAGAAGGGCCGCCGGATAGTCCGCGTGCCCTGGATTCTCTCGGAGGAACGTCTCGTAGGCGGTTCGGGCCTGGGCGTAGCGGGCAGAGTCTTGGGCCGCCGTGGTGGAGTCTGCACCCTGGTCCGCCCACCGGCGGTAGAGGTCGCCGCGAAGCCTTTGGGCCTCCGGGGCGACGCCCGACCGCGGGTATTGCTCCTGGATGGCCGCACAGGCCCGGGTGGCGACGCCGTAGCGCTGCGCGTCGGCGGCCCGCCGGGCAAACTGGAAGAGGACCTGTCCCTGACGGTCCCCGAGTCGGTCCAGGGCCCGGTACGCGTCGAATGCCGCCGCGTAGTCGTTTTGCTCCGTGTGCAGCCAGGCCAGGAGCTTCCGGTAGGCCTCGCTCAGGGGGTTCTCCTGAACGGTGCGCTGGAGCACCTGGATGCTGGCCTCGATGCCCTGCCCCTGCTCCACGAACGTCCGGAGGCGACTTCGGACGTAGTTAAGGCGGTTGGGGGCCTCGGCAAGAAACGCAACGTACTCCTGCATGGCCGCCTCAAACTGGCCGTCCAGGCCGTACAGGTGCGCCAGCTCGGTCCGGAACGCGTCGGGCTGGTCGAGGGCGGTGCGCCCCTTCTGGAGGACCGCGATGGCCCTGCGAAACTGGCGAAGCTCGGCCAGGGTGTTGTAGACGGTCCGGTACGTCTGGGCCCTGTTCGGGGCAAGAGCGAGCGCCCGATCCCACGTGTCGTTGGCGGCGTCCACTGCGTCCTTCTGGTACTGAAGCCGGGCTTTTTCGGTGAGGCGAGAAACGGTCGGGGTGGAGCCGATGCGCTCGTTCACCAGCCGCAGGGCGTCGTCGTAGCGCTTGATGCTCTCGTAGGTCTGCTTCAGCTTCCGGTAGAACGCTGTGTTCTCGGGGGCGTTAGCGTACAGAGATTCCAGAAGGGGAAGGGCGCGCTCGGGCCGGTCGGCACGCAGGAACTCGTTGACCCGCTGGAATTTCTTCAGTTGCGTGCTGTCGGACTGCTGAGCACAGACGGGGCCGGCCGTGATCCCGAGCAGGAGCCCAAGGGCGAGTACGATCGGCAGGCGGTGCAGGCCTTCGACGGAAATCGACCGCGGCAGAGGACGGTGGGGCACGGCGGAGATGGGAAGGCGTGGGGGAGAGGGCCTGTGCGTTCGGGGCACGAGGGGGATGACCAAGGTTGGATGGTACCCTACGGTGCGCCCGAGACGGACGTTTCCGGGGTTGAGCTCCGTGTCCGGCCTGATCTGGCGAAGCGGCGACCGGCGGAGCGATGGGTTCGACTTTTACTAGTCTAGTGTGGCATATCTTCATGGACGCATTCTCCCAGAACGGCACGTCGGACCCGGAGCCACGACGGCTCGCCCTCCTCGGCGCGACCGGGTCGGTTGGCACCCAGACGCTCGAGGTTGTACGGCTCTTCCCGGGCCGGTTCGACGTCCGGGTGCTCACCTGCTATCAGAACGTGGAGCGCCTCGCCGAGCAGGTCCAGGAGTTCCGTCCCGACTGTGTGGCCGTGGGGTCCGCCGAGAGCGCCGAGGCATTCAGACAAACGCTGCCGGCGGACGCGCCGGACGTGCGGGTTCTCGTTGGCACAGAGGGGCTCTGCGAGGCAGCCACGCGGTCGGACGTGGACGTGGTGCTGGGGGCGGTGGTCGGCTTTGCGGGGCTCCGACCCATCCTGGGGGCGGTGCGGGCGGGGAAGCAGGTCGCCCTCGCCAATAAAGAAACGCTTGTCGTGGGGGGCGCGCTGGTGACGCAGGCCGTGGAGGACGGAGGCGGGCAGCTGCTGCCCGTTGACAGCGAGCACTCGGCCATTTTTCAGTGCCTGGCGGGCGAGTCTGAGCGATCGGTTGAGGAGCTCGTGCTGACCGCGTCTGGCGGGCCGTTCTGGAACCGCCCGGCCGAGACGTTCGGCGACATTACGGTGGACGAAGCCCTCGACCATCCGAACTGGTCGATGGGGGCGAAAATCACGGTCGACTCCGCCACCATGATGAACAAAGGCCTGGAGGTAATTGAGGCGAAGTGGCTGTTCGACGTGCCGGTCGACCGCATTCAGGTGCTCGTCCACCCGCAGTCCATCGTGCACTCGATGGTGTCGTTCGCCGACGGGGCGGTGAAGGCACAGCTCGGCGTTCCCGACATGAAGGTGCCGATCCAATATGCGCTGAGCTACCCGTCCCGCTGGCCCGCGTCCCACGAGCGACTGAACTGGGACGAGTTGTCGCGCCTCGACTTCGAGCGGCCGGACCTGGAGAAATTTCCGTGCCTGCGGCTCGCCTACGATGCCCTTGAGGCGGGCGGCACGGCCCCGGCGATTCTGAATGCCGCCAACGAGGCGGCCGTGGGGCGCTTTCTGGAGGGGCAACTGGGCTTTCTGGACATTCCTCGTGCGGTCGAACGGGCGCTTGAGCAGGTCTCCGTTCGGCCCAATCCCACCCTAGACGATCTAGTGACGGCGGACAGTGAGGCCCGACGGCGGGTCAAGGAACTCCCCTTACCGGCATCAAATTGAACGACAGGATGAATTCGTTGCTGCCTTTCCACCGAGGCGTGCTGGCCTCACGGTCCCCTCTGCTGTCTGTATGGAGCTTGTAATCAGCATTCTCACATCTACCCTCTGGGTGCTCTTGGCGCTCACCATCCTGGTGTTCGTCCATGAGCTGGGCCACTTCCTGGCGGCCAAGTACTTTGGCATGCGGGTCGAGCGCTTCTCGATTGGGTTTCCTCCGACGCTGTTCGGCCAGACGTACGGGGACACCGAGTACGCGGTCGGCGCGACGCCGCTGGGCGGCTACGTGAAGATCAGTGGCATGATCGACGAAAGCCTCGACACGGACCACGTGGAGACCGACCCCGAGCCGTGGGAGTTTCGGGGGAAGCCGGTGTGGCAGCGCATTATCGTGATCAGTGCCGGGGTAACGTTCAATGCCTTCTTGGCCATCCTAATCTTTGGCGGGTTGAGCTGGAGTGGGGGCGACACCTACATCCCTGCGAAGAACGTGGAACAGGTGTACGTGGAGGAGGGATCGGTTGCCCACGACCTGGGACTGCGAACGGGAGACCGCATCGTCCGGGTGAACGGCAACGATTTTGAGCGCTTTCAGCAGGTGGAGCCGTCGTCGCTCATCGCGGCGGATACGCTGACGATCACCGTTCTTCGGGACGGGGAGCGGCAGACCATTACCGGCCCCCCTGACTTTATTTCGCGACTGAGCCGCGCCCGCAACAACGAACAGGGCTTTGGGCTTGGGTTTCAGCCCCCACTCATCGGGGCCGTGGTAGCCGGCAGCCCGGCCGACTCGGCGGGGCTACAGACCGGAGATCGGATCTACGCCATTCAGGGGGACACGGTGCGGTTCTGGCGGGAGATGAGTGCGCGGCTGCAACAGGCCGAGGGGGGACGGGTGGCGATGCACTGGTTCCGTCCGGACTCCCTTGTGGGGGAGTCGGACCGGTCGCGGTCGCCCCAAATTGTCCGGCGGACCGGTCAGGGCGTCGTGTTTTCGGACTCGGTTTCTGCCCGGTATGATTCGGACCGGGAGAAGTACCTCCTCGGCGTTCGGAGCCCCGATGCGAGCGCGGTCACGCGGCAGGCCCTGTTCGACGAGTTCGGGATTCGGACCGTGACGTATGGCCCCTTGGCTGCACTCAAGGCAGGGGCCGTGGACACCTGGACGTATAGCCGCAACATCGTCGTCACCCTAAAGCGGATTGCTGAAGGCCGTGACAGCCTAACCGATAGTCTCGGCGGGCCGGTGATGATCGCGGACGTGACCAGTGAAGCAGCGGCCGCGGGCGCGACTGCGTACTGGCGGCTCATCGCAGCGCTCTCGATCACGCTGGCCATCATGAACATTCTCCCCATCCCGGCGCTGGACGGCGGACAGTTGTTGTTTCTGCTCTACGAGGCCGTCACGCGGCGCCGCCCCTCCGTGCGGGTGCGCCTGGTGGCCCAGCAGGTGGGCATGATCCTGCTGATCGGGTTTATGGCGTTCCTTATCTTTAACGACATTCTGCGGCTGTAGCCCGGAGCCGGGGCGGTCTCGTCGGGGAGATCGGTTGATACAAAATGCGCAGAGGGGGTCGTTGACCTTCGAAGTAGTGCCTCGTAGGTTACAGCCCTGTTGCACTTCTCAAAACTGGGGAGAGAGCGTCCCCATCGTGCGTACATTCGGACGGAGCGACGTAGTCCCATGGCATCGTCTCGGCATCCCTCAGCGAACGGATCCGCCCAGTTTGAGGCGGCCGAGCTCAGCGACGAGCAACTGCAGCACGCCCTTCGGGATCGGGGAGAGCTCCCGGCTCATGTTGCTTGTATTATGGACGGGAACGGCCGCTGGGCTCAGGAGCGGGACGAAGCCCGGGTCGTGGGGCACCACGAGGGCGTGACGTCCGTCCGCGACGTAACGGAGGCCTGCGCGGAACTCGGCATCGACTACCTCACCCTTTATACGTTCAGCACCGAAAACTGGGAGCGGCCCGAGGCGGAGGTCAATGCGCTGATGGAGCTCCTGGTGCAGACTGTGAGGGAGGAACGGGCCACACTGATGGAAAATGGGGTCCAGCTGCAGGTCATCGGCGACCTGTCCGAGCTTCCCGCGTCCTGCCAAGATGCCCTCCGACAGACCAAGCGCGACACGGCCGAGAACGACCGCATGACGCTCACCCTTGCGCTCTCCTACAGCGGGCGTTGGGAAATCGTGCGGGCCGCCCGGGACCTTGCCGCCAAGGTAGAAGCGGGGGAGTGCTCTCCGGACGACATCGACGCTGCTCTGTTCGAGGAGCAGCTCGACACGTCGGGCATGCCGGACCCTGACCTTCTGGTTCGGACGGGGGGCGAGTTTCGGCTGTCCAATTTCCTGCTCTGGCAGAGCGCCTACACGGAGTTTTACATCACCGACGAGTTTTGGCCGGAGTTCCGGCGGGCCCAGTTGTATGAGGCCATTCGCAGCTATCAGGACCGCGACCGCCGGTTCGGCCGCATCGAGCGCTCCGCCACCGACGACCCCACCACGGAAACATAGTGGGATATCCCACCCGGACCGAGTCGTCTCTGGGCGGGGGAGAGAATAATTCCTGGGGAAGGTGCGTTAAAGAGAACACGCATGCCCGTCGTCCCGAAACCGCCCAGGTGGACTCCTGTTTTACCGGGCTGATTGCCACAAAGCGTCGTCCTCAAACGAGCGCCCAGTCAGTATGCGTTTACGGCTCTCCGCTTTTGTTCTCGCTGTGCTCTTTGTCGGTGCGCCCCTCGTGGGAGCTGCTCAGACGACGAGCCCCGCGTCCGGGTCGGGGCGTGCGCCTGCGCCGCGTCCTGCGTATGTGATTGAGGACATCCAGGTGCGCGGGGTGGATGACGCGCAGACGCGCCAGTTCGTTATCCAGTCAAGCGGTCTGGCGACGGGTCAGGAAGTGACGCTCCCGTCCGGGCAGGCCATCGGACAGGCCATCCGCGCCATCTACGACCTCCGGTCATTCTCGGACGTGTCCATCCACCGGACCGACCAATCGGGAGGCAACGTTACTCTCGTCATCGATGTGACGCCCGAGCCCACCCTCACCGCGTACAAGTTGCAGGGCATCGACAATGGGGACCGTGAGGACCTGAAGAAGCAGATTCCTCTGCTGAAGGGAAGTCCCGCCCGTCCCTCTGACGTGGAGCGGACCAAACAGATCATCCAAAACTTCTACGAGGACGAGGGCTATTTGCGGACGGAAGTCGACGTGCAGCGCACGAACACCCAGGACAACCGGGTCCGACTGGTCTTCAACGTAGATCGGAAGGAGGAAATTGAGGTGGAACGCATCCGGTTTCTCGGCAACGAGCGGTTTGACGACGGGGACCTCCGGGGTGCGATGGAGGAGACGCGCGAGAACCGCTGGTGGCGCATCTGGAAGGGCGAAAAGTTCAAGCGAGACGCCTACGAGGACGACCTTGACCTCGTCGTCGATCTTTACCGCGAGCACGGCTACTACGATGCCCAAATCGTCCGTGACTCGGTGTACTACATGGGAGACGGCGGCCTTGGGATTGACGTCGAGGTCCGCGAGGGCAATCAGTACCATGTTCGCGAGGTCGCCTGGGAGGGCAACAGCGTCTATCCCGACCGGATCTTGTCTGAGCAGTTGGGACTCACGGAGGGCCAGGTGTACAACGGCAAGGCCCTCGACGAGAACCTGTACGGCAGTGGGCGGCAGAGTGGGGTGCTGGGGCTCTACATGGACCGCGGATACATGCGGGCGGACGTGCAGCCGACGGTGCGGGTTGTTGGAGAGGACTCGCTCGACATCACGATGGACGTGCGGGAGGGCGAAGTTTACAACTTCGGCGACATCAACATTTCCGGCAACACGAAGACCAAAGACTACGTCATTCGTCGAGAGCTGTATACGGTGCCCGGCGACCGGTTTAGCCGCAGCGCAATTCAGGAGTCGATTCGCCGCCTCAATCAGCTGGACTACTTCAGTCAGGAATCCCTGTCCGGAGGGCCCAACATCAGTGTAGACCAGCAAGACAAGGAGGCAGACATTGGCTACAGCGTTGAGGAGGTGGGGAGCGATCAGTTGCAGCTTTCCGGGACGTTCGGGCAGTTCGGGCTCGTCCTCCAGCTTGGATTTCAGTTCAACAATTTCTCGGCCCAGAACCTGTTCGAGGGAGATGCCTGGCGCCCGCTCCCGTCTGGCGATGGGCAGAAGCTGAGCGTGAACGTGCGGACCAACGGGACCTATTACCAGAACTACTCGCTCTCCTTTACGGAGCCCTGGTTTGGGGGTAGCCCGACGCCGGTCGGGGGGTCGGTGTCGTACTCGAAGTACACCCGCTCGGTCTTTGGGGGGCGCAGCGCGTCCCGCGGCATCCGCGACGGTCGGTTCCAGAACATCTCGGCCAACCTGTTCGTCCGCCAGCGCCTGAACTGGCCCGATGACAAATTCATGGTCGGGTCACGCGTAGGATTTCAGCTCTACGACAACCGGGGCCGTGACGCGAGCACTGGAGAGCGGCGTCCCCTCTTCGGCAGCGTCCCGTACGGCACCAATCAGTCCATCACGTTCCGGCAGTCGCTGAGCCGCAATTCCGTCGATAACCCCACGTTCCCCCGCACCGGATCGAGGGTGTCGCTCTCGGTGGAGGTGGCCCCGCCGATCGGCGACCTGGTTCAGTATCACAAGTGGCGACTCAACTCCAGCTGGAACGTCCCGATCGGGGACAATTTCTCGTTCGGCGTTGGGACCAACTTCGGCTACATCGGCTCCATCACCGGCGACCCGGTTCGGTTCGAGACCTTCGAGGTGGGCGGGACGCCGTTCGACTATCAGGGCGGCACGTTCGGGACGGACCCGGTCTTCATGCGCGGGTACCCCCGCGGCGTGATCGGGCCCCTCAACCGCACCCGAGGGGGGAACCTGCAGCCGCAGGGCGGACAGGTGATGAACAAGTACACCTCCGAGTTTCGCTGGAAGGCAGTCGAGTCGCAGCAGCTGCAGGCCCGTCCGTACCTGTTCCTTGACGCGGCCAATGCGTGGAGCAGCCTGAACGCGTACACCCCCAACGACCTGTACCGATCGGCCGGGGTGGGCGTAAAGCTGTTCCTCCCCATTGTCGGCATGATTGAGTTCAACTACGGATACAACTTTGAGTCCCACCGCTCGCTCGACACGGGCGGCATCGAATCGCCGGGCTGGTCGTTCCAGTTCTCGCTGGGGCAGGGCTTTGGCGGAGGGGGGGGCGGACGATAATCAACGAAGGGATGCCCACCGCTCGCCTGCACCGAACCAGCCATCGACCCGAGTGTTATGCAGGATCAGCGACGTGACGGAGGGGGCACGATCCGAAATTCCGCCGGGGCCGCTGCGCGACGCTTGGGTCGGATTGCCCTGATCGCCCCGGTGCTGTGCGTGCTGTGGGGCCTTGAGGCACATGCCCAGCAGAAAATCGGGTACGTCGACTCGCAGGCCATCCTAGAGAAGCTTCCAGAATACACGAGTGTAGAACAGAAGCTCGACCAGTTGGAGGACGAGTGGCGCGCCGAGATCGAGGACCAGGAAGAAAAAGTGCAGGCCCTGCGGGACGAGTACCGGGCGTGGGAGCTTCTATACACCGACGAAGAACGTCGGCGGAAGCAGGCGGCCATCCAGAAGGCCCGGAAAAAAGTCGAACAACTACGCCAGCGATATTTCGGGCCGGACGGCCGGCTGTACACCCGGCAGCAGGAGCTCATGCGTCCCATTCAGAAACGCATTCTCAACGCCACCGAGGAGGTCGCCACGGAAGAAGGATACGACTACGTCTTCGACAAGAGCGAAAAGGTGCTTTTCATGTACGCTCGGGACGATCACAATCTGAACGATCGGGTGCTTCGGGCACTCGGGATGACCCCCGAGCAGCAGACAGAAGGGCGATGACGAAGCCCCCTGTCTGTACAAACACAGTGTATTCATCAGAAAACTAGCTTTCGGAACAGGTCCTATGGCCATGTCAAATCGAGTTACAAGGTTTCTTTCACTTCTCCTTCTCCTCGCGGCGATGGTCGCGATGCCGGCGCAGGCCCAGAAGATCGGGTATGTCGACCAGCAGGCCGTCCTGGTGAGTATGCCGGAGATGCAGGACGTACAGCAGCAGGTGCAGCAGGAAATGAAGCAGCAACAGCGAGAGCTCCAGCAGCAGCGCCAGCAGTTTCAGAAGCGGGTCAAGCAGTTTCAACAGCAGCAGTCGCTGCTCGATGACTCTGCGCGGGCCGAGCGTGAGCGCGAGCTCCAGCAGCGCTCGCAGGAGCTCCAGCGTGCCGCTCAGCAGCGCCAGCAGCAGATGCAGCAGCAGCGTCGCAAAATGATGCAGCCCCTGCTGGAGAAGCTCCAGGGAGCGATCGACAAGGTAGCAGCCCAGCAGGAGCTGGACATGGTTCTGCGTCGACAGGTTCTTCTCTACGAGGACGAGACCAGTGAGCGTGTGGCCGACATCACCCGCGATGTTGCGGGAGAACTCGGCATCTCGCTTACACAGTCTCCCGGCGAACCTTCTCCGACCCTGGACCAGAACGCGCCGCCGGCCGGGGGAGGCGGGGCCGGACAGTAGCCTCAACGCCCCGGGTTTTCGAAGAAGCGCCTCATTCTTCCAAGTGGGTCGGGCCGGTGGAGCATGTCCGGCCCGACTCAGGGAAGAAGACACCAGCTGCGGGTTGCCTCTGGGGGGACCATTCTCGTCCACTTGATTCTACGACCTCATGGGTGCCGATTCTTCCCCCCCGGACGTCGCGGACGTCTCGCGCGTGACGACCAAAACCGTTCAGGAGATGAAGGAGGCCGGGGTGCCAATCGCCGCCTTGACGGCGTACGACTACACCTCGGCCCGGCTCCTGGACCGGGCCGGTGCGGACGTGCTGCTCGTCGGCGATTCCGCCGCGAACGTGATGGCGGGGCACGAGACCACGCTCCCGATGACCCTCGATCAGATGATCTACCACGCGCAGTGCGTGGTGCGGGGCATCGACCGGTCGCTCGTGGTCGTCGACCTTCCGTTTGGCGCGTACCAAGGGGATTCGACGGAGGCTCTCGACTCGGCCATCCGGGTGATGAAGGAGGCTGGGGCCCACGCGGTGAAGCTGGAGGGGGGCGCGCCGGTGGTCGAAGCCGTGGAGCGAATGGTGACGGCGGGCATCCCGGTGATGGGCCACCTGGGCCTCACGCCCCAGAGCATCTACGACTACGGCACCTACCAGGTGCGGGCCCGCGACGAGGACGAGGCCGACGAGCTTCGTGCCGACGCGAAACGGCTCGAAGAGGCCGGATGCTTCGCCCTCGTGCTGGAAAAGATCCCCGCCGACCTGGCGGCGGAGGTGACGGCGTCCCTCTCCATCCCGACGATCGGAATTGGGGCGGGCGACCAGACGGACGGGCAGGTTTTGGTGTCCCACGACGCCCTCGGGCTGTCGACGGACTTTGAGCCTCGGTTCGTGCGCCGCTACGCCCGCCTCGACGAGACGATTGTTGACGCGATCGGCGAGTACGTGTCGGACGTGCGGAACCGGTCGTTTCCCGACGAGGACGAAAGCTACTGATCCTTGAGCGTCCCGCTGAGCTGTATTGATGGCGGGAGGAGTCTGTCTATTTTACGAGTTGAAATCCCCACCACACATGAGTAGTCCCGCGTCGGGCGATGAGCCCCGCATCCTTCTCTGCAACGACGACGGCATCCACGCCCCAGGCATTCAGTCGCTCGCGTCGGCCCTCGATGGGCTGGGCGAGCTTTCTGTCGTGGCACCCACCACCGAGCAGAGCGCCGTGGGGCACGCCATCACGGTCCGCGATCCGGTTCGTGCGCATCGGGAGGCGTTCGAGGTGCCGTCCGGTCCCATCCCCGCCTGGGGCGTGACCGGAACGCCCGCCGACAGCGTCAAGCTTGCCTGCCACGAACTGCTCGACGCGCCGCCCGACCTGGTGGTGAGTGGCATCAACCAGGGCCCGAACACGGCCGTGAACGTGCTCTACTCGGGCACGGTGAGTGCCGCCACGGAGGCTTCGATCCTGGGGCTGGACTCCCTGGCCATCTCGCTGTGTGAATGGTCGGAGCCGCAGTTTGAGGTGGCGGGCCAGTGGGCCCGGCGCATCGCAGGCTGGGCGCTCGAGCGGGGGCTGCCGCAGGGCGTGCTACTGAACGTGAACGTTCCGGCACTATCGGCAGAAGAGATTGAAGGAGTTGCGCTCACTCGCCAGGCCCGGTCGCGGTGGGAGGAGGGCTTCGAACGGCGGACGGACCCGACCGACCGGCCCTACTACTGGCTCGCTGGGACCTTTGTGAACCTCGACGAGGGGCAGGAGACGGACCTCTCTGCCGTTGAGCGGGGCTACGTGTCCGTCACCCCGATCCAGCACGACATGACGGCCCATGACGCGTTCGATGCCTTTGGGGAGTGGGACTGGGACGAGTCGTCCGGGCCCGACGACGCCGAATAGTCCTGTTTCCCTGCCCGCCCTGAGTAGGTCCATGGCCACGTGTCAGGACCGCATCGAGTGATCGACCGATGGGCACCTGGACATGCACGACCTGACAGACCCGGTGACGGAGACGGTTCGCGCGTCGAAGACTGATGCAGGACTCTGCACGTGCACAACGTCGGCAGTGCAGGGGCCGGCACCATCGAGTTCGAGCCGGGCTGTCAGCGGAACCTGTCGGTGAAACCCGACGAGCCCTTCCCGCTTGACGAGACCTACGACCACGAGTAGCGCGGGCACGGCGGCAACGGCCACTCGCACCTCTAGGCCGCCACGCTGAGCCCGTCAGTCGCCGTGCCGGACGGGGACGGCGGCCCCGATCCTCGGCACGTGGCAGCAGGGTTCCCACCTCGAATGTGATGTCAGGCCTCGCGGGCGGACCACCGTAGTGACGGTGCGCAGCGACTGATTTGCTCATCACTCCGTCGACGATCCTTCTCCGTTCGTGGAGCCGTCCGTGGGAGCGAGGAGGTCTGACCCCTGGAGGGCCTTCGCCTCGTCGAGGAAGAGTTGGCGGTGGGGGAAAGGAATCTCGATCTCGGCCTCGCGCAGCTGTTCGCGGACCTTTTCCGTGTACTCCCAGCGCAGCGCCACCTCCTGGTCCGGATCGCGGGTGTAGAAGCGAAGAGCCATGTTGACGCTGGAGTCCGCCATCTCCGTCACGACCACACTGGGGCCCGGCTCGACCAACACCCGATCGTCGCCTTCGAAGAGAGAAAGAAGGGCCGCCCGCGCTTCATCGGGAAATTCCTTGTAGGCAATGCCAAAGGCGATGTCGATACGCAGCACCTTCCGTTTGGTGTGGTTCATCAGGTCCTGCGTGATCATGTGCGTATTGGGGAGCACCATGGTGCGGTTTCGGACCGTGCGGAGGCGGGTGGAACGGAGCGTAATCTCGTCGACCTGTCCGTACTGGTCGTCAATCTCGATGTAATCGCCCACCTGGAACGGCTTGTCGACGAGGACCGTGACGCCCGCGATAAAATTCTCCAGCGAGTCCCGCGCCGCGAACCCGGCGACGATCCCCGCGATGCCCAGGCCTCCGACGAGCACCGCCACGTTCACGCCGAGCTGGTCGAGGACAACCGTACCGATGAAGAAAAACGACGCCACCCGGAAGGTCTTGAGCAGGAGGCTCTGGAGGCCCGGCTCGATGCTGTCGCTGCGGTCCAGGGCACGCTCGGACGCGATGTACAGCGCCCGGTAGATGACGTACAACAGCAGAAACGCTGCGAGAGACTGAAGCCCCCGCTCGGTGAGCAGCCCCACCAGGTACAGGGCCCCCGACGTAAGGTGATCGTAGAGTCCCTCCCAGTTGCCATCCAGGAAGAGACGGAGGCCGTCACTGAATGCATTGTTGAACTTGTTGGCGGCCTCACCAACGGGCCCCGACTGGGCCGTGGTGTCCGTTCGCGTTTGGAATCGCTGAGGAAGGGACTGGGGAGCGACCATGGCGCCGTACAGAGGCAGGATGGAAAAGAGGGGCCCTACGCCGACTCGGCCCGCAGCCGCGCTGCTTTGAGGGTGTTCTTCAGAAGCATCGCCCGTGTCATGAGCCCGACGCCCCCCGGCACGGGAGTGATCCGACGAGCCTTTGGACGGACCTCCTCAAAGTCGACGTCGCCGACGAGTCGGTAGCCGCGGTCGGTCGATGGGTCGTCGACCCGGTTGATGCCCACGTCGATCACCACGGCGTACTCCTTCACCATGTCGGCGTCGATGAAGGCGGCCTGGCCGGCGGCGGCAACCAGAAGGTCGGCCCGGCGGGTGTGGGCGGCGAGGTCTTTCGTCCGGCTGTGGCAGACGGTGACCGTGGCGTTGGCCGTGCGACGCAGGAGCAGGTTGGCGAGGGGCTTGCCGACGATGTTGGATCGCCCCACGATCACCGCGTCCATGCTTTCCGGGTCGATGTCGGAGCGCGACAGCATCTCCATGATGCCGTACGGCGTGGCCGGTACGTACCGCGGTGTGCCGCGCATCAGGCGGCCTAGGTTTTCGGGATGGAAGCCGTCCACGTCCTTCGACGGGTCCACGGCATCGATAACGGTTCGCTCGTCGACGTGGTCGGGGAGGGGAAGCTGTACGAGGATGCCGTCGACCGAGGCGTCGGCATTTAGGTCGCGCACCAGGTCGAGGAGTTCAGCCTGCGACGTGTCGGCGTCGAGGCGATGCGTTTCGGTCTCGATGCCGACCTCCGCGGCGTCTTTTTCCTTGCCGCGCACATAGGCCTTCGACGCCGGGTTGTCCCCAACGAGAACAGCGGAAAGAAACGGCGGGCGGTGGTCGTCGGTCCAGGCTTGGATGTCGGCCTTGACCTCGTCGCGAACGGCCTGGGAAAGGGCCTGTCCGTCGAGCAGGTCGGCGTCAGAGGCGTCGGGCATAGAGGAAGCAGAAGGTAGATTGTGAGGACACATTGGAGAGACATCCGTAATCTACAAAACGACTGGGTGCGCGCAAACCGTCATGCACGAAGAATTAGGGACGATTGCGAGGCCGTCTGCAGGGAGGGGAACATGCTCGAAAAACGCACGGTAGCAGCCAGGCAGTCTCGCGGGGGCCTTGTCGGACCCAGCGATTGCTTTCACCTTCTTCCGAGCGGCTTGCAAGATCATGGACGAACACAACTACCGGGTCGGCATCCTTGGGGCGACGGGCGCCGTGGGACAAACGTTCATCCGCCTGCTTGACGATCATCCGTGGTTCACGATCACGTCCGTGGCGGCGTCCGAGCGATCGGCGGGACGTCCGTACAGCGACGCAGCAAACTGGTTGAGCGGGCAGCCGATCCCGCCGTCCGTCGCGTCCCTCGAGGTACAGTCGACGGAGCCGGAGGACATGGACTGCGATTTCGTGTTCTCCGCGCTCGACTCTGCCGTGGCGGGCGAGATCGAGGAGGCCTTCGCGAGGGCGGGCCTCCCGGTCGTCTCCAATGCCAAAAACTACCGGCAGCACGACCAGGTGCCGCTCCTTATCCCGGAGGTGAACCCCGGTCACCTTGCCCTAATCGATGAGCAGTCGTGGGGCTCCGGGGGCTTCATTGTCACCAATCCGAACTGCTCCACGACGGGGCTCATCTGCGGGCTCCATCCCCTGATGGATGCGTTCGATCTGGAAGCGGTGCAGGTGACGATGTTACAGGCATTGTCCGGGGCCGGCTACCCGGGCGTGCCATCGCTCGACGCGGTGGGCAACGTCATTCCCCACATTGGGGGAGAGGAGGAAAAGCTAGCGACGGAGCCGCGCAAGATTCTGGGTATGCTGGCCGGAGATGAAGTCGTCCCGGCGGACCTGACCCTGAGTGCGCAGTGCACGCGCGTGCCGGTTCGGAATGGGCACCTGGCCTGCGCCTCCGTGCGGTTCCGCGACGACGTGGACGCCGAGGCTGTGGGCGACGCGCTCCGTGACTTTCAGGCACCCGCCGTGACTGAGTCGCTCCCGAGCCGCCCCGACCCGTTCGTGCAGGTCCTGGACGCGCCCGATGCGCCCCAGCCGCAGCGGCACGTGGAGGCTGGGGGCGGCATGACCGTCTCGGTGGGGCGGGTGCAAGACTGCCCCGTCAATGACGTCAAGTTTGTTCTCCTTTCGCACAACACCGTGCGCGGGGCGGCCGGCGGGGCCCTCCTCAACGCCGAACTGCTGGCATCGGAGGGCTACCTGGAGCGCCCACAGGCCGCTACCACGACGGCGTAGCGGCGACGCGTAGCCTGCCTGTCCTGCTTCTCACGACACAATTCTCCATGGCCTTTCCCGACGTGCGACGCGCCCAGCCCGATCATCAAGCCGCGGTGGGCGACCTGTGGGCGCAGCTTCTCGACGAGCAGGAGGCGATGGAGGAGCGCTTCGGCATTGCGGAGGACGCCCGGGACCGGTGGGAAAATGACTTCCCCCAATGGCTCGACGACGAGACGTACCGTGTGTACGTGGCGGAGGTAGACGGCGAGGTCGCGGGCTTTGCCACGGCGCATCGGTGGGGCCCGCCGCCCATCTACGCGGAGAGCTCGGAGGTCTTCATCGACGAGCTGTATGTTCGGCCGGACGAGCGGCGGCAGGGCCTGGGCAGCCAGCTCGTGGAGGCGGTGCGCGACTGGACGGATCGAATCGGGGCGCAGCGCCTTCGCCTCAACGTCCTCGCGGCCAATGAGGAGGCGCAGGCCTTCTGGGCGGCGCAAGAGGCCCGTCCGCTTACCGTTACGTTGGCGGTCGAGCACGAGGGCGCTGAGGACACGACGGACGACGAAGGATCCAAAAAGATTGGCTTTTAGCGGAACGCACCCGAGACAGGCTCGTCTCAGAGAATAGATTATGACGCGGGCGTAGCTCAGCGGCTAGAGCATCTGCTTGCCATGCAGAAGGTCGTGGGTTCGACTCCCATCGCCCGCTCCACAAACACGCAGACCGCAAAGCCCTGCTTTCAGTGAGAAAGCAGGGCTTTTTCTATTGGGGTCCCCCGAACTCCTGTGTTTAAAAGTGCATTTCGCTCCGGTGCGGATGGAGCGGTGGGGTGAAACGGACGATGGGCTGCGTCCACCACTAGGGCAATTGTAAGGCCACGGCCAGGATCAAGGTTAGCATCCCCACGGCCAGACCCAGGAAGATGAAGTCCCACCGTACGGAGGCGGACCGATCGGTGGAGGAGGGCGACTCATCGCCGGAATGTATGGGGCATCCACTCATGGATCGGTGTGGCCTTCAAACTGCACGCGACCGGGGACGTCAGGCACGAAGTCTGGCCGCTCCCTCCTCCCCTCGCCGAAGAACTGAACCGGTCTCTCTGGGCCCACGATCCAGACCCCGTCGGCGCCAGCCTCCCGGTAGAGGGCACATCTCTTGTGCATCGCGTCTATCCTGTTGACGTCTTCCATTCCCTCAATCCCAATTCCGGGAGCAAACATCGGTGGGCCGCCAGTCTCTTTCATCTCGGAGCGCCGATCAGCGGAGGCCCAAGGCGCCAATCTGTTCCTGCAGGTCGGAGTGAGACAGCGAATGCGGCCCGAGACGGTCTGGCCCCTTTACGATTGGTCGCGGCCCCACAGGGAAGTTTGCCGAGGGGCGAATCACCACCAATCTTCTGCCGTCGTTCCTATTGCTCTTTCGGTTTGGGGGCTGTGGTTGGTATGGGCACACCACCTCTCGGGTCCGGGTACCGTGATTGGCGTCTCCGCCATCGGGACTCCTGGTCTGTCTTCACACGCTCCGTCCGGATGGCGGTTTCAACGCCGTAGTCTACACTCCTCGTGGCGTCAAAGGGCCAAACTGATAGCAATTGGGGCCTCCTTCCGTCTCTTGCATCAGCCGTGTGCTCTCTCCAGCGACGGGCCGGCGGCGCGAACCTCCGTCCCAACCTGGTCCACGTACGTCTCAAAGTTGTCGGCAAAGGCGTCGGCCAGCTCGCGGGCATGTCGGTCGTACGCTTCCGCGTCATCCCACGTCTTGCGGGGCGTCAAGAGAGCGGTCGGAGCGCCGGGGACCCGGGCGGGAACGGAGAGCCCAAAGACCGGGTCTTGGGTGCGGGAAGCGTCACTCAGGGTGTCGTTGAGGATCGCGTCCACCATGGCCCGCGTGTGGTCCAGTGCAATGCGGTGTCCCTCTCCGTAGGGACCGCCCGTCATGCCCGTGTTCACGAGCCAGCAGTCGGTGTCGTACCGACGAATTTTCTGGCCGAGGAGCTCGGCGTACACCGATGGATCGCGTACCATGAACGGCTCGCCAAAGCAGGTGCTGAAGGTGGCCTTCGGTTCGTTTACCCCTGCCTCGGTACCGGCGACCTTAGCCGTGTATCCGCTCAAGAAGTGATACATCGCCTGTGCGGGGGTGAGCTCCGAGACCGGGGGCAGCACGCCAAACGCGTCGTACGTCAGGAAGAGAATGTGGTCCGGATGCCCGCCCTGGCCGTCCGAGGAGGCGTTGGGGATGCGGTGGAGGGGATACGAGCCGCGTGTGTTCTGGGTGATCGTGTCGTCCGAAAAGTCCGGCTCGCGGGTGTTGGGATCCACGATCACATTCTCCAGGATGGTCCCGAACTCCTCCGTCGTGCCGTAGATTTCGGGCTCACTTTTTGGGGTGATATCGATCATCTTTGCGTAGCAGCCGCCCTCGAAGTTGTAGACGCCCCGGTCGCTCCAGCCGTGCTCGTCGTCGCCGATGAGCGTGCGGCTCGCGTCGGCCGAGAGGGTGGTCTTGCCGGTGCCGCTCAGGCCAAAGAAGACCGCGGTGTCCCCGTCGTCCCCCTCGTTCGCCGAGCAGTGCATGGGCAGCACGCCCTCCTCGGGGAGGAGATAGTTGAGGACCGAGAAAATGGACTTTTTGATCTCGCCGCCGTAGTGCGTGCCGCCGATCAGGATCAGGTTCTGGGCAATGTCGACGAAGATCGCGGCCTCGGAGTTGGTCCCGTCCCGTTCCGGATCGGCCTCAAACTCGCAAAGGTCCACCACGGTAAACCCGGGCTCGAACGAGTCCGGCACGGGGCCGTCCGGCCGCACAAACATGTTGCGTGCGAACAGGCTGTGCCACGCCTTTTCGGTGATGATGCGGACGGGAAGGCGGTACGACTCGTCCCATCCGGCGTGGAGATCCTGCACAAAGAGGTCACGCCCCTCGGCGTGCTCGGCCATCCGCCCGTGGAGATGGTTGAACGTAGCCCGGTCCGTGGGCTGGTTCACGTCGCCCCAGTTGATCTGGTCGGCCACCGACGCGTCGCGGACGATGAATCGATCGTTGGGGCTTCGGCCCGTGTACGGGGCCGTGCGGGTCACGAGTGGGCCGTCCGCGGCGAGCCGCCCCTCATTGCGGTCGAGGGCCTCTTCGTAGAGGCGGGGCCGCTTCAGGTTGTAGTGTACCGTGTCGGGGGCGAGCTGGAGGGAACGGAGGTGAGACGTCACGTGATCGGGAAGAGGCATCGTGGCGTTGAATTGGTCCGCGAAGTCTGTGCAAGCGGTGCCTCCCGCGGAAGGAAACCCGGCAAGAGACAAAACAGCTTTTGGAAGCGCTTCCGTGTCGGCCGACGTTCATGCTAATCGTTTCGAGGGAGAATTGCCATGAACAATTCGTTGGGGGCCCTTGCGAATCGGAAGGGCGCGGGGACAACAAGGTATGACTTTACGGTTTCGTTGAGAATCCCACGCTGTGCACAGGGCGGTACCCACGACGCGCTTTCTGCCGTATGTCACCATCACGTCCCGTTGGTCCATCGAGATTTGGACTGATGGGCGCTCTGTACCACGACCCGGCCCCGGTTGGTGGCGTCGCCGTGGCGCTGATGTCGGGCACGTACGGCCTCTTCGGCCTGCCCATGGACCTTCCGCTGCTGGTCGTGGGCTTTTGCGGCGTCACGCTAATCTACGCGGCGGATCGGGTGTGGGGCGCCTCCCCCGAAGATCGTCTCAACCGTCCGGAGCGGGTGGCGTGGATCCGGGCGCATCAGGGGTGGCTGGCGACCGAGACGGGGGGGCTCCTCGCGGTCGGTGGAGCACTGCTTCCGTACCTGGAGTGGGCCACGCTCCTGGGGACGGCGGCACTGGGGGGCGTGGCGGTCCTGCACGTCCGGTCGTGGGCGGGGGAGCGCCCTGTGCTCGTCGGGCTCGCAAAGCCGGGGGCCATCGCCACGACCTGGGCCGCCGGTGGGGCATTGCTTCCTTTTATGGAGGCAGGATCTACGGCCGGGAGCGAAGCGCTCTTGTTCTTCGGGTACCGTACGCTGTTCATCCTGCCCAACCTGATGCTTGCGGACTGGGGCGACCGTCGGGGCGACACCGAGGCCGGCCTTGCGCCCTGGGCGCCACAGTGGACGCTGCGACGGGTGCAATGGACGGCGACGAGTGGGCTCCTCGTTGCGGCCCTCGGGGCCCTGGGGTGGGCCACTGTCGCGACGACCCCGGTGCTCATCGGGGTTGACGCCGTGGGCCTCTTGCTCATGGGGGGTACGGTCTGGGGACTAGACCCGTCGCGGCCCCGCGATGCCTTCCTCGCCGATCTGGTCGTGGCGTGGCCCCTCATCCCTGCGCTTGTGCGGTGGATGATCGTCTGACGAAGGCCGTTACGGGGAGGAACCTCAGCCCGCGCCGATGTATCACGTTGACGGTGCGTTCGTCCGCACGGTGCTCTGTCTCGTCCGTCACTCGTTCTCACCCATCCCTCTCCGACGCATGTCCGACGCCGACTCCTCCGCCCCGATGCTCAGTCCCGACCGCGAGGACGGAACCATCGAAGACTTTACCCGCATCGAGGACCTCGCCGATCACGTCGACGAGACGGTCACCCTGAAGGGCTGGCTCCACAACCAGCGCGGCTCCGGGGGCATCAAGTTCCTGATCCTGCGCGACGGCTCCGGCTTCGTGCAGTGCGTGGTGCCGCAGGACGCGGTGGACGAGGACAGCTGGGCCGTCGCCGACGACGTGCGGCAGGAGGCCGCGCTCGAAATTACCGGCTCCGTGAGTGCGGACGAGCGCGCGCCAGGGGGGTACGAACTGCAGGCGGACGCCATCGAGCGGATCGGGGAGTCGGGGGACTACCCCGTCACTCCGAAGGAGCACGGAATCGACTTTCTGATGGAGCACCGCCACCTGTGGCTCCGGAGCGAGAGCCAGTGGGCGGTCATGCGCATCCGCAACCGTGTCGAGACGGCCATCCACGATTTTTTCCAGGAGCGCGGGTTCCTCCAGACCGACGCGCCCGTCTTGACGGGAAATGCTGTGGAGGGGACGTCCACGCTGTTTGACCTGGACTACTTCGACGACGAGAGCGCCTACCTCACCCAGAGCGGACAGCTGCACGGGGAGGCGATGGCCATGGCCTACGGCAAAGTCTACACGTTCGGCCCCACATTCCGGGCAGAGAAGTCGGCCACCCGGCGCCATCTCACCGAGTTTTGGATGATCGAGCCGGAGATGGCGTTCTACGATCTGGAGATGAATGCCCAACTCGCGGAGGACTTCGTGGCCCACATTGTCCAGGCCGTCCTAGAGGACTGCGAGGAAGAGCTGGAGGCGCTGGACCGGGACACGTCCGTCCTCGAACAGGTGGAAGCGCCGTTCCCTCGAATCAGCTACGACGAGGCGGTGGATCTGCTCCGTAGCGACGAGACGGCCGAGATGATTGATGCCCGGATGGAGGCACTAAAGGAGGAAAAGGCCGAGCTTCTGGAGGAGAAAGAGGAGAACCAGAAGCGCCGCGGCCAGGCGAAGAAGCACGTGAAGCGCAAGATTGACGCCCGCGAGATCGAGATCAACAAGCGCGTCGACGAGATTGAGGAGGCCCTCCGCAACCTGCCGGACTGGAAGGAGTCGGCGCAGACGTTTGAGTGGGGCTCCGACTTCGGCGGCGACGACGAGACGGTGCTCACGTGGCACTTTGATCGTCCCGTCATCGTGCACCGATTCCCCGCCGAGATCAAGGCCTTCTACATGAAGCGCGACCCGGACGACGATCGCCTGGCGATGGGCATCGACGTGCTCGCGCCGGAGGGCTACGGCGAGATCATTGGCGGGGGCGAGCGGGCGACGGACCTCGACTTCCTGAAGGAGCAGATCGAGGCGCATGACCTGCCGGAGGAGGTGTTCGACTGGTACCTCGACCTACGCAAGTTCGGCTCAGTGCCCCACAGCGGATTCGGGCTGGGCCTGGAGCGGACGGTCTCCTGGATTACCGGCCGCGACCACGTGCGTGAGACCATTCCCTTCCCGCGGACGATTGCGCGCCTGCACCCGTAAGAGGTAGAAAAAGTCGAGGGCACATGGCCCGCGGGCCTGCTGGACCTGTAACAGGTGCAAGAACAGTAGTACGAATTCTGGTCGCCGACCCGTTCTGAAGACCCGAGTGTCATCTGCGTTGTTCTCATCCAGCCCCTTTCTCCGATGTCTTGTCACGTCCGCTCCTTCTGGCTCGTCGTCTTTGCGGCCTTTTTTGCCGTGGCGGGACCCGTCGCCGCGCAGGACGACGACCGATCGACCGTGTCCGTGAGCGGGGAGGGCACCGTCACAGCGCAGCCCGACCAGGCCGTCGTTCGGTTCGGGGTGGTCACGCGGGCGGCGACGGCCGAGCAGGCCCGCAGCCAGAACGCCTCCAGTGCCAAAGACGCCCTCAACGCGGTGCGCGCCCTCGACGTCCCGGACGAAAAGATGCGCATGGAGCGCCTCCGCCTCCAGCCCCGGTACGAGTACAACGACGAGAAAAACCAACGCGAGCGGGTGGGCTACGAGGCCACCCGTCAGGTGGTGGTCGAGCTCGATCGACTGGAACTGCTTCCTCAGCTCGTGGCCGACATCGTAAACAGCGGGGCGAACCGGGTGGACAATATTGACTATCAGCTGAGCGATCGGACGCAGTTCCGCAACGAGGCACTGCGCGAGGCGGCCCGGGCGGCCCGTGAGAAGGCCCGCCTCCTCTCGGAGACGCTCGACGCCCGGCTCGGGGCCGTGCGGACCATCAACGAGCAAAGCTTCGACTTCGTGCGTCCCCAGCCCCGGGTGGCCCGTATGGAGATGGCCAAGACCACCAGCACCGGTCAGGAAGAGCCGGAGGCATATGCCGCTGGGGAAATTGAAGTCTCGGCCCAGGTGCAGGTGACGTTCGGCCTCCTTACGGGGTCGGATCGGTAGGCAACCGTTCTGCGAGCCAGGTGCTCACGTCTCCGAGAACGTGTTCGCGCTCCGGCTCGTTGAGGGTCTCGTGGTAGAGGCCGTCGTAGAGCTTGAGGGTCTTGTCGGGGGCGGAGGCCTGCTCGTGTAGATGTCGGCTTCCGGTGGGTGAGACGAGGGGATCCGCCGTGCCGTGAAACACGAGAAACGGGGTCGTCAGCTCATGGAGGCGATGCTGGGCCTCGTTCCCGGCCCGCAAGAGTTCGGCGCCGGTGCGGGCGAGGGTGCGCCCGTGGTAGTTGAGTGGGTCGTTCATTGCGTCTTCTAGGACCGCCGGATCCCGAGAGATTGATCCCTGCGGGGAGCGCACGGTTGGCAGGGTGGGAGCGAAGCGGCCGAGGACCTGAGCCGTGCGGCGTAAGACCGGGGCGAGGTCGGGGTTCACCTCGATGGCGGGGGCACTGAGCAGTAGACCGTGAACCTCGGGACGGCGGTTCAAGACGTAGAGCAACGTGACGAGCCCGCCCATGCTGTGGCCGAAGAGAACAACCGGCTTTTCGTCCTCGGGGGCGACGTGCAGCCGAAACGCATCGAGGTCTGCGAGGTACTGCTCAAAGTGATCCACGTAGGCCTGCCGTCCCTCCGAGCGCCCGTGGCCCCGTTGATCATAGGCATGGACGGCGGCCCCCTGCCCCACGAGGGCATCCGCGACGTGGTCGTACCGGCCACAGTGCTCGGCGTAGCCATGCACCAGAAGAACGTGTGCTTTCGGGGGCCCACTCGGCATCCACTGTCGCGTCGCGAGCGAGAGGCCATCGTAGGTGCGGAACGTATCCGCTTCGGTGGAAGGCGGCATGGGGAGTAAGGGTCGACGAGAACAAGACCGGATGAGGCGCTCCACAAAGTGGCCGACTCGGTGGAGAAGTAACAAGAGGGCGGGGCCCCGGCGGGTGAAACCCCCAACAATTTGGAGGAGAGAAGAAGCCGCGGCACCTATCGGGGAAACAATTACATCAACCCTGTTATTTTTGGTAACCGTCAACTCCAATCCGGACGGCGAGCCTTTTCATGCGTCTCTTTCTGTTGTTCTGGACCTGCCCGGCGCTCGTTGCGCTGCCGTTCCGGAGGCTCGCCCGACTCGTCCAGCAGTTCTCACAATGGGCGGTGTCTAGGGGGCGCAGTGTGCGACGAGAGCAGCGGCCCATCTGGGACACCCTCCGTCCTCAGTCTCGGATTCTCAAAGACCCACCGGCGGAGCGGGCCGTTCTCCTTCCCCTTCAGGCCCGGTGGTTGGCCCGTGTGCTGGTCGCGTCCCGCCCGTTGGGACCGTAGGGTCGTTCCTTCGTCTCTCGTCCCGTGGGGCCCCTACGACGGGACGCCCGTGGGAAGGCCTACGTCGGCCCTCCTCGTGGACCGTTGCAGCGGCACGGCGGATGGGCCCGT
This sequence comes from Salinibacter grassmerensis, assembly GCF_947077765.1. Lineage (NCBI taxonomy): Bacteria > Pseudomonadati > Rhodothermota > Rhodothermia > Rhodothermales > Salinibacteraceae > Salinibacter > Salinibacter grassmerensis. Next base: position 82,204 of record NZ_CAMTTF010000004.1, on the reverse strand, counting down.
CTCTCAATCTGGTTCTACTTGAATTGAACGAGTGTCTTCTATGCAGGGGAACGGCTTTAAAGTTGGACTCACGATCTTCTTCGTCGGGCTGTGCGGGTTCTACCTCTTTCCCTCGGTGCAGAACCTGTACGTCAGCTACAAAATGAACAACATGCCCGAGGGGGAGCGGGTGGAGTATCAGGAGGAGAACCGCCAGTGGCTTCAGCAGGTGGACGAAAGCTCCCTCAACCTGGGGCTTGACCTTCAGGGCGGAATGCACGTGACGCTGGAGGTGGAAGTCGGAAATCTCCTCGACCAGTTGGCGGTCAACAAGGATGAGGCCTTTCAGCAGACCCTCCGGGCGGCGGAGCAGCGCGCAGAAGAAGAGAATGTGTCGGTCGTGGAGGCGTTCGTTGAGGAGTTTGAGGCCGAAAATCCGGACGGCCGCCTCTCCCGGTATTTCCGCAATCAGGGCGAGGACATTACGCGACGCTCCTCGAACGACGAAGTGCTGGAGTACCTGCAGAGCCAGGCGGACGCGGCCGTCCAGAACGGCATTCAGGTCGTCCGAAACCGTGTCAACCAGTACGGGGTGACGGAGCCGTCCATTCAGCGACAGGGCGACGAGCGAATTGTGGTGGAGCTTCCGGGGGTGAGTGAGCGAGAGCGCGTCCGGGACCTGCTGGAGAGCGCCTCGCAGCTCACCTTTCACCTGATGGCGAATCCTCAGCAGTTGGGGGAGTCGGTACAGCGCATCATCGAGTACTACGAGCCGACCGCGGAGGACTCCGCCCGCATTGCGGAGGCCCAGGCCGCCGATACGGCCGCGATGGAGGCCTCGACCGACACGTCCGAAGTGACGCAGGGCACCGAGATTGCGGCGGCGTCGGGGCAGGAGGCATCCGGGGGGCAGCAGGGAACGGCTCTCACGGAGCCCGGGGAGGGGGTGCAGACGGGGCCCCAGAATTCGCTTCTGGCCGCGATGCAACCCATGCCCGGACAGGACCAGCCGGTCATCGGGCGGGCCTTCGCGTCCGACACGTCGCGGGTGAACGAGCTTCTCCAGGACCCGTCGGTTCAGAAGATGATGCCCCCTGGGGTCGAGCCGATGTGGACGGCCAGTCCCGTGCTGACCACCGAGGACGGGCGCGAGGCATTTCACCTTTTGGCCGTCCGGGCGGAGCCGGAGCTCACCGGCGAGGTGGTCACGGAGGCGTCGGTTCAGTTCGACCGGCAGACAAATGACCCGAAGGTTTCCATCACCATGAACTCGGACGGCGCGCGACGCTGGGACCGGATTACAGCGGCGAACATCGGAAACCGCGTGTCGATCGTCCTCGACGACGTCGTGTACTCGAGCCCGAACATCCAGAGCCGAATTTCCGGGGGGCGCACAGAGATTACCGGGCTTGATTCGCGGCAGGAGGCCTCGGACATCGTCACCGTCCTGCAGTCGGGCCGGCTCCAGACGGACCTGAACATTATTTCGGAGCGCACGGTCGGACCGAGCCTCGGGGAGGAGTCCACGCGGGCCGGCTTTATTTCCGTCGTGGCTGGGTTTCTTCTGGTCGTGCTCTTCATGATCATGTACTACCGCACGGCCGGGGTCGTGGCCGACATTGCGTTGCTGCTGAACCTGATTCTCATCATGGGCATCCTCGCCGGGTTCGGTGCCACCCTGACCCTGCCCGGCATCGCCGGGATCGTCCTCACGATCGGTATGGCCGTGGATGCCAACGTGCTCATCTACGACCGGGTGCGTGAGGAGCAGGCCACCGGCAAGACCCTCCGTGCCGCGATCAATGCCGGCTACGAGCAGTCTCTGAGCGCCATCCTCGACGCCAACATCACGACCTTCTTCGTCGGCGTCATTCTGTACTCCTTCGGCGTCGGCCCGATCAAGGGCTTTGCCGTTACGCTCATGGCCGGGATTCTCGCCTCGCTCTTCACGGCCATCATCGTCACCCGCATCGTCTTCGACTACATGGTCGAGGAACGCCGAATGCAGGTGAGTTACGGGTAGGGCGCCGCCCCCACACCAGGCTGTCATCACGACGGGATTTTTCTTCAACGACGGATTACCATGCGTCTTTTCGAAAACGCCGACTACAGTCTCATCCCGAACCGCCGCATTGGCTATATCATCTCGGGGACGTTGCTTGCGATCAGTATCCTCTCGTTGCTCACGAAGGGGCTCGCCCTGGGCATTGACTTCCGCGGGGGGATGGAGTTTGTTGTGGGCAACACGACGGACCTGAAAACCGTCGACGTCCGGTCCGCCCTCACAGAATCATTTGAGGAGGAGCCGGAGGTGAAACGGTTTGGGGACGTCGGCCACCTGGTCCGAATTTCGAAGAAGGGAGACATTACGACGATGGAGAACCAGGTGCTGTCGGCACTTGGCGCGCAGTTTTCGGGGCGCGACATCATAATCGAGAGCACCAACGTGGTGGGGCCGCGCTTCGCGGAGGACCTGAAGCGGGGGGCCATCTACGCCGTGCTGGGGGCCCTGCTCGTCGTGTTCCTCTACATCATGGTGCGCTTTGAGTGGCGCTACAGCCTTGGGGCCGTGGCGGCCCTGGTGCACGACGTGACGATTACGCTCGGAATCTTCTCGGTCCTGGCCGGCATCGCCCCGTTTTCTCTCCAGATTGATCAGTCCCTTATCGCCGCGTTCCTCACGATTGTGGGATATTCGCTGAACGACACGGTCGTGGTTTTCGATCGCGTGCGAGAGTACGTCAATCTGTTTAAGACGGAGGCCTTCGACGAGATCGTAAACCGGTCGATCAACGCGACGCTGAGCCGAACCGTCGTGACCTCCCTAACCACTCTCATCGTGGTCACGATTCTGTTTGTCTTCGGGGGCGAGGTGCTGCGGGGCTTCTCGTTCGCCCTCATCGTCGGGGTCGTCATCGGAACGTACTCGTCGATCTTCGTCGCCTCGCCCACGATCGTGGAATTGAACCGTCGTCTCGAAGGGAGCGCAGCGTAAGGGGGGCAGCGCAGACGACAACACCGACTTGCTTTTTAATCGATACCGTTTGCCATGCCAGTATCTGTCGTAATTGGAAGCCAGTGGGGCGATGAGGGGAAGGGGAAAATTGTGGACCTTCTGAGCCCGGACGTGGACATTGTGGCCCGCTACCAGGGCGGCGCCAACGCCGGCCACACCATCGTATGGGACGAGGAGGGCGAGACCGAAGAATTTGTCCTTCACCTCGTGCCGAGCGGCATCTTCCACGAAGGGGTCACCTGCGTCATCGGGAATGGCGTGGTGCTGGACCCGAAGGCGGTCCTGGAGGAGATCGAAAAGATTGAGTCGCTGGGCATCGACGTGGAGGGGCGGCTGAAGATCTCCCACAACGCCCACCTCATCATGCCGTACCACAAGGCGATCGAGGCGGCACAGGAAGAGGACCGAGCCTCCGCGTCCGACGACGACGAAATTGGGACCACGGGACGGGGCATCGGGCCCGCGTACACCGACAAGTTCGCCCGCACCGGCATCCGGGTGGTCGATCTGCTCGATGAGGATGTGCTGCGCCGGAAACTCCGCCGCTCCATCGAAGAGAAGAACGCCATTCTCCGGGACGTCTACGACGCCGAGGCGCTGGACGTGGACCGCATCGTGGAAGAATATGTCGAGTTCGACCAGAAGATCGACGACTACGTCACCGACACCTCGGCCTACCTCTCGCGCGCCCTCGACGACGGGGCCCGCGTATTGGCCGAGGGGGCTCAGGGGTCGCTCCTTGACGTCGACTTTGGCAGCTACCCGTACGTCACCTCCAGCCACCCCACGGCCGGCGGGTGCTGCACCGGGCTCGGGATCGCGCCCACCGAGATCGATCGCGTTCTGGGCATCGCGAAGGCGTACTGCACGCGCGTCGGCAACGGGCCCTTCCCCACAGAGCTCGACGGGGAGGTCGGAGAGGCGCTGCGGGAGAAGGGCGGCGAATTTGGGGCCACCACGGGCCGTCCCCGCCGGTGCGGCTGGCTCGACCTCGTGGCCCTGCGCTACACCTGCATGGTGAACGGCTTCAACGAGCTGGCCCTGACCAAGCTCGACGTCCTCTCCGGGATTGACGAGCTGAAGGTGTGCACGGAGTACCAGTACGACGGCAAGACCTCTCGGCGCTTCCCGAGCGAGCCGCAGAACCTCACCCGCGTGGAGCCCCAGTACGAAACCCTGCCCGGATGGGAGGCCGACATTTCGGAGGTGCGTCATGTCGACGACCTTCCCCGAGCGGCCCAAGACTACCTCGCCTTCATCGAGAACTACCTCGACGTGGAGATTGGGCTGGTCTCAAACGGACCGCGCCGCAGCCAGATCATTACGGACGTGCAGCCGATGGCCGCGGCCTGAGTCCCCAGATCGGCGGGGAGTGCTCGCCGTGGGGAGGACCCGGTTCGTACGTTCGTCCCTCGCGGTGGACTCATACGTACACAACCCCGCGGTGCCATGGACGCCTATCGGTGGTCGGTCCAACTCAAGCTCGGCCTCATCGTCTTTGCCGTGGGGATTGCCCTGGCGTCGCTCTGGTACACCCAGCGGCTCGTCGATCGGTTGCAGGAGCGTGAGCAGGCGGTCATCCAGCTCTGGGCCGATGGGCTGGAGCAGGTCGTGCAGACCCAGCAGGCGTCGAATCCGCATCGGGAAGAGTTCCGCCGGCTCGACTCGCTTCTGCAGTCCCTGAAGGCCCGTCCCGCCGGCGACACCCTCTCCGCTGAACAGGTGGCCGCCCTGCAGGAGGCGGTCGACTGGGCCCGGGCCATGCCGCCCACGCGGGAGTTCAACTTCATCCTGAACGAAATCCTGCAGCCGGACCAGTTCGAGGTGCCGGCCATCATCACCGACTCGACGCGTCGACGGCCGCTGAGCTGGCAGAATGTAGGGGTGCCAGACACCACCGCGGCGCTTCCCGTGGACGGGTCCCCAGGGGTACAGAAACAGCTGCGAGATAAACTGGACGACATGCGGTCGGCCTTCGAGCCGATCCCGGTTCGGATCGATGTGTCCGGCACTCCAGGGGAGGAGACAGGCACCTCTTCGGATCGGCTCACCCAGTACGTGTTCTACGACGAGTCGGCCCTCATCACGGAGCTACGTGTGTTTCCGTGGGTGCAGCTGGTGTTCGTCGGGTTGTTCGTGATGGTGGGCTACTTTGGCTTCTCCTACATCCGCCGCAGCGAGCAGAGCAGCCTCTGGATGGGGATGGCCCGGGAGGCGGCCCACCAGCTCGGGACGCCCCTGTCTAGCCTCATGGGGTGGATTCAGATGCTGCGCACGCCCAACCTGTCGGAGGACAAGCGTGAGCGGGCCCTGACGGAGATCGAAAACGACGTGGAGCGGCTCCAGCGGGTTGCGGATCGGTTCTCGGACATCGGTTCGCAGCCGAAGCTGGAACGCTGTGACTTGGTGCCAATCATCGAGCAGACGGCGAGCTACCTCCGCCGGCGCATTCCTCAACAGGGCCAGTCCATCGCGCTAACCGTGGACCTGCCCGGGCGGGTGCGGGCCGAGGCCAACGAGGAGCTGTTCGCGTGGGTGCTCGAGAACCTCCTCAAGAATGCCCTCGACGCGATTGAGGACGCGGAGGGCCGCATCGCGGTGACGGCGTGGGAGGAAGAGGGACAGGTCTTTATCGAGGTCGAAGATACGGGGCGTGGGATCGAGGGACAGCAGTGGAATAACATTTTCCGACCGGGGTACAGCACCAAGAAGCGCGGCTGGGGACTGGGCCTGAGCCTCGCCCGCCGCGTGATCGAAAGCTACCACGGCGGACGCCTTGAACTCGTGTCGTCGACGGTCGGAGAGGGATCGACCTTCCGCATCGAGATTCCGGCGGCGGGTGCAGGGTAGTGTCTACGGCTGTACCCGTGCCCGGAGCGTGTCGGAGGAGAGGGTAGGCGAGACGACGACGAAGATGTTGGCCCGATCGCGCCACAAGAGGCCGGGCCCGGCGGTCTGCCCGTCGGCGACGAACTGGTTGCGCTGGGCCAGCTGAGATCGGACCTGCGTGTCCAGGGTCGCGGTGTCGTCGAGCCGGTCGACGAGGGCGTAGCTGTACACGAACGCAGCGATGCGTGCATCATCGTCGTCCGTGTACAGCACGACGGGAATCTCGGTGTTGCCGGACGCCCGGAGCTGCCCGACGCCCTGCAGCTGTGCGTTTTCAATGGAGGGCAGGCGCACCTGGCGGCCCCACGTTGAGTCCAGGTAGGCCTCCGCCTCGGCCGGCTGTGTGGTCGCGAGCTCGGTCGTCACGGCCCCGGCCTGCCCCGCGGAAAAGGCCGTGAGGGTTGGGGGCATCGGGGAAGAGGCCGACGAGGACCCTGTCAGGTATGACACCCCGAGTCCCCCACCGAGGACGAGGACCCCCATCAAAAGGACAACCAGTAGAGTGCGGGGCTTCGGCCGCGATGGAAGCCGGCCGAGCAGACGGCCCGACGTGTCGACCGCCGCAGAGGGGTTCGCTCCGGGGGCATCCTCGTCCTCCTCTTCCTCGTCCGCCGCGGAGGAAGACGACCGCAGGACGGCACGGAGACGAGCGCGGAGGGAGCTGGGCACTGGGGCAAAGTGATCCCGGAGCACGTTGCGCAGGGCTCCCTGCAGCTCCGCGTCGGAGAGGGTCTCGTCGATCAGGTCGGCCTCGGGGGCCGAGAGCACCGCCCGTAGTTTTTCTCTTAGCAACGCGGACGGGTCGGTAGGAAGGGGGGCGTCAAAAAGCAAGGGAAGCCGGGCGGATCGGGGCGCCTCGGACAGTCGGGACGCGTTCAGGGCGAGAACAAATCGCTCTGCAGTCGAGCACGTTGCGAGCGCGACAGGCATGGTGTTGCGGGCGAGGCGCTCTGCGGTGTCGCGTCGAAGTGACCCCGCATCCGGAGTGGCCGAGGGGTTGGATGCTTCCGGGCCGCCGGGGGGCTGGCCCTGTTCTGGGGCCTCCCGAAGGAGCAGAGCGAGCCAGTCCTCCGGGGTATCGGGGCGTTCGTCCGGTGGCGCGTCGGCCACCCGTTCGTAAACCCGGACGAGAAGGGACGGAGCGGCCTCGTCGCCCACCAGCGTGCAGGCGAGTGGGTAGAGGGCCTCCAGGTTCTTCAGGGGAGAGGGTGGGTCGGGGGACGTAGACGCGAGCGCCATGGGAAAAAGTACCTGGGGCGTAGAGGACGCAACCGAAGACCAGGACTATTCAGACGGCCCCTGGAAGACAATTTTTATGGAATCGCCCTTTCGTATGTCCAGTAGTTCGGCGCCGTTCCCCCCATTGGCCGCGATCTCCAGGTAGCCCGTGCTTCCAAAAAGCAAGAGCGGGTCGCCCTCTGGCACGGCCCCGTACGTCGGGTGGAGGGCCTGCAGGGTCGTGTTGCCCGCATAGGTTTTGAGGGGCGGAAAGGCGTCGAGCGGTGGATTTCGCTCCTCTAGGCCGGCGGCCTCGGCCATCGCCGGGCGCCGGATGTTCGTGATGCAGTTGCCGAAGTGGTCCACATGCACCACCCAGCCCTGCACCGTTTGGGCACCGGTCGACGGACGGGCCCAGCGGAGCGGTTCGAGCGTGTCGATCGACGTCCCGAGGGCGTCCACGGACCGGCCGTCGGCGAGGTGGGCCGCGGCGGGAGCGAAAATATCGCGGCCGTGAAACGTCGTGCTTGGCGATTCGTCCCGCCAAAAGGTCGGATCGTCGAGCTCTACGATGGCGTCTGGCGACGCCTGATCCAGCACGAGTGGAAAGACGCCGTTGTCGGGGCCCACAAACCACTGCCCCTCGGCGCGGAGGGCCACGGCGCGTCGCTCCGTGCCCACCCCTGGATCCACCACCACCAGGTGCACGGCGCCGTCGGGAAAGTAGGGGCGGGCCGACTGCAGCACGAAGGCCGCCTCCATGACGTCCTGTGGGCTGATCTCGTGGGTCACGTCCACGAGTCGTGCGTCCGAGCAGATGGAGAGCATCGTCCCCTTCATCGACGGCACATACGCATCTTCCGTGCCGAAGTCCGTTGTGAGGGTGACGATGGGGGGCGAGAGGGGGGCGGGGGCGGACATGGGCCTCGAATGATGTGGAAAAGTGCTTCGTGAGTGCGACGGCAGGTGTAGCGCATCTCAGTGATGGGACATGAGCATACGAACCGTGAACCGTGATGTGTAGACCCGCCCCGCCTGAGAGAAACAATTCGGAGGGATTTAGGAGTTGGCTTCATCACGCTGGTGGGCATTCCCCCAGAAAACCGGGCTGCCAACAACACAGCCTCATCCATGTCATCCCCCGAGCCGTCCGGGCTTGATCTCCTGGACCTTCACCGCGACTCCAAGGCCCGAGTCGCCGTCGACCGATTTGTCTCCCTTTGGGGGGAGATGGCGTCGGCGTGGGGGATCAACCGCACCAGGGCGAGGATTCACGCGCTGCTCTACTGCGCGGCGCGGCCCCTCAGCACCGACGAGGTTATGGCGTGTCTGGACGTGAGCCGGGGCAGCGCCAACATGAATCTCCGGTCGCTCGTGGACTGGAACCTTGCGGACAAAACGCACCGTCCGGGCTCGCGCAAGGACTACTACCGGGCAGAGACCGATGTGTGGCGGATTGCCGCATGCATCATCGAAGAACGTGAGCGTCGGGAGATTCATCCCGTCCGATCGCGTCTCCAGGAGTGTACCGATCTGCTGGTCGAGGACGGCGAGCCGCTCGAAGGCCATCCAGGGCCCGAACAGGCGCTCCACCACCGCTTTGCCGACCTCATCGACCTCCTGAACGTGCTCGAGGGCGCCTCCGAGGCCCTTCTGCCGCTCGTCCGCAACAGAGATGTCGATCAGATCGAGCAGCTGCTCGCCGTGGCGCGCCGGCTGGGCGAGTCCGAGGACACCACCACCTCTCCCGACTCCTCCTGATGGGATGCTCCCCTGTCCGTCATGGCAACGACCAACGACATTGGAGACCGCGGGGAAGAGATCGCCGCCACCCATCTCGACGAGGCCGGCTATGAGATATTGGAGCGCAACTACCGCTATGAACGCAACGAGTTGGATCTGGTGTGTCGGAGGCCCGGTGCGGATACGGAGTACGTTTTCGTGGAAGTAAAGACCCGGAGCGGGACGGGATTTGGGGCGCCGGAAGCCTCGATCACCGCACAGAAACGAGAGGCACTGCACCACGCGGCCCGAGGCTACCTCCACGAGCATGCGTCCGAGGGGGCTCCGGCCCGCTTCGACGTCGTGACGGTCATGCTGACCGACCGGGCACCGGAGGTTCACCACTACGAAAATGCCTTCTGGGCCAGCTGAGGGACCGGCCGCGCTACCGCGGCGGTTCATACCCACGAGGCAGGCGCTGAGCCATCCGGGCGGTGAAGGCAAAATACTGGTAGAGCGTGGCCCCGTAGGGCTCCATAATTTCGCCGGACGGGTCGACGTGGAGAGGCCGTTCATTGATTTCGATCCGGGACGTCTGGTGGTCCCGAGGCGTGCGCCGGCGCAGGTCGGCCCATTCAAGGTACGCCTTGCGTTCCGGCCTCCCGTGATAGACCACCTCCAGCCGATCGTGAGCGTTGAGGAGATAGGTGGAGTCGGGGCCGGCCTCCAGAATGCGATCGCGGCTCGTGGGGAAGCGATCGGCGCGCGCAGTGCGGCGGACGGCGGACGCCCGAGGCAGGCGGTAGAGGTCAAAGTGCTCCGCGTCGAGCCGGTCACTCATGAGGGCACGGAGGAAGTGACGGAGGGACCCTCGATAGGCCCCCAGTCGGTTTTGCCGCCACCGGGCGGCCTCCGCAGAGTCCGTCGGCGTGAGGGCCTCAAAGAGCGGCTCGCCGTCCCACCGCACCACCGACCCCCGCTCTTCGAATTCCTTCAGGAAGTAGGTGAGGCGGTAGCCCAAGGCCCGGTTTTCGATGACCACCGGCTTCTCGGCCCACGCCTCGAACCGACCCCACCACTTATCGTCGAAGCGGAGGACCTCGGGGTTCACGAGCGTGCAGTCCTCTGCTAGGTCCGAGCGCCCGATGAACAGACGCCTGAAGTGGTCCAGACGCTCGTACCACTCGTCGTCGCGCTCCGCCGAGACCGTGACCGGCGGTGAATCGAGCACCTTGTCGTCGAGGCGCACGGTCACGGTCAAGGGACGATCGGGGGCGGGCCGGAGGGAGAGCGCACGCCGCTCGTGTCCCACCCGCGACACGTACAGCCGCTTCGAGCCCAGGCGGACGCCCTCCAGCCGAAACCGCCCGCTTGAATCGGTCACGGTGCCGTGCATTGACTCCACTACGAAGACGTGGGTGCGGGGGAGTGGCGCATTCGAGTCGGCGTCGAGCACCCGTCCTTCAATGACGCCGGTGGACTGGCCCGACGCGCCCCCAGGCACACACGTCAAGACGGCCAGGAGCGCAACGAGACGCACCCACATATCGGATTGGATTCATCGTTCCTTTACGAGTTCGTACACTGTTCAATGGCGAGAAATGGGGGATGTTTGTCTGTGGGCCAGGCGAGGCGCAGAAGTAGGGGGGATCCTACCGCGCCTCCTGGATGGCCTCGACGGTGCTCGGGTCTTCCAGGCTTGACGTATCGCCGAGCTCTTCTCCCAGGTACGCCGCCCGGATTACGCGCCGCATGACCTTGGCGTTGCGCGTCTTGGGCAGGGCGTCGGTGAAGCGAATCTCACGCGGCTTCAAGGGCTTGCCCATCTCGTCCACGACGACCTGCATCAGCTCCTCGCGGAGGGCCGCGGTTTCGGCGTGGTCCGGCTCCAGCATCACGAAGGCGACGATCTCAGAACCCTTCACGTCGTGTGGCACGCCGATGGCCGCGCTCTCGGCGACCGCCTCGTGGGCGTTGAGAAGCGCCTCAATCTCGGCCGGGCCGAGGCGCTTGCCGGCCACGTTAATCGTATCGTCTGAGCGGCCCAGGATGTACCAGAGCCCGTCTTCGTCGACGGCCGCAAAGTCGCCGTGCACCCATACGTCGTCGAGCCGATCCCAGTACGCCTCGTGGTAGCGGTCGTCGTCGCCCCAGAAGCCGCGCGTCATGCCGATCCAGGGCGCCCGCAGGACGAGCTCGCCGACCTCCTCCCGGACCGGCGTGCCGTCCGCGTCCACGACGTCGGCGTCCATGCCGGGGACTGGGCCGGAGAATGCGGCGGGCTTGAGGGGCTCCAGGAAGTTGCCACAGAGGATGCCGCCGGAGATCTCGGTGCCGCCGGAGTAGTTAAGAATCGGCCTCTCGCCGTCGAGCACCGTTTCGAAGCACCACGACCAGGACTCGGGGTCCCAAGGACTGCCGGTGGAACCGATGGCGCGGAGGCTCGACCGATTGGACGCTGTCACGGGCGCGTCGCCGTGCGTCTTGAGGGCACGAATGAGGGTGGGGGAGACGCCGAGGTGGGTCACCTCGTGGTCGTCTACCATTCGCCAGAGGCGTCCAGGGTCAGGGTGATCGGGGGCTCCGTCGTAGAGCACCATGGTCGCCCCCACCGTGAGCGTGCCGAAGACGAGCCACGGGCCCATCATCCATCCCATGTCACTCATCCAGTACATCGTCTCTCCCGGCTTCAGGTCCATCGGGTGGTACATGTCCTGCGCGCCCTTGATGGGAAAGCCGCAGTGGGTGTGTACCGTCCCCTTCGGCGGCCCGGTGGTGCCGCTCGTGTAGATGACCATGACCACGTCGTCGGCGCTGGTGCGGGCCGTGCGGGCCTCCGGATCGTGCCCCGCCACGAAATCGTCCCAGAAGCGGTCGCGCCCGGTCGTCATGGGCGTGTCATCCCGCCCGAGGTGACGACGGACGATGACGTGTTCGACCGTGGGGCACTGCTCGACGGCCGCGTCCGCGGTTTCTTTCATCTCGATGGGACGACCTCGGCGCGCAAAGCCGTCGGCCGTGAAGAGGGCTTGCGCCTCCGCCCCTTGGAGCCGGGTGACCAGTGCCCCGACCCCGTACCCACTGAAGAGAGGCAGCAGCACCCCCCCAATTTTTGCGATCGCCAGGAATGCAATGACGATCTCCGGGGTCATGGGCATGTACAAGCCAATTCGGTCGCCCGTCCCGAGCCCCATCTCCCGCAGCGCGTTTGCACAGCGACAGACGCGCCGGTGAAGCTCGCCGTACGTCAGCGTCTTCGTGGTCCCGTCCTCGCCCTCCCAGCGCAGCGCCGCGCGGTCCTCCACGGGCGTGCCCTGCCACCTGTCGAGGAGGTTGTGGACAATGTTCATCTTCCCGTTTACGCACCAGGAGGGCCGCTCAATGCCCGCCGAGAGGTCGACGATTTGGTCGTACGGATCGTAAAATTCAATGTCCAGGTCGTCGAGCACCGCGTCCCAGAACCAGGCGACGTCCGAGGCGGCCCGTGCTCGGAGGGCCGAGAGGTCCGCCAGGTCGTGTTGATCCATGAACTGTCGCAAATTTGAGTCAGCGACGACGTCCGGGTCGGGGCGCCACACGACATCTTGGCCGAACGGAAACGAGTTAGAGGGGTGCGACATGTCAGTGGACATGAGGGAAAATGGGACCGGTGAACGAAAAGAGAAGGAGGTGAAAGGGCTTACACAATAATCTTCACCGTGGAATAGAAGCAACCGATATCTCCGGACCCATCCCCGAAACGTCTGTGTAACGTACATTCTCTGAATGAAAGAACATTCCCTACAGGCCTGTGGTGGGACACAATCCATACCCACGGGTGTATGAGGAGACGCTTGATGTTCTGGGTCTACCCTTGCGCTCTGGGCAACGTCCCCGTGCCAGGGAGCCCTCGATGATCATTCCTAATTGACTGAGTCGACGTGGCTGACCAAACTTCTCAGAATAACGATCAGAACGGATCCGGGCTGCCCGGAGGAGGGCCCTCAGGAACTAGCCGTGGGCGCCTCATCGTCTGGGTCGTTGCCGGGACACTGCTTGCCCTATGGGCATACACCTACTTTGGCATGGGGGCGTCGGGGGGCCAGCGCATTAGCTACAGCGAGTTCCGCACGCAGCTGCAGCAGGAAAATGTGGAGCGCGTGGAGGTGGAGGGCAACGCCATCAACGGCAAGCTGCAGTCCCAGGCCACCCGTACCGAACAGGGAAATACGGTCGAGTATCAAAACTTTGTGACCTACCTCCCTTCGTTCGGGGACGAGCAGCTCATGGACCTACTTGAGTCACAAGGGGTGAACGTGGTGACGAAGCCCGAGAGCAGCTTCCCATGGGGGCTGGTCATCATGGGACTCCTGCCCGTTCTCCTCCTGTTCGGAGTGGGGTACATCTTCCTCCGTCGAATGCAGTCACAGGGCCAGGGGCTGTTCTCGGTCCGGCAGAGCAAGGCAGAGCTCTACGATAAGGACGAGGAGGACACCACGTTTGACGACGTGGCCGGTGCCGACAGCGCGAAGGAGGAGCTCCGCGAGATCATCAAGTTCTTGAAGAACCCGAAGCGATTTGAGGGGCTCGGGGGCAAGGTGCCGAAGGGGGTCCTCTTGGTAGGCCCGCCGGGAACCGGCAAGACACTGCTTGCCCGGGCGGTGGCCGGTGAGGCGAACGCCCCGTTCTTCAGCGTGTCGGGATCCGACTTCATGGAGATGTTTGTGGGCGTTGGGGCCTCTCGCGTCCGGGATATGTTCAGCGAGGCAAAGGAAACGTCTCCGGCCATCATCTTCATCGACGAGCTTGACTCCATTGGCCGCAAGCGGGGGGCGGGCCTCGGGGGCGGCAACGACGAGCGGGAGCAGACCCTCAACCAGTTGCTGTCGGAGCTCGACGGCTTCGAAGAGAACGAAGGCGTGATCGTGATGGCGGCCACAAACCGGCCCGACATTCTTGACTCGGCCCTCACGCGGCCCGGCCGCTTTGACCGACAGATCACTGTGGACCTGCCCACGAAGCAGTCCCGCCACGAGATTCTGAAGATCCACGCCCGGAATAAGCCGCTGAACGACGACGTGGATCTTGAGGAGATCGCGCGCAGCACGCCTGGATTCAGTGGGGCAGACCTCGAAAATCTACTCAACGAGGCGGCACTCCTGGCCGGGCGCTACGAGCACGAGTCCATTCGGTACAGCGACATTGAGGAAGCGCGAGACAAGGTCATGATGGGCCTCAAGCGTGACGGCATGGTGCTGGACGATGAGGAGAAGCGGCTCCTGGCCTACCACGAGGCTGGCCACGCCATCGTCGGGGCGGTTCTCCCCAACGCCGACCCGGTGCACAAGGTGACCATTGTGCCTCGGGGGAAGGCCATGGGAGTGACCCAGCAACTGCCAGAAAAGGACAAGTACCTCTATCGGCTCGACTACATCCTGGATCGCCTGGCCGTCATCATGGGCGGCCGTGCGGCGGAGGAGCTGATCTTCGACACCGCGACGAGTGGCGCCGAGAACGACCTCAAGCAGGTGCGGAAGATGGCACGAAAGATGGTTCTCGACTGGGGAATGGGGGACCAGTTCAAGCACATCTCCCTGGGGGAAGATCAGGGAAATGTGTTCCTCGGCGACGAGATTGCCAAGGGACGCGAGTACAGTGACGACACGGCCCGAGAGGTGGACGAGGAAATCCGCCGCATCTCCGAAGATGCTTTCCAGCGGGCCGTCGATACCTTGACCGAGCACCGCGAGGCCTTCGACCAGCTGGCCGAGATGCTCATCGAACGGGAAGAAGTGCCCGGCAAGGACGTCCTCAACCTTGTGAACGGAGATACCGACGAGATCGGCCACATGCCTACGACCAACGGCACCAACGGCGAAGTCGCGTCTGAGGAGAATGGGTCAGTGGACGAGCACGAGCCCGACGAGGCCGAGGTAATTGAAGAGGGAGGCGAGCCGGAGGAAGATCACGCCTCCGGAACCGGCGGTGCCTCCGGTTCTTGAGTCCCACCGGTCGTACACTAGATTAATACGTTTCAGAACAGCATCCCCCACCATGGCTGAAATTGATCCGCTCCGTCCGTCCAATGACACACTCCGTGATGAGCTGACCGAAGAGCAGTACCATGTCACCCAAGAGGCGGGCACGGAGAAACCCTTCAGTGGAAAGTACTGGGACCACAAGGGCGACGGCCTATACCGCTGTGTGGTTTGCGAAACCCCCCTCTTCGACTCCGACACCAAGTTTGAGTCTGGCAGCGGCTGGCCTAGCTTCTACGATGTGGTGGAAGAGGGAAACGTCGAGCTGAAGTCCGACCACAGCCTCGGGATGCGCCGGACCGAGGTGGTGTGCGACGACTGCGGGGCCCACCTTGGGCATCTCTTTGAGGACGGCCCAGAGCCTACAGGACAACGGTATTGCATCAATTCTGCGGCCCTTGACTTTGACGACGAGTAGTAGGCCCCGGTCCCAACGGCGCGACCGCTAATGGGGACACGTTACGGGCCGGGAGGGGGAAGGTTTGGGATCAGATCGACGGTCCCCACCGTCTCGGCCCCCATCCATACCACGAATGCCAAGTACAGGGCGATGAGCCCCCAGGCCTCGAGCGTGGTCAACACCATTTCCGACCGCATTGTAAGGAGAACGACGAGGGTGGCGAGAGAAAGCACCCCCATCATGGGCATCCCCACAGAGTAGTTGATGGCGACCGTACCGGCGACGAGAGCCCCGGCAGGGATGCAGACGAGGAGATCGAAGATATTGCTGCCCAGCACATTGGCCACGCTTGTAACGGAACTGCCGGACCGAGACGCCCGGATGCTGACAAAGGCATCTGGCACGGAGGTGCCGGCTGCAACGACCGTAATGCCCCACAGAAAGCTTGGGGTGCCGAAGATGTCACCGAACGCCACGGCCGACTGAATGAGCCCTTCCACCCCGACGAGAATGACCAGTAGCGATCCTACGAGCCATCCTGCCTGTTTCGGAAGATAGATGTCGGCGGGAGGGGCCTCGGGCTGATAATCCCGTGTGTCCTGGTATTGTAAATACACGTACACGACGTAGAGCGCGAGGGGAAGCAGGGCGAGGCCGCGCGTCACGCCCCCAATCTGGGCCACCGTATCTCCCGAGAGGGGGTTGTAGATGACAGCGAAGGAGAACACCAGCAGGAGGACGACGATCGAGATGAGGTAGAACTGGGTCTCCTTATAGATCAGATCGCGGGTCGACTCCAGCTGCTCCCCCGCCCACAGGCCGGCGAGAGCCGGAATCATGAGAATGTTGAAAAGGGCGGAGCCCACGACGGCCGCAACGCCGAGTTCAAAGTCGCCGTGCCGGGCGGCGGATAACACGGCGGTCGAAAGTTCAGGAAAGCTCGATCCGACTGCGAGCACAACGGACCCCTGCACGAGAGGGGGAAGCTGGTAATACGCCGACAACTCCTCGGCGGATGATTCAAGCCACTCACTGCCCTTCCAGACGACGACGGTGGATGCGATCGCGAGGCCCGTGTAGGCCAGAATCGTCGCGATGACGTTCATACAGGGATTCGAATTGGAGGAAACAGCGTCACGAATCGGCTCCTCCAACCACTCATCGAAGACGGAGTTCACCGGGGGAGGGACCAGGGACACCGACCCAGGCAGACCGGAATACAGGAAGCTCCACCTCTTCATTTGAAATTCGCCCCCCTCCCGGGCAACTTTTCCGCCGTCAGAATCTAGAAGGGAAACCGCAACGCCGAGTTGACCAACTGGTCGAATCAGCACCGAGTAGCTCCTCGGGTCGGTAGCGAAGTGGCCAAACGCAGCAGACTGTAAATCTGCCGGCTTATGCCTTCGGAGGTTCGAATCCTCCCCGGCCCACCTCGATCTTAAATGAGATGCCCCGAGTAGAGAATGCTCGGGACTGCAAGCTTGAAAGCACCTTGCGGGAGTAGCTCAGGGGTAGAGCATCACCCTTCCAAGGTGAAAGTCGCGGGTTCAAATCCCGTCTCCCGCTCACCGTACAGGTTGTAGCGGCCGCCTTAGCTCAGTGGTAGAGCACATCCATGGTAAGGATGAAGTCCCCGGTTCGAGTCCGGGAGGCGGCTCTGAGCATCTGGTACTGGCCGGTTTCCGAAGAGAGATTGAATTGGTTTTAGATCGCCGTGAAACCGACGAATGACGGAACTCAGGGGGACGTGGCGAATACCAGATGATGCTTTACACCGCGGGGTGGAGCAGTGGTAGCTCATCAGGCTCATATCCTGAAGGTCGCGGGTTCAAATCCCGCCCCCGCTACTGATTTAGTATTCACCTTGAACGGCTCCGTCAGTCGACGGAGCCGTTTTTGTTGTTAGGTGAGAGAGGTGCCAGCATCGATCGGTGCAGAAGTGACCGATCTATCGCCCAACGACTGAGACCGTTCGGACTACGGCACCGGCGTACCCCGAGCTGGATACTCGCTCGTGCCCCCAACGTCGTTTCTACTCCGCCCAAGACGGGTGCTCGACCCTGACTCACCAACAGCACCGGTCCGATGAGCACGACGGAGGTGTTTAAGTTGGAGACGTCAGCTCTCCGACGGGGCCGACGTGGAGGGGGATCGGCTAGTCTCGCGTCCCCTCGCTTTGCTCAAGAAGCTCAAAGTACTTCTTGATGAGCGCCTCGTAGTCTGAGTCGTACCCCATCTCCAGAGCGCGAATGAGGTCGCGCCGGAGTGTGTCGGTGTCCTCCGAGTCAGGACGGTCGCCGGGAGGCTGTCGATCAACGTCGTCCGCCTGGCGCCCCCGCCGCTGCTGTTTCTTGCCCTGTGTGCGGAGCGACTGCTGGGCGTTGAGAAGACGGCTGAGAATTTGCTGCTGGCGGTTAATGAGGTCTCGGCTGTGGCGGCCGCCCTGCAAATCGTCGGCGGACTGCTCCATCTCGTCGGCAATCTTCTGCAGGTCGCCCATCAACTTCTGCTTTGCCTCCTCCTCGATGTTCATCTCGTCGAGCTGCTGCTTGATCTGGCGCTGCTGCTTGGCGAGCTGCTTCCGCCGGGCCTGCATGTCTTTTGAGAGACGATTGCCCTGGGCCTTGCTGAGGAACTTCTGGATCTGCTGATTGAGCTTCTGCTGCTGGCCGGAGGCCTGTTGCAGCTGCTGCATGGCCTGCTGCATCGACATCTTGCCGCTTCCGCCGCTGCTTTGCTGCTTCATCTGATCCAACAGATCAGAGAGCAGGCGGGCCAACTCGTTCAGGTGCATCATCGAGGTCTTCTGGTAGCCGGTGGCCTTTCCCCCCTCACGGGCGTCCAGTGCGGCGGTCGCGTCCCCCATCGCCCGCAACGCGTTGCCCGTCTTCTCCTGAACGGCCTTTGACATTCGTGGAAGTCGGTTCGCAATGGACTGGAGCGAGTCGGCGACGTGGTTGAGGCCATCTTGTAGTCCCTTCTGTTGGGCAGCGAATCGACGAACGGCGGAGCCGCCTCCCTCCAGTTCCTCAAGGGTCGTGCGGAGGGCCTCTTGGTCTGTGGACAGGCGAAGGGTGTTTTCCAGGGTACTACGGAGACCCGTCATGTTCATCTGGCGCTGCTGCCCCTTCATCTGCTGCTGCATCTGGGACATCTGAGACTGCATGCTCTGGAGGCGCTTCTGCAACCGCCGCTGCTGCTGACGGGCCTTCTGAAGCTGGTTCTTCCGAAGCTGTTTGCTATTCTGTCGCATCTGCCCCGACATGTCCTGCTTCTGCATCTGCTTTCGCATTTGCTGAAGGTCCTTCTTCGGGGCCGACGGGACGCCCTCCATGTCCTGCTCGGCGCTCTTCATTTCCTCCATGAGCTTCTCCATCTCGTTCGCCAACTCCTCCTGCTCGCGCGCGAGGTCTGGGTTGGCCGACGAGTCGGCCTTCGGAGACCGCTGTGAGGCGAGCGAGTCGGATGGCGCGCTGGCTGTCGAGTCCGAGGCGCTCGGTGAGGAAGCATCGGCCCGGGACGAGTCGGAGGGGGAGGGCACCGTCGTGGAGTCGGACGACGGCGGGGCCGACGAAGACGGCCCTTCCTGAGACTGGCCAGTCGAGTCCGCGTCGGAGGGCGCATCCATGCGCTCGGACGTCTCCTGGGCAACTTGGTCCTCCCGCTTCCGAATGTCCTCCGCCCGTCGGCCCAGCTCCTCCATCTTCTGCCGTGCCTTCAGTTGCTTAAACAGGTTGAGCGTGCGCTCCAGCTGTTGCTCTTGCTGCCTGAGGCGGGACTGGGCCTGCTCCATGGCCGACTGCATCTGGCGGAAGCTCTGGTCCTGCATCGACCGGCGCATGTTTTCGAGCGCCTTCTGCAGGTCCTTCGACTCCATCTCGTCGATGGTTTGCTTCAGCTCCTGAAATTTCTTGCTGGTCTCTGGGCTCGACAGGTCCTTGCGCTGCATCTCGCGGTTCAGGGAATCCACCTGGCGCGAGAGGCTCGACTTGCTCTGGGAGAGCGACTTTTGCTTCTGCTGCAGCCGCTCGATCTGGCGCTGGTCCTCCCAGTCCGCCTCTCGCGTGCGGCGAACCTCCCGGCGAAGATCCTGAAACTGTTGCTGCACGTCTTTCGACCGCCGGTCGAGCTCTTGCATCTGCTCGCCGGTCTCCCGCTGCAGGGTGTCGAGCTCCTCGTACTGTTCAGAAAGAGAGGGGAAGCGGAGCCGCTGGGTGGCGGTGCGGCCGCCTTTGGGGCCGTTCACGGTGTCGTTGTCCCAGGCCTTGACGTAGTAGACGACCTCGTCCCCGCGCTCCAGGCTGAGGCCACTCTCCTGAGCGAGGAGCCATGTGTGGGAGAGAACCTGGTCCGTGGCCTGAGCATCGGGCAGGGAAAGGTCGATGGAGGCGAACGACGAGTCCGCATTTGCCCCGCCGGTGCGACGGTAGAACAGGGCCGCCCGCCGGAACCCGTAGTCGTCGCTGAGCTGGAGCCGAAGCGGCTGTGTGAGATCCGGCGACAACTCGGCGGGGTGGCCGGGCTCGAGGAAGGAGACCGACGGCCGGGCGTCGGTCTGAAGATCGACCTCGTAGCGGATCGGATCGCGGTTCGAGATGCCGTCTGCACTCTCCAGGTGGAGGGCGTAGGTGTCCTCGCGGCGAAGGCGAAAGCGACCAGTGGCCGAGTCGTCAGCGACCGTAAGTGACTGAGCGGGGCCATTCTCAAAGTGAAGCGTTGCGTCCGTGACCGCAGCCCCGCCGAGGGCCGCGGATACCGTAACCTCTGTGCCGGGGAGGGCCGTCACGGTGCCCACGTTGGGGGCAAGCTCCCGGGCGGGGCGGTTGGTGTAATCGGGCGGGCGCACGTGGAGTCGCAGCCGTCGCACGATGGGACGCTGGGCCACCTCCACCGTGTACCACTCTGTGCGGACCGGCGAGGCCGCCACGCGGTAGCGTAGGGGGCGGCGGACGTTTGGGACCGTGTGCTGGTAGGTGCCCATGGAATCGGCCTGCACGGCGACGCGCCGGGGCGATGTGCCCTCGGGGGAGCGAAGCAGGAGCGTGGCCGTCTCGGGGACGGTGCCGGTGCCCTGGATGGTGACGCGAAGCGAATCGCCCCGGACGAGCTGGGCGTCGCCTGGGCGCACGTCAAATTGAAACAGGGCTGGCCGCTCGAATTCGGTTCGCGGAGCAAGGAGACGCTCCGAGGCGTCGAGGAACGTGGAGGGGGCGGCGAGGAGAAACGTCAGAACGGCCAGGGCTGGAAACAGAGCCCACCGGGCGGCCCGTCGTGCCGGCTGAAAGTCGGCTACCTCGTCGAACCGCACCTCGTCGATTTGATCGGCGAGGTGTTGGACGGCCTGGTCCACGTACGGGGCGGGGGCGTGCGACCGCTGGCCCTCCGCCAGTTGCAGCAGGTTCACCAGCCGATCGGCCACCACCGGGTGATGCTCGCCGACCGTCCGGGCGATGTCCTCTTCGGACGGGCCGTCGAGGAGTCCGAGGAGGCGGCCCACCGGGCGGGCGATGAACGCCGCGCCGATTCCCAACAGAACGGCGCCGGCAACAAGGAGCAGGCCGGTGCGAAGGCTGGGCTGAAGCCACAGCGTCGCCTCCAGTGTGGCGGCGAGAACCCAGAGGGCCGCTGCGGTCCCTCCCGCAAGAGCTCCCCCGAACGCGAGCCGCGCCCATGACATGCGTCGCGTCACCCGACGAAGACGGGTGCGGAGGCGCTCGACGAGTTGGGCCGTCTGTTCGCTCATGGGCGGGAAAAGCTGATCGGAAAGCGTATATCCGGCGGGAGGCGGGACACAGGAGAGCGTCCCGAAGATCCTGGTGCTGGGAGCATCCAACAACGAAAGGCCCCTGTGCTGGCTGAAAGACTGGTTGGCGGAATGCCTTTGATGCGTCGTGCCGTGTCAGCGTACCTTTCTGTATCGTTTGGTGTTTCTCTGAGTGTTCATCCTGAACCCGGTCTCGTGGCGCACAAGTTCGTCCTCGCTCGCGGGAGACCAACGTGAAAATGGACGCAAATTGGTGCTCGTGGGATCAAAGGCGCATTTCGACGGACACCTTCGCGCATTCGTGCAGTAGATCTTCTTGCGTGCCGTTACACTTTCTTCGCCTCCCTTATGCTACACGCAGACCGTTTGGTACTCCTTCTCGCCCTCGTGGGACTGCTGGCCAGTGGGTGTCGCACCTACGGCGGGTACGACTCCAAGCCGAAGACCTATCAGGCGATGCAGCGGTCGGTTGAGGCCTTCGCCGACGAGCTCGACCGGGCCGAGGCCGATTTTCGCACCCTCACGGACGCCGCGGAGGCGTCCGACACCCTCCAAGCACTGGCGGAGGACTACCAGGCCCTATTGGACGAACACGAGGGCTTGTTGGAGACCCAACGGAACCGGGTTGAGCGGCTCTCGGCCAGCAGCGCCTACAGATCGCTTCAGCGCGGGTACGGAGCCACCGTCAAAGAAAAGAAAATAATGAAGAAGAAGTACCGACACCTGGTGCGGTCCGTGCACGCGACCGTTCAGGGAGATCAGGTCGGGCCCACGGCTCCGGAAACAGAGCGACGATACACCATCCGCCCCGTCAACTTCCCGTCCCTCCAGGACGAAGAGCGGCTGAGTATGGAGCAGGCCCTCGGCGACCGTTAAGGGGCCTGTATACTGGTTTGTGGCCTTCCTGAGTTGCTTCTGGGGGCGCCCTCTGGCCTATCAATTCACAACGGGGGCTCTCAAGTGCCAGTCGGATTCGGAGCGTCTCGGGCGGCGTCGTCAATCGCGCCGGCTGGGCGGGCGACGGTGTAACTCTGGGCGCGAGGGCGCTCGGCGAACAGGGGCTTTACCGCCGACCACGTACGCCGGAAGAGGTCGCTGTCTCTGTAGTGGTCGAGTGCCTCCGCGCTTTCCCACTGACTATAGGTGGTGCACACGGCGGGGGCATCCGCACCCTGCCAGAGCTCAAGGTGCCGACAGCCTGGAGCCGATCGAATGTGCGGAGCGGCCTCGTCGAAGTGGGCGAGAAACTGATCGACCTTGTCAGGAGCGAACGTCATCCGAACGATACGAACGAGCACGGGCGACTGGGAGTGTGGAGGGCCGTTACGCGCTGCCTTCTATGGATCGCGGCGTGGGGAGTTGGAAACGCCTCAGTCGCTGAGGAGATGCTGGCCAATCCGGCAGTCCAGGCAGCCCCCCGCCGAGCAGTAGTTTTTGTAGAGCTCATGGAGGCCCTGAGCGTCGTACGCCGACTCGGGATCAGTGCCGAGGTCCTGAAAGCGCCGGACCACATGGTCCTGGGAGGCCGGAAGTGCGCGGAGCACGTCTAGCGCAGCGTCGGCTTGTGCGGTGTCTCCCCGACGCTCGGCATCCTGTAGGAGCACCGGCACCACGGCGTTGACGAGAAGCGTGTCGCGGCGAGACGTGCCGAGGCTGGGGTCGTGCTCGGCGGCCCGCTTCGTAAGGTGGTAGTGCGTGCGCCAGAACGCTGGGGGAGAGGCCGCAAGCGCCTCCCGAAGCGTCGCGACGGGAGTGTCGCACCCCAGCGCCGTGCGGAGTGTGGAGACCGGAGACTCGCGCAACAGGCCCCCCTCGCCGTACCACGCCGCTGCCTGTGCAATACGAAGCGGGGGGAAGTTGTTGGGCCGGAGGCGAAAGAAGGTCCAGGCCGTTGAGGCCATCGGCCGGACGTCGAGGCCGACTTGGAGCCGCCGAAAGTGGTCCCGGAGGGCCATCGCGTAGTCGGCCGTGGGGCGGTCCGCCTCCAGCAAGTCACCGGGCTCAGGAAGGAGTCCTGCCGTTCCGAGGAGAAGTGCCTCTCGTTCTGGGGCCGCGTCGAGGGGACGGAGCACCTTCGGGGGGGTTCGTCGAGCGAGTGTCGTCATGGGGGCGTCATTTTTCGCATAGCCGAGTCCGCCGAACAGATGCTGGTGGAGAATCTCGGCCGGGGGTGTTTCCGACGGTTCCGGCAATTGGTCGCGTTTTTCGGTGAGTCGATCTTGGCCGAGTCGGCGGATCCACGACTGGCGCCGGACGGCCGGCACCTCGTCCCAGCGTGACGCGCAGGGCAGCGCATCGTCGTCGGCCCGCGTCCTGAACGAGTAGAGCAATTCGCGGAGGGGTGTGTCGAGGCGCGGGTAGAGCGCGAGTTCGGGGAGTGGGGATTCGTCGGCCCGGAGCAGCCCCCCGGTCCACATGTCCGCGTGGAGGGTCACATGGAGCACCACGCTGTTGAAGCGCGGGTCGGTGTGGTGCTCGTGACGAAACCACCCGCCGGAGGTGGTGTGGACTTCAATCTGTCCACGCCAGTCTATCCCCCCGATGCGAACGTGGGCATTTTGAAAATCCGGCCCGGCATCGGCGTTGAGTTGCCCCGGGTCGCAAACGTCGATGGTGTCTCCGTCGGTCGTGGCCAGGTCCTCGGTCTCGAAGCGCTGCTGAGCCCAGAGGTCCTGCACGAGCGCCTCCGGCACCGTAGCGGTTTCCGGGGCGGGTTCGTGGAGGGTATCGGGGTCGGAAAGCGGGGAGTCGAGCGTCGGCATGACACAGGCTCGGTGGACATGGGGATCGTTCGGCGGCCTGTGTCTGTCAGACACCTGCCCTGCACAATCATAACGTTGCGGCGGCGAAAACAGCCTTCGCTTCTCGGAGACCCCTCCGGTTCCGATATTTACCCTGATAACCCACGATCCGGAATGGACACGTCCGACCGCTGGAGGCCCCCAGACTTGGCGTCGTGGCGGGTGTTCAGTGTGATCGTTGCTCTGCTGCTTGGGGCGCTCGCGCTGGAGATCGCGCTCGCGTCGCACTGGACCGATCCATTCCGGGTGTCCGAGACCTGGGTCCTCGTGGGGGTGGGACTGGGCATGGGGTTTCGGGCCGCCGGGGGATGGCTGGCGCGCCGGGGCCGTCCGGGCGAGAAGACACTCCGTCGGTTGAGTCTCGTGGTGTGGGCCGCGGCGGCCCTTGGCGGACTCGTAGGGCTCATGCTTTGACAGAATCCGTCGCTTGATGTCTGTCTCTACCTGTATTCTTATCGCCGTAAACGCTGAAGACTGTTCGTTTTCGCTCGTGTGGGGACGGCGAGGTGTGCTCGCGGGCCTTGTGCTCCTTCTTTGGGGCCCCGTCCTCGCACAGGGGCAGTCGTACGTGGGCAAAGGGCACAGGGTATTGGACGGGGACACGATCCACCTCCTCCGTGAAACCGGACAAATCGTACGGGTCGAGTTGTACGGTATCGACGCGCCCGAGCGAGGACAGCCTTTTGCCGACGCGGCGGCCCAGGTTGTGCGACGTGTTGTGTTCCGGACGGACGTGCAGGCCCGGGCGGAGACGGACGGCCCCGATGGCCGCTCCGCTTTCGTGGTGCGTGTGAACGACCGCGTGCTCAACGAGCATCTGCTCCGAAATGGACTCGCGTGGTGGGACCGTGGACAGGCCCCCCACAACGATCAGTATCGCCGCTTGGAGCAGCAGGCCCGAGCGAATGAGCGGGGGCTCTGGGCGCAGTCCGACCCGGTGCCGCCGTGGACGTGGCGGGGCGAGGAGGGCCCGTAGCTCCGAGCGAGAGTTGGCATGCCCAGCAGATCATCCGCTCGTCCACTTTGGATTGTGCCGTTCAGCCGGCAGGTTGTATGCGGCATAGCATCCGCCGGCCAGCCCCACCGTTCTCTGTGTTCGTTTTCCTCGATTATGTCAGCTGTGTCTGCATCTTCCGCCTCGCCGGGCGCTCAGCTCCGGACCCTCTGCCGTGCCCATCCTCACGCGCCGAAGGTTGTTCTCGTGCCCCGGACGCAAATCGGGCGCGCCCTCGAAGATGCACTTGCGCGGGACGCGGACGGATGGGCTGGAGTCTCAACCCGCATCGTGCGTCACCACGCCGAACAGGTGGCGCAGCCCTGGATGCTTGCCTCGGGGCGGAGCGAGCTGCCGGTCGGCGGGCGGTCGTTTCTGGCGGCGCGCCTGCTGGAGCAGCTACGGCGTCGGGGGCGGCTCGATGGGTTGCCCGGCCCCCGTCAGCTGGCCGACACGGTGGCCGAGGCCATCGAGACGCTCCGCCGGAATGGGGCCCCGCTGGCGGACGTGCAGCAGCGAGCCGAGACGGAGGACGCGTCGGCGACGTTTCGGGTGGTGGCGGACTGCTACGAGGGATACCTGGATGCGCTAGACGCAAACGATCTCTACGACGACGCGCAGGTCTTCCGGTGGGCCACCGGGTGCGTGCGAGAGGAGGCATCTCCGGCCGTGGAGACCTCCGTGGTAGCGGTGTGCGACGCCGTGGACCTGCCGGAGGAGGCCCAGAAGTTTTTGCGTGCCGTCCGGTCTGAGGCCGAGGCGTTCTACCGGATTGGCCGCCCGCAGTCGAAGGCCCCGCCTCCGCAAACGGCCGCTGCGCGCTTTGCGGACGCCCCGCTGCCGCCCGGCGAGAAGGAAAACGAGACGGTTCAGGAGGTTCACGTGCGTCGGGCGGTTGGGAGCGCGAAGGAGGTGGACGCGCTCGTCCGCGATCTCCTCGATGCCGACGTGCCGTTTGACGAGGTGGAAATTGCCGTGGCGGGAGAGCAGCCTTACGTCTCTTTGATTGCCGACCGGGCCGAGCGAGTGGGCCTGCCGGTGTCCATCGCGACCGGGGTGTCTGCGGGGAAGACCCGCACGGGCACGGCACTACTCGCGTTCTTGGAGTGGGTGACCGAGGACTTTGACCCGGCGGTCCTGATCCGGATGTTGCGAAGTGGGCATCTCCGCATCGACCGGATGCGTTCCGAGATCGAGAACGGGACGGGGGCGGGGCTCCTAGAGGCCCACGAGGTTGCGACCCTGCTGGCCGCGCGACGATACGAGCCCGGGCGGGACGGATACGCGAAAGCACTCGGGGCCGCGATCGGAGAAATCGAAGAGCGCATTGCGGAGTTGGAGGAGCGTGGTCTTGACCCGGAGCGGGATCGTGAAAAGCGGCGGGCGCTGCAGTTTGTCGCCCGGCTCGTGGAGACGCTATTGAATCTCGTCCCGCGAGAGGCCTCCGTGCAAGAGATGGCGGCGAAAGCACAGCAGTTCGTCGAGCGGTTCGGCCCTGTTGACCCGCCCGCCGAAGACAAGCCGGAGGCGGAGCGGACGCTCGACGAGGCGGGTCGTACTGTTCTTTGGCAGCGCCTCGACCGCCTTACACGAGCCCCGGTAGACTACGAGGCGTCCGGCCCACAACTCGCCGCCCTCCTCCGGCGCTGGCTCGAGGGACAGTACGTGCGGGCCGAGCACCCGCGCCCCGGCACTGCGCACGTCGTGCCGCTCGAAAGTGCGGGGTACGGCGACCGCCCGTACCTCTGCGTCGTCGGGATGGATAGCGACACGCTCTCGACGGCGGCGGTGGAGGACGCCATGCTCCGCGATCCGGATCGTCGTGCGCTCAGCGAATCCCTGGACGGAGAGCTTCCCGAGCGACGCTCGGCCTCGGACGAGGCGCAGTGGCACCACGAACAGGCGCTTGCGCGACACGCCGGAGTTTTGTCCCTGTACACCCGCGTCTTCGACCTCGACAGTGGGGAGGAACGGTATCCCTCCCCGCTCTTTCTGCGGCTGGAGGAGACCCCTGAGGTTGAGTCCGAGCGGACCGAAGGCATTGTGCCGACCGGCGAGCGCACCTGTCTCAACGACATGGAGGCGTGGTTGACGGTCTCTCGGAATCGAGGCAGCGCAGGCACAGGGGCGAGCACTGCCCGCGACGCACTCTCCGACTGCTACCCCTGGGTCCGGCGTGGGGAGGAGGCCCGACAGGCCCGCCAGGGCGGCGAGTACACGGTGCACGACGGACTGCTGGAGGCGGGGACGTATCCGGAACTGGATTTTCTTCGGGACCGCGAGAACGCCGAGCCGATGTCGGCGGGGCGACTAGAGACCTTCGCTGAGACCCCGTATCTGTACTTTCTACAATACGTCCTGGGCGTCGAGCCCCTCGACGAGCCTGCGCTGGACGACGAGCCCTGGCTCAATGCCCTTCGGCGCGGCAGCATTCTCCACGCCACCTTCGAGGCGTTCATGACGACCCTCCGGGAGCGGGACGTGCCGCCTGCGCCTGAGCACGAACCGCTCCTCGAAGATACGCTCCGGGCCGCGTTTGAAACGGAAGCCGAAAAGGTCGCGCCTCCGAGCGACGTCGTGGAGGAGGCGGCCTTTCGTCGGCTCCGGGAGGACGCGCTTGTGTTCTTACGGGGCGAGACGGAGCACTGTCGCACCCACGCGCCGCTGTACCACGAAGTCGGGTTTGGCTACGGCCCGTACCGGCGGGATGAGGAGGACTTTGGGGCGGTTACGATCCCGGTTGAGGGACGTGAGATGTCCCTCCGAGGACGCATCGATCGCGTGGATCGTCGGCCGGATGGAACCCTTGCAGTGTGGGACTACAAGACGGGGCGCGCGTCCTCCTTCGAGGAGGGCGACCCCGTTGCGGACGGCGCCCAGCTGCAGTGGGCGCTCTACGCCTATGCGCTCGCCACGCTGACGGACGAGACGGTCGGGGCGTCCGGCTACTATTTCCCAACGACCCGAGAGCGCGGCACGCGGCTCGCCTTCGATCCGGGCCGGCACCGGGCCGAGGTGGGGCGGCTTCTCGATCGGCTGAGGGCCCTTGCCGCCTCGGGAAGTTTCCCGATGCATCCTCGTGCCCGGTACCTCAACGCATGGCGGTACCGGGGGTACGACCGCCTCTTCCGCGATCTGCCGGCCCGGAGCACGGCCCTCCAGGCGAAGACGTATCCCGAGGAGCGTCCCACCCCCCCGTCCTTCGGGTAGTCATCGGCTGCCCAACTGCCGTTTTTCACCCATACCGACCAGCGTTTATGTCTGTCCCCCACTCGGTCTCCTCAACGTACGACGATGCTGCTGTTCGCCGACGGATTGGTCCATGGCGGGAGGACAAGGTGCCGGCCCTCTCGGCCTTCGAGCCGGACACAAACTTTTTCGTCCGGGCGGCGGCCGGCTCGGGCAAGACGACGGCCCTCGTGGCCCGCATGGTGGCCCTCGTGCGCTCGGGGGTGGCCGTGGAGGATCTCACGGCCATTACCTTCACCCGGAAGGCGGCAGGGGAAATGAGCAAGCGGTTCTACGAGGAGCTCCGGCGTGCTCAGTCGGCACTGCCGGCGGAAAGCCCACAGCAACGACGAGTTACGGCCGCCCTCCAGGATGCGCAGCAGGCCTTCATCGGCACCATCCACGCGTTCTGCGCGCGTCTCCTGCGCGAGCGGCCAATTGCGGCAGACCTCCCCCCTGGATTCGTTGCGGGCCTGGAGGACCGGGAGGAACGGGAGCTCCGCGACCGCGCCTGGCAGGACTATCTCCAGACCGTACAGGCCGACCGGCCCGCCCGCATGGAGGCGCTCACGAGCCTGGGGATGGAGCCGGAAGACCTGGACGCCTACTTCGAGCGGCTGTGCGAACACCCCGAGCTGGACCCGTACGTCGACGCTCCGGACACCGTCCCTGAGCTGGAGCAGGCCGTGGCGGCGGTGCGGGCCGAACTCGACACGTGGCAGGCCCGCCGTCCGGATGCGCTGCCCGAGGGCCGCGACGAGGTGATGCGGGCGTTCGACACGGCGGAAAAACTGATCGCGCAGACGGGCGTGGAGACCCCGGCCCAGCGGGCAGAGCTGCTCGAGCTGTTTGCTGGCGTGGCCGACGAGGAGTCGGCGGACGTGACGCTAAAGTGCTGGCGCGGCCCCCAAACGGACGCCTACGACTGGGCGCGGACACTGCGGGATGAGCACCTGCCCGCGCTGGTGCGCGATGTGGTGCAGCCGGCCCTGCGTCGGTGGCGGGCCTACGTTCACCAGGAGGTCGTGGCGTTCGTCCGTCCGGCTGTGGACGGGTTTGCGTCCCTTCGACGGAAAGAGGGCCGGCTCACCTTTCACGACCTGCTCGCCTGCACTCGGGACCTCTTGCGCGACCACCCTGGCCTCCGAACGACCATTCAGGAGCGCCATCCCCGCCTGCTGGTCGACGAGTTTCAAGACACAGACCCGCTGCAGGCGGAGCTCCTCTTCTACCTCACCAGCCGCACTCCGACCGAGACCACCTGGACCGACTGCCGTCCGATCCCTGGCAGCCTCTTCATTGTCGGGGACGACAAGCAATCCATCTACCGATTCCGACGGGCGGACATGGAGGTGTTCGATGCCGTCGGCGAGCGCATCGAGGAGACGGGGGGCGAGGCCGTGACGCTGACCAAGAACTTCCGCTCGCTCGACGTCATCTGCGACTGGTGCGACGGGGCGTTTGGGACCCTCTTCGACGACTCAGACCTGGTGGATCTCCAGGCTACATACACCCCGTTCGACCCCCAGCGCACGACGGACCAGGACGTGGGTGGGGTGCGGCGGATCAACCTTGAAAAGGTGCGTGGGAACTGGGGGACCGACATCGCCCGGCAGGACGCCGAGCGCATTGCCCGTTTCATCCGGGGCGCTCGGGAAGAAGGGCTCAACGAGAGGGCTGACGATCGGGACGGGGCGATTTTCTCCGGCGGTGCAGACTATTCTGACTTTCTCATTTTGACGCGGACCAAGTCGCGCCTCTCCGTCTACGCCGAGGCCCTGGCCGAGCGCGGCATTCCGTACACCGTGACCGGGAGTGAGGACCTGGGCGAGGCGGCCGAGCTAAAGGCCCTCGTGGACCTGCTCACCTGCGCCCTCCGCCCCGACGACGAGGTCGCGTGTGTGGCGTACCTGAAGGGGCCACTCGTGGGGGCGAGTGACGACGACCTGTACCGGTTTTCGCAGGCCGGCGGGTCGTTTGATTGCATGCACGAGCCGGTGCCGGCGTCGGTGCTGGAGGCCCTTCCGGCCGAGACAGCGCGGCTGTTTGAAGAGGCCTTCGGTCACCTGCGTGCGGCACGGCGCCTGCTTCACGAGCACCGTCCGGGCGTCGCGATCGAACAGATGATTGACGACCTGGGGCTGCTCGCCGGGGCCGCGCACCCGCCGGACGCGGCCGAGGGGTCGCTCCGGGCCGGGCGCGTGCTCCGCACGATCACCTACGTGCAGGATCTTGCCGCGCAGGGACTCGGCTGGGCCGAGGTGCTGGAAGAGCTGCAGCGGGTGGTCGACGGGGAGGAAGACGTGGACGGCATGACCCTGGAGACAGGCGGCGATGACGCGGTGCGCGTGATGAACGTGCACCAGGCCAAGGGACTCGAAGCGCCGGTCGTATTCCTGGCCGATCCGTACAGCCGGAGCAGCGGGCCGTCAGTGCGTCGCCACCTCCGCCGGGAGGCCGGTGAACTCGTCGCCCCCATCGTACAGGGAAGCGGCTACCGTGAACGAGTGACGCACCCACCGCTGGGATGGGAGAGGCCCGCAGACGGGCGGGACGAGAGTTTCCGCGAGAGTGAGGAGCGCCATGAGGCGGCCGAGGAGCGCCGCCTCCTGTACGTGGCGGCCACCCGGGCGAAATCCCTGTTGGTCGTATCGACCTACCCGGAAAAGCCTGAGGACGGCCCTTGGGCGCCCCTCTACTCACACCTGGACGCGGCGGACGTCCCCGAACTGGAGATTCCAGACACGGAGCCGCCCGGTGACCGGCTGGAGGCCCCTGCCCCCGACCTGAAGGCCCAGCGCACTGGACGGGACGCTCAACTTGAGCATCAATCTCGTCCCTCGTACCGGACGGAGTCCGTCACCGAAGGCGATTGTGCCTCCGCCGTGCGTCCGTCCACGGCGTCGGAAGGATACGGAGAAGCGTTTGGCTCAGTAATCCACCAGCTCCTGGAGCAGTGCGTCCGCACGGGCCGTCCGGCCCCGTGGACCGACGAATCTGTGGTGGCGTCCGTACTCGAACGAACAGGGGCGGAGAACACGCCCGACGCCGTTGAGCGGGCTACGACGATGGTCCGGCGGTTCCTGGACAGCCGCGTGTGGGCGCTGGTGCAGGACGCGGATCGCGTGCACGCCGAGTACCCGATCGCCCACGCAGTCCAGCATGAGACTCCAATCGTGCGTCGGGGCACGGTCGACCTGGCCTGTCGACAGGGAGGAGCCTGGACGCTGGTTGACTACAAGACCGATCGCATACAGGGCCAGCCGCCAGCAACCCTGTCCCTTGACCATCCATATGTCCGACAGCTCCAGATGTACGCGAGGGCCTGGACCGCCGTGGTTGACGAGCCGGTCGCGAACGTGGGACTCTGGCTTGCGGACGCCGGGGCGCACCTGTTTGGAGAACCCGAAAGGGACGAGCAATCCCTTTCTCTGGCCCGTCGCTCCGCGGACTAATCGGCTCTACTCGGGACACGGTCTGTCGTCACTGAGAACGGTGTATGGCGCCGGCTCCACCATTCGCCGTCACTCTCGGTTTAGACGAAGAGCTGCACGTCGCCAATCCGAAAGGGACAGCAGGCACAAGCCGGCGAGCCAACGCACAGCAGTCTCGAATCTGGGGCGAGGTCGGACTCATGCTTCGTCGTGCACGAAAGACGTTTCCGCCTGATGCGCACGATCTGGGCACACGCTCCGAATGCCCCCTAGGGGAACTCGCATGACGGCTGGGGGGCTAGGCGGGGTCAGAGGAGCCAGCCCGAGCGGCCACCTTGCCCGGTGCCTTCGGAATGTCGGGCCCCAGGATGCGGGCTCCGTCCTCGGTCACCAGCATGTCGTCCTCAATGCGGATGCCGCCAAACCCCAAGAAGTCCTCCACCCGCTCGTAGTTGATAAACCGCTCGTGTCGTTGGTCCGCCCGCCACTGCTTGATGAGGGGAGGGATGAAGTAACACCCCGGCTCCACGGTGACCACGAATCCGGGCTGCAGGGGACGTCCCAGGCGCAAGGTGTGGAGGCCGAATTGCTCTGGGCGGGTCTGATTCCTAGCGTACCCCACAAACTCCTCCCCCAGGCTTTCCATGTCGTGGACGTCGAGGCCCATCATGTGCCCGAGGCCGTGCGGAAAGAAGAGGGCGTGGGCCCCCGCCGCGACTGCCTCGTCGGCGGGGGCCT
This sequence comes from Salinibacter grassmerensis, assembly GCF_947077765.1. Classification (NCBI taxonomy): domain Bacteria; kingdom Pseudomonadati; phylum Rhodothermota; class Rhodothermia; order Rhodothermales; family Salinibacteraceae; genus Salinibacter; species Salinibacter grassmerensis. The sequence goes on along the minus strand of NZ_CAMTTF010000004.1, from coordinate 50,004 downwards.
GCATGAGCCCCAGGTCGATCAGGTGCTCCGTGAGGGTGCGGGCGGCGTGCTTGTGGATTTCGATAAAGGGCACGCCGGGAGCGAGCGCGTCGATGGCGGCGGTTTGGGCCGACAGCACGGCTTCGTAGACGGCCTGCTGTCGAGACGTGAAGCTCCCCCCAACCGGCGTGACACGGGTGACATCGCCCGCGTAGTGGCCAGGCGAGGTGGCCCCGGCGTCTACCAGAAGAAGGTCGCCCTCCGCAAGCGTGTTTGGGTACGAGTGGTTGTGCAGGACTTCACCCCGTACCGAACAGGTCGGCGTAAACGAGAAGCTACCCCCCTCGCTCGCCAGGAGGCCCGTCATGGCCCCCATGATTTCTTGTTCGGACGCGCCGGGGACCGCGTGCCCCTGAGCGCAGGCGTGGACCTGAGCGGTGCGGTCGAGGGCCGTTTCGATTTCGGCTACCTCCTCCGAAGACTTGACCGACCGTTGCCGGACCACAGCGCGAATCAGTGACTCCGAAACGGCGTCGTCGAGTTGAGAGTGAGGGCGGTCCAGCAGCGCCCCCAGGCGGAGCCGGTGCTCATCGCGGTACGGGGGAAGGACGTGAATGGGGCGATCCTGTTCGCAGGCCTGCGCGAGTCGAGAGTCGAGGGCCGAAGGAGGATCGACCGTGTCGACGCCGACCGAAGCGGCGTCCTCCCGAAGAGCGGTCTGCTCCCCTTCCCAAACCACATCGTCGAGGGTCGCCTCTTCGCCGTACAGGGTCGAGGACCCTGCGTCGAGGTCGACGAGGCCGTACAGATTGGGGCGGTCGAGCCCAAAGTAGTACAGAAAAGTGCCGTCCTGGTGAAAAGGGTGGGGGTTGTCGACGTAGTTGCGAGGGGACCGCCGATTTCCGAGCAGCAATGCGAGCCCGGACGCGGGGCGCTCTTGTTCAACGAGCGTGCGACGCCGCGAACGATATGTGGCGGAGTCGAACATCAAATCAGTTAGGAGAAATTGAGGGGAAAGGCGTCGGGCGCGGATACTGAATTGACTGGAAAAGGCTTTCGGGCGGGCCTTTTTGCTCCACTAACGCTCCGCTGGGGAATCCGGTCCCCTGTCGACAGACAGACTGTCCGTCAGAAGCTGGAGCATGGCCCGGGTTTCCGACAGATGTCGAATCTGGCGCACGGTTTGGTGGGTGGCGTACAGCCCGTACACGCCCACCAAGAGTGTGGGGGTAAGCCAAAGGGCAATGCGGCCCCAGGTGGAGCCGTCGACCAGCCACAACCCCACGAGCATCCCAAAGTAAATGCCGGCCACAACCATCGACAGCAGCGAGTACCGACTTTGGGTCAGCCGCTGGTCAATGGCCCCGAGCACCTCACCGTAGCGGCCCTCTTCCAACGCATCCAGATCCACAACCCCGGAGAGTGCCGCCTGGACGCCGTCGCTGCCGTGGGGATCAAGCCGCTGAGCGACCTGCGACTCAAGGGCGTCAGGGTCAATGGCGGACATGACAAGGGGAGAGGATGAGAAAGACACCAGGGGCCGGACACCACGGCACACCCAACATTGGCAGCAAATCTGGACGAATGCAACACCGACAGGGACAGATCACGACCGGTTTCACAGGGAAACCGTCGGATGTCTGGCTGCCTTCGGTGGCACCGCTCCCTCTGCTTTTGAAACACCTCCTGTGCCGACAGCCCCAGTGGTGAGTCTGGTCGCGGGGGCAATGGAGAACGAATAGGCAGGCCACCGTGCGACCACCGGCCCCGTCCCGTTGCGTTTCGGGGCCGTCGTTCTGTATACTTGCAGCGCGATGTCCCGTGAATTCAGCCCTCATCCCCCATGAACACTCCCGACGACTGGACGACGACCCACGACCTGGCAGTCGTGTATATCGCCCTCGCCTACGGCACCGACCATGAGCTCAGTGACGAAGAGCTCATGGTGCTCAAAAACGCTCTTCAGGCGTGGGAGTCCATGGACGAACCCACTGTTCAGGACCTGATCGTAGAGGCCGCTACGGTCTTTGCCGAGCGGGAGGCCGAGGCGGAGTTCCGGCGGGCCGTACGGGAGCTCAAATCGGCCCTCTCTTCGGAGGAGCGACGCGACACGATTCGGTACCTGATCCGCATTGCGGAGGCCGACGGGGTGCTCTTGGAGCGGGAACAGGGGCTCATCCACACGTTGGCGGAGGCGTGGTCGCTCAAGGCACTCAGCGAAGACCTTCTGGAAAACACATCGGCAGTCGTGCAGCGCCGAGGCGAGGACTGGGGGCTCATCCACGAGCTGGCCTTTCTCTACATCCTCGTGGGACACACCGCCGGCGACGACCTGTCGGGGGACACGGTGGATGTCATGGTGGAGCGGCTGCAGGAGTGGCAGCCGGAGCGGTCGACGGAGGCGCTGCGGGACGTGGTGCGGCGGGCCCTACAGGTGTACGCGGAGCAGCCCGAGGAGGACCTCATCTACGACTCGGTAGAGGCGCTGAAAGAGGCCCTATCGAGCACGCATCTTCTGACGGCCCTCGACGACCTCTACACCGTAGCTCGGGCCGACGGCCACCTCACCCGGACCGAACGTGATCTCATCTCGTCCCTGGCCCAGGCCTGGGACGTAAACGTACGGATGAACGGGCACAGTGGGTGAACGTTGCCAATCTGCTTCGGACCTGACCGTTTGGGGCCCGAAGTTAGGAGGAAGACGGTGCGCCTCCGCTCCCGTCTTCCTGCGGCTCGTCCACGTGGTTGGGCCGATCCTGAGGCCGCCCCTCCCACGTATCGTCCGGCGTGGACCGGCGGGGGCCACCGGGCGACCGGGGGGGGACATTTGCCCCTTTGGAACCAGAGGCGGTGGAGCCCCCGAACATGCCAAACTGTACCTGCATGGTGCCCTGGTCGACCTTTCGCCGAAACCAGCGCATCAGTACGTTGCGGAGGCGGGTGCGCGTGAAGGGAATCAGTCCGGAGAAGCCGACCACGTCGGTCAGAATGCCGGGCGTAATGAGCAGTGCGCCCGCCACTAGGATGATGATACCGTCGGCAAGCTCTTCTCCGGGCAGGTCTCCGGCCTGCAGCCGGCGGTTGAGACGCCCCCACGTCGACAGCCCCTCTCGGCGGGCCAGATGACTTCCCACGATGCCGGTCACGATAATCAGCGCGATCGTGGCCCAGAACCCGATAAGCTGGTCCACCTGGATGAGAAGGGCCAACTCCACCGCGGGCGTGAGTAAGAAGAGCAGAATCAGGCGACCAAGCATGAGGTGATCCCGGGGGGCTGGTGAAGGGGGCAGAGGGTTTTACCTCCATCTGAGGTGGGTCAGGGGCAAATCTACCGCCTGATGTACGGTTCCCCGCCCGGAAGACCGGTCGCTGGCGATTGTGGGGCTATCCGTTCCCGTTGCGCTCCACGAAGTACTTCTCTTCGTGGATCGCGTCCTCCTCAAACCCGGCGCGCTGGAGAATGCCCTGGGCCTTATCGATCATTTTCGGATGCCCACAGGTGTAGGCGGCGCTGTCGGACGGGGCGAATGAAGTAGCGTCCAGGTGCTTCCGCAGGACGTCCTCGACGCGCCCGCACTCGCCGTCCCAGTCCGGGTCCTCCCAAGGACGACTGACAGTGGGGACGTACTCGAACCACTTCACCTGATCGGCCAGCGTCCGAAGCTCATCGAGGTACGTGCCGAGTTCCCAGGACCGACTCGCCCCGTGCAGGACGAGCATCGGCTTCGGTGCATCCAGGGCCCCGGCACGGAGCCTCTGCAGTTGGTCCCGAATGATGCTGACGTAGGGCCCCACGCCGGTGACCGTCGCCGCCATGAGATGATGCGTGCGGTCCGGATCCAAGGTGAATCGGCCGACGATTTTATCCCGCATCCACACGTCCGCGCCCTGTTCGAGGTCCCACAGCTCCGGTGTGAGTGCCCCGTCGTCCACTCGTTCGATAAACAGCTCCAGCTCCGTGCCTCCGGGGGCCGAGGCGACCGAGTAGGGGCGAAGGAGCGGGCGGTCGCGGTCGTCGTTCATCAGCCCGATGGTGGCGTACTGCCCCGGCGTAAAGTCGACGGGGGCGTCGGCACGAAGACGAAACACCGCAAGCTCTTCGGAGAAGTCGACCCGTTCCACAAAAGTCAACCGGCTGTACCGGGAGGCGTCCATTCTGCGTTCGGCAGCTTCGTGAGGAAATTAGCGCGCGATGCGACCGAGCAGCGTCAGAGCCACTCGGTTTCAGCAGGGCAGTTGACCCCTCCTATTTCAAGAAATGCTACCGCCGGTTGAGAATCGAGTTTTAGCTTGCCCGACCCGCGTCCCCAAAATGCCGTTACATCTCGTCGAGAAGCTGATCAATCAGGTCGACCGACGACACGTTGTCCGCTTCCGCGTTGAAGCTCGGAACGATGCGGTGTCGCAGAACGGGAACGGCCATCCGGCGGACGTCGTCCTCCACCGGGGTCATGCGTCCGTCCAGGGCGGAGAGGGTCTTTGCGCCCAGCACTAAGTATTGAGAGGCCCGAGGGCCGGCGCCGTAGCTCAAGTAATCCTGAATGAACTCGGGGGCTTCTCCGGAGTCGGGTCGGGTGTGGGTGACAAGCTGGACAGCGTACTCGATGACGTTGTCGGCGACCGGAATTTGCCGAACAAACTCCTGGTAGGACTGCAGTTCGTCGGCACTCATGACGGGGGACACCTCCGACTGGGGACCGGCGGTGGTGCTGCGAACGACCTCGGTCTCTTCGTCGAACGAGGGATAGTCGAGCCAGAGGTTGAGCATGAATCGGTCCAGCTGAGCCTCGGGGAGGGGATAGGTGCCCTCCTGTTCAATGGGGTTTTGCGTGGCGAGGACGAAAAACGGATCGTCCAGCGTGTGGGTCTCGCCCGCGGCGGTAACGTGCTGCTCCTGCATGGCCTCCAGGAGCGCCGCCTGGGTTTTGGGGGGCGTGCGGTTGATCTCGTCCGCGAGGATGACGTTTGCGAAGACAGGCCCGGCCGCGAACTCGAAGTGACGCCCGTCGCGCGTTTCCTGAATGATCTCCGTCCCCGTGATGTCACTGGGCATGAGGTCGGGGGTGAACTGGATCCGGCTGAAGTCCAGGTCGAGCGCCCCGGCGAGGGTGCGCACGAGAAGGGTCTTGGCGAGGCCGGGCACCCCGATTAGAAGCGTGTGCCCGCGGGCCATGAGGCAGACTACCACCATCTCGATAATGTCTTCCTGCCCCACGATGACCTTGCCAATCTCCTGTCGGAGGCCGTCGTAGGCCGTGCTGAGCTCGTCGAGCGTCTCGGGGTCCTGCGGAGGGGAGGACGAGGAAGGAGGCATAGGGAAATCGACTCAGAAGCAGAGCGGGGTCCGTCAATCGGACCGGCACGAACAGCGGCGACAGGAGGCGGAGGATTTAACGACGGCGCATGGCCGTCAGCTCCGACTCCGTGATGCGAATGTCCACGTAGATTTTCTCCCGGAGTTGATCGGTCCATTCCCGCATCTTTCGGCTGCGCTTGTCCTGGAGGGCAAGCTGACGGATGCGCGCGTAGTCGGTCTCGAGACTGGCGCGGTGGGCGGGCACGCGGCGCTCAAGGCGGACGATGTGGTAGGCCTCGTCGCCGTTTAGCAGCTGCACGCGAGACGGCTCACTGATCTCTCCAGGGTCCAGGGTCCGAATCGTCCGGGTCCAAGAGGGCCCGAGGGCATCTAGGACCAAGTCGCGCGTGTCGGACTCCGGATCGGTCACGCGGCCGCCGTTTTGGGCCGTCCGGTCCTCCTCGGAGTGCCGCCGTGCCATGCGCTCGAAGGGGACGTCCTCATCGCTGAGAAGGGTGTCGCGCACGGCGCTCAGGTACTCCTTCGCACGCTCACCGGTGGGGGCATCGGGCTTGATGAGCACGTGGTGGAGATCCACGGCGCTTCCGTCTTTGGAGTCGATCCGGAGAATATGGAAGCCATTTTGACTCTCGTTGTAGAAGGGCTGTGACACCGTGCCGACGGGGGTCCGGGACGCCACCGCGGCAAACTCGGGGACGAGGTCGTCGAGATTTACGTTGGTAAGGGCGCCGGATGCAGTGCCGGCGGCGTCCGGCGCGGAAAACTGGCGAGCCATGGCCTCCAGGGAGGCTCCACCGTTGACGATCGAGTCCCGAACGGAGGCAATCAGCGACTTCGCCTGCTGACGAGACTCCTCCGTTGGCTTCGGGTACCGGACGATGTGGGAGAGGCGAACGGTCTTGGGAAGCTGGGGCAGTGAGTCCTGCGGGATTCTCTCAAACCACTGGCGAACCTCGCTGGGCGTGATGTCGATGCCCTGCATGTGCCGCCGCCGCAGCTGCTGGGACAAAATTTGGCCCCGAAGGTCCTCCCGGAACTGTTCTTTGATTTCGAGGATGCTCTTGCCGTACGCCTGCTCCAGGCGCTCCTCGCTCCCGGCGCGCTTGACGTACTGGTTGATCCGGCGGTCGAGTTGATCGCTCAGTTGCTGGTCCGAGACCGTGATGGTCGTGTCGCGCCGTGCCTCTTCGGCCAGGAGCTTCTGGTCGACCAGTTGCCGAAGGGCCTCCATCCAAAGGGTGTTGGAGTAGGAGGCATTTTGCCGCTGGGTTTGACGGCGGACGAGCTGGTCAACCTCGGACTTCAGGACAATCTCATCCCCCACGACGGCGGCGATGCGGTCCACTACCTGTGTATTCTGGCCATGGGCGGGGGCGAAGCTTGCGAGGAGCAGAACGGCCCCAAGCAGTACGCCTCCACCACATTGGAAAGAAGATGAGAAAACGCGGCACACGTGACGCATGCAAGTACGACTCGAATTCGAAGGGCGGTGAACGACGGGACACAGTGGGGAAATGCTACGGCCGTTCGAGGGCCCCGTCGGCCTGGGCTCTGTTGCGCAGGCGTTGAACCTCGGTTGCGTGGATCTGTTTCCGGGTGCGGATTCGGAGGCGGCGGCGGATTTCGGGCTCAATCCAGTCGATCTTTGGCGGCGCGCCCTCCGGAAGCCGGCGGTCGAGGCGGAGCACGTGGTAGCGCCCGTTGGCCTGGACGACCGGAGTGGTGTCTCCCTCCTGAAGATCCTGAATTCGGTCCGCGAGGGGAGGCAGCCGCCGGGCAAGTCGACTCTGAGGGACGAAGCGGCGAGACAACCGGCGGGCCTGGGTCGTGTCCGTGGCGTACTCCGCAACGAGACGGGCCCAGGTGGTATCGGGGGGAGCAGAGGGTGCGCGCAGTGCCTGTCGGACGGTTTGGGCCGACGCACGGTCCGGGGTGGCTAGGTACTGGATGCGCACGTACGGCTCCCGGAGGCGCAGCTGCTCCTCGTGGCGCTCAAAATACATGCGCACTTCTTCCGCCGTGGGACGCACGTCGGCCTTCTCTTCGAGCCGAGTGCGCAGGGCCGATACGAGAACGGCGCGCCGCTGGCGCCGCAACTGCTGTTGAACCTCGTCGTCGGAGCCGAGATTCAGCCGTTCGGCTTCCCGGTACAGAAGCCTGCGGGTCACCCATTGGTCGATCGCCTGTTGCCGGGCCTCGGTGGAGTCGCCAACAGGGCCCATGCTACCGAGCATCCGGTCCAGGTCGGCCTCAGTCAGGTAGTTTGTCCCCACACGGGCCACGTAAGAGTCGGGCGGGGCCTCTGTCTCGCATCCGGCAAGCCCTGCGCCCAAAAGAAGAAGCACAAGGAGGACGCGGGAACGCGTGGTGGGGGGAGCGGTGAAGATCATCGGTGCAGAGAAAGCCGTGCGATCAAGGAGCAGTGGGAGCGTCACTGACTGGTGGGCGGAGGCGTTCCGGGAACGTCTCCACGTCGTATCGCTCCCGCAGACGACGTAGCACCCGCTGTTCAAGGCGGTCCTGGTGGTCCTGTACGACGCGGCTTCGGGCCTCCTCGAACTGCATGGGACGGGGCGGAAGGCGGGCATCCCGGATCAAGAACAGCCACTCGTCGCCCTGGGCCAATGGGCCCGTGGCCTCCCCGTCGGCGGCAGCACGAACCGACTGGTAGACGTCCGCGGAGCGGTCGGTGACGTACGCGGTGTCGGTGGAGATGAGGGAATCGGTCGCGGCCGCATCGAGGACGGCCGTCACCGAAGAGTCCCGCCCGTACAGCGTGGCGTAGGGACGGAGCACCGAGTCCGCGGGAGCGCGGAGCGCGAGAGTCCGGACGCGCTCCGGAAACTGATATTTTGTACGGTTTTGCCGGTATGTTCTCCGCAGGCCGGCCGTGTCCCGAGCCGCGGCTGCCCAGACCGAGTCCTGCATGTAGCGAAAAAGAAGCGTTCCGTCGCGGTACTCCTCAATATTTTGGCGGAGGGCTGGGTCGGTCTGAGCCCGGCGCGTGGCGGCGTACTGGAGGGCCTTTTCGTTCAAAAAGGACTCGATCAGTTCCGCAAGGGTCGTCTGGGCGCCTCCGTCGGTCTGCATGAGGTGCTGGGCCATCTGGTCGATGGTGTAGACCGAGTCGCCCAGGGTGGCTGCCGGGGGCGCAGCGCCCGACAGGGTATCGGCGTACGTGAGGAGAGGACGGGCGAGTGAGTCGGCCGAGGCGGCACGAGCGGTTGCGAGAAGCCGGGTGGTGTCTGTGCTGGCCCCCACCTCCGTGCGGACGGTGCGGGCAAGGGCGGCCGTGCGCTGCTCGGCACGCGGCCGGCCGACGAGGCGGTCCTTCAGGTCGCTGTACGCCTCGTCGAAGGAGGGGCGCTGCTGCCGATCAATGAGCTTCAGAAGATGATACCCGAAGCGGCTCTGAACACTCTCCGACACTGCACCGACCGAGTCGAGTGTCGCCACGGTTTCGCGGAGGGGAGACGGGAGCGCCCGGGGCACGACCTCGCCGAGGGCGCCTCCCTTCGAGGCCGACTGCGGATCCTGAGAGTACTCTCGGGCCGCCGCGGCGAACGACAGGGTGCCGTCTAGAATTTTCGTCCGGAGAGAGTCGAGCAGACGGCGAGTTGCGGCGCTGTCGCCCTGCGGCCGGCGCAGGAGGTGGGCCAGCTCGATGGGTTGCTCCGCAGGCCGCCGGTCGTGGACCTTGAGAATGTGGTAGCCGAACTTGGTCCGAAAGACGTCGCTCGTCTCGCCGGGGGACAGCGCGTACATGCGGTCCTCGAACGGTTTCGCAATGTCCCCGGCCTGCACGTAGCCGAGCCGACCCCGGTAGCCGCGACGGCCCTCCTCCCGGGCTGCGGGGGCGTCGGAGTTTCGCAGGGCCAGGTCGCCGAACGGCACGCCCTGCCCGACCGAGTCGGCAATCGCCTGGGCCGTGCGGTAGGCCGTGAGGGTGTCCGGGGACGAGGCGGGGCGGATCAGAATGTGGCTCACGTCCACGGCTTGCGTCCGGCGCTCGTACAGGGTGCGCGCGAGGGGCTCGTAGACCTCCTCCCGCAGGAGCTGGGGCCGGGCCCGTTCCTGCCGATAGTCGTGGACCTCCCGGCGGACGCGTGGGAGGGTGTCCAGCCCGGCATCGTAGGCGGCGCGCACCTTTAGGCGAAAGTGGAGGTACCGATCGAGAAAGTCCCGGTAGGCCTGAAGGGAACTGTCGGCCGCGGCCGAGGGGCCACCCGCGGCGTCGATGAACGCCGAGTCCAGCTCGGCCAGCGTCAGGGTCGTGTCGGCGTAGTGAGCGACGACCGTATCGTCGGAGGGCGGGGCGCTGGGGGGGGGCTCGGTGGTCTTCGGGCTGCTACTACAGGCCACTCCGAGGACGGCAAGAAGGAGAACGCCGAGCGTGTACCCGAGGCGAATCATAGGGGAGTGAGGAAGAGGCAACACAAACAGCGCACCAGTTTGAAGGGGGCTTGGGGAAGCGTTTACATGCTACCGACCCGGGTCCGCAGATTGCAACCGAACGTTCCCGTTTGCACTGGGGATTGATACGAATTCGCGCGGTGGTGATTGTCGGATCCCGGCGACAGCGGAAATAGAGGACCCCACCCGGGAGTTGAGCTTCGCAAATCCCCCGCCAATTCCAGTCCGTGGAGGAACTGAGGACCGGACGAGTTCTACAAAATGCGTGGTTGACAAGTTTGCCGCGCGCTCCTTGATCGAATATGTCGGGGCGGGTGGATCAGTGCGTGGATCAGTGCCTTGTCTCGATTCCTTTCTCCAACGTACCGTCCTCGCCCACAATGGCTTCCGACGCTTCTGTTCGTGTCCGTTTCGCACCAAGCCCAACCGGCCGCCTCCACATCGGTGGGCTGCGAACGGCGCTGTACAATTATCTCTTTGCTCGCAAGCACGATGGCGACTTCGTGCTGCGCATTGAGGACACCGACCAGGCCCGCTATGAACCAGGGGCTGAAGACGACATTCGGAAGGCCCTCGCATGGACGGGGTTGGAGCACGATGAGGGACCCGAGCAGGGCGGCGACTATGCCCCGTATCGGCAGTCCGAACGCTCGGAGCACTACCACGAGTACGCCCAGAAGCTCATTGAGGCTGGGCGAGCGTACTACGCATTCGACACGGAAGAGGAGCTCGAGGAGTTGCGGGAGGCGCACGGCGCGTACGACGGATCGACGCGCCAACAGATGCGGAACTCGCTGACCCTGCCCGACGAAAAGGTCGAGCAGCTTATCAGCGAGAGCGAAGATTACGTCATTCGGCTTAAGGTCCCGCGTCAGGAGTCGGTACAGGTCGAGGACGAAATTCGGGGCACCGTGTCGTTCGACACCTCAGAGATCGACGACCAGGTCCTGGTGAAGTCCGACGGCATGCCCACCTACCACCTGGCCAACATTGTCGATGACCACCTCATGGACATCTCGCACGTGATCCGGGGCGAGGAGTGGCTCTCGTCGACCCCGAAGCACGTGCTCATGTATGATGCGCTGGGGTGGGAACCGCCCGCTTTCGCGCACCTGCCGCTGATTCTGAGCCCGAATGGCGGGAAGCTCTCGAAGCGGGACGCCAATGAGCTAGGCATTCCGGTCTACGTCATGGACTACCGGGAGGCCGGCTACGAGTCAGCGGCGCTCCTCAATTTCCTCGCGCTCCTGGGCTGGAGTCCTGGGACGGAGGAGGAGCTCTTCTCCCTGGACGAGACGGTGGAGGCATTTAGTCTCGATCGTGTGGGGGCCAGCGGCGTGCAGTTCGACCTCGACAAGCTGCGCTGGGTCAACGAGCACTACGTCCGCGACCTCTCAGTCGACGCACTTGCGGAGAAGGCCCGTCCCCACGTCGAGGCGGCCGGCTACGACGTGAGCGACGACCGTCTCCGAACCATTTGCGGGCTGGTGCAAGATCGCATCCAGGTGGTGCCGGAGATCGTCACCGAGAACCGCTACTTCTTCGAGGACCCGGAGGAGTACGAAGAGGCGGGCGTGGAAAAGCGGTGGAAGGACGAGTCCGCCGACCTCTTGCTCGCCTACGCCGATCGGCTGGAGGCGGTCGATCCCTTCGACACGGATACGGTGGAGACCGAGCTCCGCGACCTATCCGACGAGAAAGACGTGGGGGCCGGCGCCATTATTCACCCGTCCCGCCTTGCCGTGAGCGGCCGGTCGTACGGACCGGGCGTGTTCGGCCTGCTCGCCGCGGTGGGGAAGAAGGCCTGCATTCGCCGGATGCACCGGGCGGCCGAGACGCTTGGATAGAATGATAGAGATGAGCGGGGAGCGCGCAAGGCCGTTCTCGTCGGGCTTATTCTGAGGAGTCAAGTTCTTCTTGCAGAAGCTCGCGGGCGAGCTCGGGGCTGGCGGCGCCATCGGTGGCGTCCATCACCTGCCCCATGAAGAAGCCAATCAGGCCTTTCTTGCCCTCTCGGTACCGGGCCACTTCATCGGGGTGGTCGTTGAGAACGGATTGGACGGTGGGGTGCAAGGCCTCAGAGTCGTCTACTTGGCGCAGGCCTCGGTCATCCACGATGTGTTCGGGGGTGCCACCTCCTTCGAGAAGTTCGTCCAGGACCTCGTCGCCCCCGCGGGTGGAGATGATCTCCGTATCCACGAGCCGCACCAGCTCCGCGAACGCGCCCGGCCCGAATGGAAGGTCCGCCGCCGTCTGGTCTTGTAACCGACCGAGGAGCTCGTTGACGGTCCAATTGGCGACGGGCACCGGGGCGTCGTAGTGCTCCAGCGCCCGCTCGAAAAAGCCCGCCAGCGAATCGTCCCCTGCGATGGTGGCGGCGTCTTCCCGGTCGATGCCCAGCTCGTCATGGAACCGGTCAAACCGGTCCTGCTGGGCATCGTCAAGGTATTCGGCGGGGTCGGTTTTGCCTTCGAGCGAGCGCTGCCTCTGTTCTTGTTTGCGCTGCTCCTTTGCCCGCCGTCGCCGCTCCAGCTCCTCCTGGGTGAGCCCGTCCTCGTCCCCACCCCACGTGTCGCGGAGGGGCACGATTTGATTGTACACGAGCGCGTCGGGGCGGGATGCCTCCGGGTCGGGCCAGAAGTAGCCCTGCCGCTCAAACTGCACCCGCCGGTCGGCCTCCAGGTCGCGCACGGCGGGCTCTAAAACGCCCTGTCGGACATTGAGCGAGTCCGGGTTGAGAAACTCGGTGAAATGCTCGTCGCGGGCGTCGGGGTCGGGCACCCCGAACAGGCGGTCGTAGAGCCGCGCCTCGAACGGAACGCCGTGGGCGGCGGAGACCCAGTGCAGCGTCCCGTCCGGTGAGCGCCCATCCGGGGCGGTGCTGTCCCGCGTGTCGGGGTCGATGGTGCCGCGGAGCTCCGTCACGACGCCGTCCTCGTCCCGCACGACCTCTTCACAGGTAAAGAAGTAGGCGTGGCGCAGGCGCACCTCGCGACCCGGGGCGAGCCGGATAAAGTCCTCGGGCGGGTCTTCACGGAAGTCGTCCCGCTCGATGTAAAACTCGCGGGTGAAGGGCACCGGTCGCGTCGCGTCCTTGTCGATGTCGCGCGGCCAGTGGTTCGCATCGATCCAGTCGACCGTGTCCGCCTCCACGTTGGTGGCCACCACCTTCAGCGGGTCGAGGACGGCCATGACCCGGGGAGCCTTCGAGTTCAGGTCGTCGCGGAGCGCGTGCTCGAAGTGGCCGATCTGGACACGGCTCTGCGACCGGGTCACGCCCACCTTTCGGCAGAACGAACGGATGGCGCTCGGGGGCACGCCACGGCGGCGAAGTCCCGAGATCGTGGGAAGGCGCGGGTCGTCCCACCCACCCACAAGGTCGTCCTCAATCAGGTGACGGAGCTTCGTTTTGCTCATCACCGTGTAGCCGAGGTTCAGCCGGTTGAACTCGTACTGGCGGGGGCGGGATGGGATGTCGTCCTCGTCCAGGCAGTGCTCCATGACCCAGTCGTACACGCGTCGGTTGTTGTCGAACTCCAACGTACAGAGGGAGTGGGTGATGTCCTCGATGGTATCCTCCAGCGGGTGGGCGTAATCGTACATCGGGTAGAGGCACCACTCGTCTCCCCGACGGTAGTGATGGGCGTGTTTGATGCGGAAGAGAAGGGGGTCCCGCATGATCATGTGCGGCGAGCTCATGTCGATCTTCGCCCGCAGCACGTGCTCGCCGTCGTCGAACTCGCCCGCCTTCATTCTGCGGAACAGCTCCAGGTTCTCCTCGACGGACCGGTCGCGGTACGGGGAGGGGGTTCCGGGCTCGTCCACCGTCCCGCGGTACTCGCGGATCTCTTCCTCGCTGAGGCTGTCGACGTACGCGTCGCCCTGCTCGATGAGCGTCACCGCGTACTGGTAGAACTGCTCGAAGTAGTCGGACGCGTGGTATTCGTGCTCCTCCCAGTCGTATCCCAACCACCGCACTGCCTCCTTGATGGACTCGACGTACTCGGTGCTTTCGGTATCGGGGTTTGTGTCGTCGAACCGCAGGTGACAGCGGGTATCGGCCCGGTCGGCGTAATCGTGCTTGATGCCAAAGTTGAGGACGATGGACTTCGCGTGTCCGATGTGGAGATACCCGTTCGGCTCGGGGGGGAACCGAGTAACGACCCGGTCGCCATAGGTCCCCTGTTCGAGGTCCTCGTCGATGATGTCGTAAACGAAGTTGTCGCGCGGGCGCTCGGCCGAAGGGTCCGACGTGGTCACAAGGAGGGGTAAGGCTTGAGTTGCGGCGTTCTTCGAAAACAGTTAGACCATTGAAAGTCTGGGACTTCCCGAAAGATCCGTACGTCCCTTGCGGACTAGTCGCAGTCGTCGGCCTCCCGCAGAAGGGACCGACACTCCAAAACCTGTGGCTTGTCCACCGCGGCGGCGCTTCGAACGCGGCGGGCGAACAGCGACGCCGAACGGAACTGCGACCGGGTGCGGGTCTGTCGCCGGGTCGTTACCTCCCACTGAGACCGGCGGAGGAACCCTGTGAACTGATCGTCTTCGATGTACCCGGAAATCCGAAGGTCCCTGAGGTCAATCTCCAGACGAGAGTCGTGCACCCTCACGCTGGCGCGCAGCCGACCGAGCCGCCGATCTCGCACGATTCCCTGGAGGTCCCCATCCTGCACGGTAATGTGGAAGCGGCCCTGGTCGAGAGGGGCAAAATCCTCGACCTCGTACGACCACGTGCCTACCGCTGCGGCCCGGGCCGCGGCTTCGTCCTGCGCGGACTGGGACGCGGCACACCCTCCCAGAAGTCCCGCCCCGAGAACGAGCAGAAGTGATAGCCGGACGCGACTAAAGCGTGGCATGACGAGCAAGGCGGAGCGTTGTAGAGCAGGAGGAGCGACCAGTACTGTTAAAATTTGGTGAGTCAGGCGTTCCGGTGGAGGCGTCAACCCGTCGAGTCGCGGTGGACGGACAGGAGTCGCTCGGCGGCGGCCAGAGAACTGAGGCGTCCGTCCCGAACCGCCGCCTCCACGTTTTCCTGTGCCGCCTGGACGTCGGGGTCGGAGAAGAACTCCTCGTGCAGCCGCTGCTCGATGGCCTGCTCCATCCAGTGCTGCGCCTGTCGGCGGCGCTGCTCCTCAAAGAAGCCGGTCTCCTGAGCATGGGTGCGGTAGCGCTCCACGGCGTCCCACACGTCCTCGAGGCCCGCACCGGTCTGCGACGAACACGTGAGCACAGGAGGCTCCCACCCGGAGTCGGGGTCCGACAGGAGGCGCAGCGCCTTTTCGTACTCCGCGCGGGCCGCCTTGGCGGGTTCGCGGTTGTCCCCGTCCGCCTTCGTGACGGCGATGGCGTCGGCGACCTCTACGATGCCTCGCTTGATGCCCTGCAACTCGTCCCCGGCGCCGGCCAGGGCGAGGAGAAGGAAAAAGTCGACCATCGAGCGCACACTGATCTCCGATTGGCCGACCCCCACCGTCTCCACGAACACCGTGTCGTACCCGGCCGCCTCGCACAACAGAATGGCCTCGCGGGTTCGGGGCGCCACGCCCCCCAGGGCGCCCGCGGTAGGGGACGGGCGAATAAAGGCGTCTTCGTCGGAGGCCAGGGCTCCCATCCGGGTCTTGTCCCCGAGAATGCTCCCCTTCGACCGCTCGCTGCTGGGGTCGACCGTCAAGACGGCGAGGCGGTGGCCCTCCGCCACGAGCCGCTGCCCGAGGGCCTCGATGAACGTGCTCTTGCCGACGCCGGGAACGCCCGTGACGGCCACCCGAATCGAGTCGCCACTGTGGGGGAGGCATTCCTCCACGACCGTCCGGGCGGTGTCGCGGTGGTCCGGGCGGGTGCTCTCGAGGAGGGTGATGGCCTGGCTCAGCATCACCCGGTCTTCGTCGAGAATGCCGGTCACGTAGTCGGTGGCCGACCGCGCATCCGGACGAGACGGCCGGGACTGGTCCTGGAGGTTGGGATTGAGGGGGGCCACGACGTGAGGGGGAACACAGGTGCCTGCGGTGGAGAAGTGCGATCGGCTACGCCTCGATGGGCGCTTCCTCGTCGTACCGGTCGAGGAGAACGTCGAGGATCTGGGTGGCGGCCTCCGCGATGTTGGTGCCGGGGCCGAAGATGGCGGCCACACCCTGGTCGTAAAGCGTCTCATAGTCGTCGTGCGGGATGACGCCCCCCACGACCACGAGAACGTCGTCCCGCCCGTACTGCTGCAGGGCGTCGATGACCTCCGGCACGAGCGTCTTGTGCCCGCCGGCGAGGCTGGAGATGCCGAGGATGTGGACGTCGTTCTCCACGGCCTGGCGTGCCACCTCGTCCGGGGTTTGGAAAAGCGGCCCGACGTCCACGTCGAAGCCCACGTCGGCAAACGAGGTAGCGATGACCTTCGCCCCACGGTCGTGCCCATCCTGACCCATCTTGGCAACCATGATGCGGGGACGCCGACCGGCGGCGCGAGCAAAGCGGTCGGCCCGGTCGCGGGCCGTGTGGAAATATTCATTCTTATCGGCTTCCGAGGCGTATACCCCTGAGATGGTTTCCGTCCGCGCCGTGTGCCGCCCGAACACGTCCTCCAGGGCCGCCGAGATTTCACCGAGGGTGGCCCGTGTGCGCGCCGCATCTACGGCACGGGCGAGCAGGTTGCCGTCGCCCGTCTCGGCACTTTCGGTCAAGGCATTCAGTGCGTTTCGGACCGCGGCGTCGTCCCGCTCGTCCTTGATTCGGTCGAGGCGGTCAAGCTGTGCGCGCCGGACCGCCTCGTTATCCACCTCCAGCCGCTCGATCGGCTCGTCGGCCTCCGTCTGGTAGGCGTTGACGCCCACGATCGTCTCCTCGCCGGCATCGATGCGCGCCTGCTTGCGGGCGGCGGCCTCCTCGATCTTGCGTTTCGGCAGTCCCTGTTCGATGGCGCGCGTCATGCCGCCCTCCTCCTCCACTTCCTGGATCAGCGTCCACGCGCGCTGGGCCAGCGTCCCCGTGAGGTGTTCGACGTAGTAGGACCCAGCCCACGGGTCGACGGCCTCCGTAATGTCGGTCTCATCCTGCAGGTACAGTTGCGTGTTGCGGGCGATGCGCGCAGCGAACTCGCTGGGCAGTGCGATGGCCTCGTCCAGCGCGTTCGTGTGGAGCGACTGCGTGCCGCCGAACGCCGCGGCCATTGCCTCGATGGTGGTGCGCGCCACATTGTTAAAGGGGTCCTGCTCGGCGAGGCTGTAGCCGGAGGTCTGGCAGTGGGTCCGCAGGGCCATCGACTTCGGGTTCTCCGGGTCGAACTGCTTCACGAGCTTGGCCCACAGCATCCGTCCCGCCCGCATCTTGGCGATCTCCATGAAGTGGTTCATGCCGATCGCCCAGAAGAAGGAGACCCGCGGTGCAAAGTCGTCGATGCCGAGTCCGGCGTCGAGCCCCGTGCGCAGGTACTCTAGGCCGTCGGCCAGCGTGTAGGCGAGCTCCAGGTCCGCCGGGGCCCCCGCCTCGTGCATGTGGTAGCCGCTTACCGAGATGGCGTTGAACTTCGGCATCTCCGCGGCGCAGTAGGCGAAGATCTCCCCCACGATCCGCATGGAAGGCTGCGGCGGGTAGATGTACGTGTTACGCACCATAAACTCCTTCAAAACATCGTTCTGGATGGTGCCCGCCAGCTCTTCGTGGGCGACGCCCTGCTCCTCCGCGGCGGCGATGTAGAAGGCCATGACGGGGAGCACCGCCCCGTTCATGGTCATCGAGACCGACACGTCGCCGAGCGGAATGCCCTCGAACAGGCGTTTCATGTCCTCGACCGTATCGATGGCGACGCCGGCCTTGCCCACGTCGCCCCGCACGCGGTCGTGGTCGGAGTCGTAGCCCCGATGGGTGGCCAGATCGAAGGCCACGGAGAGCCCTTTCTGGCCGGACGCGAGGGCCTCACGGTAAAACTTGTTGGACTCCTCTGCGGTCGAGAAGCCTGCGTACTGCCGGATGGTCCACGGCCGAAACTTGTACATGGTTGTGTACGGTCCGCGGAGGTAAGGGGGGAGGCCCGAGTCGAAGTCGAAATGGTCCAGGTCGTCAAGCGCGTCGGGCCCGTACGCCGGGTCGACGTCAATGTGCTCAGGTGTCGACCAGGCGGCGTCTTCAGGGGGCGACCCGCCCTTACGGGGCGGATCGTACTCGATATTGGAAAAATCGGGACGCATGGCGGGCGGGGATCGGGGGACAGGCGTTGAGTAGAGGGGGAACGGGGGCGCTAGGTCTCGTCGCCCGTCGCAATGCCGAGGAGGCTCTGCAATGCAGTGAGGGTCTCTCGCAGGGGACTGTCCTTGTGAACGAAGAAATCAGCGGCGCCGTCAACATCGATCTCGTCGGGGGCGCCGGCGATCCCGAGGAGGGCATCGTGGCCGCGGTCGGCAAGGGCCGCGGCGAGAGCGGGGGCACGGTCGGCATAGTGTTCGTTCGAGCTGCAGAGGACCACCGCGTCGGCGTCCTGCTCAACCGCCGCGTCGGCCACCGCGTCCACGGATTCGAACTTGAGGGGCTCCTTAATCGCGAACCCCGCCACGCCGAGGAAGTTGCGACAGAAATTCGCACGGGCGCTGCGGACGGCGGCGGGGCCGAGTGGAGCGAGCAGGACCTGAGGGGGCCCGCCCTGAGACTCGGCGTGTGCCTCGGTCCGAAGACGGACTGTCTCCACCTCATCGGCGAGCCGGACGCGGGGCAGTGGGTCGATCGCTGTCGAGTCGGACTGGAGGGCCGAGGTGACGTCCCGGAGCGCGTGGCCGTCGCGGAGTGCCGTCCGGAGCGCATCGGTGGATGATGCGTCGAGGGAGGGAGGCGATCCGCCGCTCGCAGGCGTAGCATCGTGTGCCACCAGGTCGCTCCGCCGTCGTTCGTCGAGGGCGGGGTAGTGCGTGGTGCCGACGAGCACCTGGTCCCGTTCGTCGAGGGCCTGACGACGTTCCGCCCGCGTCTCGGAGATCTGTGCGTGCAGGTCGCCGCTGCGGAGCACCTGAACAATCCCGCCTTCCGCCTCGAGATCTTGAAACTGAGCCCAGGCCCGTTGGGCGAGCTGGTCGGTCAGGGTTTCGATGTAGTACGACCCGGCGGCCGGATCGGCCACCTGATCGAAGTGCGCCTCGTGACGCAGGATGAGTTGTGTGTTGCGGGCGATGCGGAGGCCAAACTCATCGGGGGGCTTTACGGAGCCGTCGTAGGGCCGGATGGTGAGTGCATCGCACCCCCCAAGCGCCGCGGCCATCGCCTCGGTGGTGGCCCGGAGCATGTTCACGTACGGGTCGTAGACGGTCTCTGCACGCCGAGAGGTCGTGGCGTGAACGAAGACGTCGGTGGGGGCTAAGCTGGAAGGCGGCCCTGCCTCAGGGGCGAAGGCATCGATGACCTGTGGCACGAGCAGGCGGAGGGCGCGGAGCTTGGCCATCTCGACAAAGTAGGAGGTCGAGACGGGAACGCGGACCTGCAGGTTGTTGAGGAGGGCAGAAAGAGAGAGGCCTCGCTCGGTGCTTCGGACGAGGCGTTCAGTGAGGGCACCGAGGGCACAGGCCAGTTCCTGAACGGCCGATGCCCCTGCGTCGTGGTAGGCGCTGGCGTCGACGGTCACCGTGCGGAAGTGAGGCGTTTCCGCGGCCTCCGCCACGAGGTCGTCGGCCAGCGAGAACGCCTGGTCCGGGTCCGCGCCCGACGCCGACGCGGCCACGGGATCAAACAGGAGCGATCCACGGATGGCGTTAAAATCGGCCGGTGCGGACAAGAGGTGTTCGCGGAGCAGTGCGTACAGCGCGGGGGCGGCCGGGCCTCCATCGAGGTGTAGAGGGGTGCTCGTTGGGTCGATCCCGTCGAGGATTTGAGCGAGATTGGCCGTCGATCGGGGCGTGGCCTCGGACCCATCGGAAAGCGGGGGCGGGAGGTCCAACTGGAGGGCATCGGCCCCTCCGTCGACGGCAGCCCGAGCGTGCTTGCCCGCCACCTCGGGGTCGGGATGCCGGATGGGTTGGCAAACGGTCCACGTGTTGGCCGGCGCGTCCCCGGAGCGGGCCAGGGGCGGATGGCCCCCTTCCGGGTCGGTGTGTAGTGCGTCCCGCAGGGCTTCGGGGGAGAGGTACGCTGGGAGCGACACGCCCTCCATGGATGACCACTCCAGAAATGCTTCCGGGGACGCGCCTCCGAGGTCCGACTGTACGTGCTCTCGCCACTCCCTAGGGGCGACCGCATCGAACTCGTCGAAAAGCGGTGGAAACGCTTCCGTTCCGGACATGAGGTGAAGAGGGAGACTTGCCGAGAGCGGGAAAAGGGTACAGGAGCAGTACTGGTATCGTGGCTTACTCCATACGATCTTCGTCTCCGGGCGGTCCGAGGAGCGTTCGCGAGCGACGGATCAGGTCGTAGACTGCGATGCCGTAGGCGACGCCCACGTTCAGGGAAATCTTGGCGCCGTACTGAGGAATCTCCAGGGCGAGGTCGACCGCGTCCAGCACGTCCGTCTCCACTCCCCGCACCTCGTTGCCCACCACGAGCGCGATCGGGAAGGCGTCGGTCGGCACCGCGTCGGGACGCTGCGTATGGTCCGTCTGCTCGAGGGCCGCGATTGTGTACCCGTCGTCCTTCAGGTCACGGAGGAGGGGGCGCGCCTCGTCGTGCTGAGTCCATTCCACGGCGTCCTGCGCGCCAAGGGCCGTTTTGTGAAGGTCTTTGTGCTCCGGGGTGCCCGTAAAGCCAGTGAGGTGGATGTGCTCGATGCGGGCTGCGTCGGACGTTCGAAACATCGACCCGACGTTGTGGATCGAGCGCACGTTGTGCACGACGAGTCGTACAGGGTGCTTCGGAAGTGTTGGGACTTCCTCAGGGGCCGGTCGCTCAATTTCATCCCAACTAAGCTTGCGCATGAGGCAACTGGTGGAGAAATTTGTAAATGTAGTCGGTCTTCTGAATTCGCTTTCCGAAGCCCTGTTTCTTTCCGGGCCCTCCTCACGCAGGCGCAGCGCCATGTTTTCTCCCCGGCTCCGATGGGCTCTACCGTGTGTCCTCGGCCTTCTCCTACTGGCCATCGCCGGTTGCACGGCGTTTCGGGAGGTCGCCAACCTGCGCAAGGTCCAGTTTTCGATCGATCGGGTGGCGCAGCCCCGCCTAGCGGGGGTAGACCTGGCGAGGGTGCAGTCCTACGAGAATCTTCGAGGGACCGACGTGCTTCGGCTGGGCTCGGCCCTCTCCAACGGAACCCTTCCGCTCTCCTTCACGCTCCACCTAGGCGCCGAGAATCCGTCCTCGAACAGTGTCGATGCGCGGCTTACCCAGATGGACTGGACCCTCCTGCTTGAAGACAAAGAAACGGTATCGGGCCGGTTTGAACAAGAGGTGGCCCTGCCGCCCGGAGAGCCCACGGACGTGCCGTTCGACGTGGAGCTCGACCTCGTCCGGTTTTTCGACGACAACCTTCAGGGCCTCGTGGACCTGGCCGCGGCCATCGGTGGGGACGCGCCCCCGCAAACCCTCAAACTGCGAGTACAGCCGACCATCAACACGAGGCTCGGCCCGCTCCAATACCCGTCTCCCATCACGGTCGTGAGTCGGAGCGTCGGGGACGGCTCCCAGACGCCTTAGCCATACACCCTCGCTGCCCCCATCATTTTTACCAGTGGTTTCCCAACGTGATTGTCACCATCGACGGTCCTGCTGGCTCTGGCAAGAGCACCACGGCCAAACGTGCCGCCGCCCGGCTCGGGTACGTGTACTTAGATACGGGCGCCATGTACCGGGCCGTGGCCCTTGGTTTTCTTCGGGTTGGCGCGTCCGCCACGCCGACAGGAGCGGAGGCCGTGCTTCCCTCCCTGGAGGTCGACGTGCAGCACCAGGACGATACGATGCAAGTCTTCCTCGGTGACGAGGCCGTCACTGACCGCATCCGGACCGCAGAGGTGGGGCGCATCGTGAGCGACATCTCGACCCTGGCGCCGGTCCGCGAGTACATGGTGGAGCAGCAGCGCCGGATTGGGCGCGCCCAGGCCGACCGACACGGCGGCGTGGTGCTGGACGGCCGCGACACGGGTACGGTGGTCTTTCCAGAGGCCCCCGTCAAAATTTTTCTAGTGGCCGACATCGACGAACGGGCCCGGCGCCGGCTTCAAGAGTACGAGGCGGCCGGGGAAGAGGTCACCCTCGAGGAGGTCCGCACTGAGATTGAGGAGCGGGACCGACAGGACCGGACCCGAGACATTGCGCCTCTTCGACGTGCCGACGACGCCATCATCTTCGACACGACCGATTGCACCATCAGGGAACAGGTTGACTTTGTCGCAGATCGCGTTAAAGCACAGAACGCCCGCGGAACGTAGATGGCCGGGCGTAATACAACTTTCGCCTGTCAGTGAGCGAATCGCGGTCACTCAACAGGTGCGCCTGACATTTGACCCCCTTCCTTGAGGCGGATTCGATTGTCCTCAAGCCCCCTTCACCCTCTTCACATTCCCTCCTGGATCGTCAGGGCCAGGCTGGTACAAATTGCACTTGTCGCTGGCCGGCCGTGTGGCCAGCGCCTCGCAAACCTACCACACCGTATATGGCAGAACAAGAACAAGTAGCTTCCAAGGACGACACTCAAGATACTGCTGATGCTCAGACCGCTCCTCCCGATACGGAGGAGGCGGCCGAGCCCGAAGCGCCGCCCGCCGACGCTGCAGACGCGGAGGACGACGTGGAGACGGCGGATCCCGCCGCCACGCCGACACCGGATGCAGAGGACGGAGACGCCGATGAGCCCGCCGCCGAAGAGTCGGGGCCCGAAGAGGATGCCCCGGCGGATCCCGCGGATGAAGGCGGCGACGGGGTCCCTGCGGATCCTCCCCCGGAGCCCGGCTTCGTGAGCCGCATTCTCGAGGAAGCCGTCGAGGAGGCGTCTCAGGACCTTCCGATGCCGTCGGGAGACGAGGCTTCAGTTGACGTATCTGAGTTTGACGAGCCGACGAGCACCGTTTCGCCCGATGAGCTCGAGCGGACGGAGGAGGAGCAGGGCTTCACGGGTGAGACCTATGGACAAACGGTCTCGCTCGACGAGCTGGAGACCGAGGAGGAGACGCCGTCCGGCACCTCGGTGTACGACCAGTTCCGTGATGTCGTCGACGAGACCTCCATCGATGTCCGCGAGCAGGACATCGTTGAGGGCCGCGTGCTTCGGGTCAACGAAGACTACGTGGTCATCGACATCGGCTATAAGAGTGACGGAATTGTCTCCCGTGACGAGTTCGGGGAGGCCGAAATTCATCCCGGGGACACCGTGGAGGTGTATCTGGAGCGCAAGGAAGACCGCGACGGCCAACTCGTGCTCTCGAAGGAGCAGGCCGACAAGGTCCGACGCTGGCAGCGGGTCGAGGAGATCTACGAGGACGAAGAGGTCATCGAGGGCACAATCATCCGCCGCATTAAGGGCGGAATGATCGTGGAGCTCTTCGACGGGATGGAGGCCTTCCTGCCTGGCTCTCAGATTGATGTCCGCCCGGTTCGGGACTTCGAGTCCTACCTGGAGACGCGGATGGAATTCAAGATTGTCAAGCTCAACCCCGAGAACGAGAACATCGTCGTCTCGCACCGGGAGCTCATCGAGCACGAGCTCGAAGAGCAGCGACAAGAAATTCTCGAGCAGCTCGAGGTCGGTCAGGTGCTCGAGGGCACCGTCAAGAACATCGTCGACTTCGGGGTCTTCATCGACCTGGGTGGAGTCGACGGTCTTCTGCACATCACGGACCTGTCCTGGGGCCGCGTCTCGCACCCGAGCGAGGTCGTGGAGCTCGATCAGGAGCTCGAGGTTGTTGTCCTCGACTACGAGGAGGAACGCCAGCGTATCTCCCTGGGTCTGAAACAGCTTCGAGACCATCCCTGGGACAAAATCGGCAACAAGTACGACGAGGGCAGCACAGTTGAGGGGAAGGTCGTCTCGATCACGAACTACGGGGCCTTTGTCGAGATCGAAAAGGGCATTGAGGGGCTCGTCCACATCAGTGAGATGTCGTGGACGCGCCACATCGAGCACCCCAGTCAAATGGTGTCGCTCGGCCAGGTGGTGGACGTCAAGATTCTCAACATCGATCAAGAGGAGCGGAAGATCTCGCTCGGGATGAAGCAGCTGGAGCCCGACCCCTGGGAGGGTATCAGCGACCGCTACCCAGCGGGCACGGTGCTGACCGGCACGGTGCGCAACATCACCAACTTCGGCGTCTTCGTCGAGATTGAGCCTGGCATCGACGGGCTGGTACACGTCTCGGACCTGTCCTGGACCAAGAAGATTCGCCATCCGGGCGACATGGTCGACGAGGAGCAAGAGCTGGATGTCGTGATCCTCAACATCGATGAGGAGCGACGCCGCATTTCTCTGGGCCACAAGCAGGTGAAGACCAACCCCTGGGACCAGTTCGCTGACGCCTACGGGGAGGGCAACGACACGGCCGGCGAGGTCGTCCGTGTGGAGGACAAGGGGCTTGTTGTCCAGTTGCCGCTCGACGTAGAGGCCTTCGTTCCGGGCAGCGAGCTCAAGAACGGCCCCAAGGCCTTTAAGAACCACTACCACGAAGGCGACGAGCTTGAGCTGCAGGTCATCCGGTTCGACAAGGACCAGAAGGACATCGTCCTGAGCGAGACGGCGAAGGAAGAGGCCGCCCGCGAGGAAGAGCAGAAAGAAGAGCAGCGCGAGTCCCGCCGGGAGGAGCGCGAGCAGCAGGAGGCCGTGCGCGACTTCAAGGAGGAGCCGGAGCCCGAGCCGGAAGAGCCGACGACCGGCCCTACCACGCTCGGTGAGCTTTCCGGCCTGGCCGATCTGCGCCGTGAAATGGAGGAAGAGGAGGCCGAGGCTGATGACGCCGAAGCCGAGACCGACGACGACCAGGAGGCCGCATCTGAGAATGAGGTGGGCGATGAGCCTGACGCCGAGGCAACATCGGAGGACGAAGAGTCCACCTTCGACGAGGCGAACGGCTTTCCGGAAAACTTCCCGCGCGTCTCGCGACTTGAGAACGCGGGTGTGAACGCCCTGGCAGATGTCCGCGAGGTGGACGACCTCACCGACCTTGACGGCATCGGATCCGCCTACGCGGAGGAAATCACCGACGCCCTCGATGAGTTTGATGAGACGGGCTCCGTGAGTAGCTAGTCCTCCCGGGCTACGAAGACGCATTCCTGAACTACAAAGGGCGGCTTCCCGATCGGAAGCCGCCCTTTCTTTTTGGGGCCGCAGTGGGGTGCTTTGACCCTTGCCCCTGCGTTCTCCCCTTTGTTCTGCAGCACGACTTTCCCACCACGACGCGCTACTTTATGGAAGAGACCGAAGAGTACCTACCAAGTGCCAGCAACTCGATCACCGTTCGGGTAGTCATCTCCAACCGCCCCGGCATGCTCGCAAAAGTCACGTCCGAGATTGGAGAGCATGGCGGCAACATTGGGGCCATCGACATCGTCCGGGCCGAGAAGGACGAGTTGACCCGCGATATTACGATCAATACCCGGAGCGACGACCATGCCGAGTCGATCGTTCAGGCGCTTCGAGATCTTGATGGCGTCGACATGGTCAATATCTCGGACCGTACTTTTCTGCTCCACCTCGGCGGAAAGGTGGAGGTTGAGAGCAAGACCCCGCTTCGCACCCGCGATCAGCTTTCGATGGCGTACACGCCCGGGGTGGCGCGCGTGTGTGAGGCGATCCACGAGACCCCTGAGGATGCGCACCGGCTCACCATCAAGAGCAACACGGTCGCGGTCGTTTCCGACGGCACAGCCGTCCTCGGGCTGGGCGACATCGGGTCGGGGGCCGCGCTTCCGGTGATGGAGGGAAAAGCGCAGCTCCTCAAGGAGTTTGCGAACGTGAACGGCTTTCCCATCTGCCTCGACACGACCGACGTCGACGAGATCGTAAATACGGTTCGCCGCATCGCGCCGGTCTTCGGGGGAATCAATTTGGAAGACATTGCGGCCCCACGCTGCTTTGCGGTCGAGGAGCGCCTCAAGGAGGAGCTCGACATCCCGGTCTTTCACGACGACCAGCACGGCACGGCGGTCGTGACGGCCGCCGCCCTCCTCAACGCACTAAAGATCGTAGAGAAGGACCTCGACGAGATCAAGGTCGTGACGGTCGGCATCGGGGCGGCGGGCACCGCGGTGACGGAAATGTTCTCAGAGATGGGGGTCGAAGAGATTGTAGGGGTCGACAGCAAAGGGCCGGTGACCACGGAGCGCGACGACCTGAACGACGCAAAGCAGCGATACGCGGAGATGACAGATCCGTCCGTGGACGGCGATACACTGTCGGAGGTCATGGAGGGGGCCGATGTCTTTATCGGGCTGAGCGTCCCGGACATCCTCGACGTGGAGGACCTGAACAGCATGGCCCGCGACCCCATCGTCTTCGCGATGGCCAACCCTCGCCCGGAGATCATGCCGGAGGTTGCCTACCCACACGTGGCCGTGATGGCCACTGGCCGCAGCGACTACCCGAACCAGATCAACAACGTGCTGTGCTTCCCCGGCCTGTTCAAAGGAGCACTCGACTGCCGGTCGAAGGGCATTACCAGTGAGATGAAAATTGCGGCGGCCGAGGCGATTGCCGACGCAATCGATGATCAGAGTCTGACTCCGGACTACATCGTCCCCAGTGTGTTTGACGAGAACGTGGTGGCTGAGGTCTCGAAGGCGGTCTCTGAGACGGCCCAGAAGCAGGGGCTGGCCCGGAAGCGCACGTAAAAAAAGATGCCCCACGTGTGCATCCCGTACTTGGATCCGACCCGTCGTCATGCCCGCGAATCGTGGGGCCCATCCGGAGGACCCTGAGCAGTTTGGGAGCCCCCAACTTGATCGGCTCCGAGCCGCTGTGCGGGATCTATCGTGGCTTCGCACCCGAGGCTACGGTGGACAAAGTGCCTCCGAGCTTGTGGGGAATCGGTACCAGTTGAGGCGCCGGCAGCGCAACGCGGTCGCGCGATCGGCCTGCAGCGACGCCGAGCGAGCACATCGTCTTGGGGCGCGTCTCCCTCCGGAGGCCATTGCGGGGCAGGATCTTCACCTCGACGGGTTCAATGTGCTTATCACTGTCGAGGCGATGCTCGGGGGGGCGTACCTGTTCATGGGGCGCGATGCGGCCTACCGCGACGTGGATCCCGTGCAGGGCACCTACCGTGTCGCCCACCAGACTGCGCCCGCCCTGCGGCATCTCGCAGACACCCTTCAGGCCCTGCGTCCAGCGCGAGTTACATGGCACCTTGACCGCTCGGTCTCAAACGCCGGGCGGGTGAAAGCCCAAATTGCGGATGCCTCCTCCGCGACGGGAAGCGCCTGGACCCCTGTCGTGGAGGACAAGGTAGACGCAACACTGAGAGACGTACCGGCCCCGATTGTGACCAGCGACAGTGCGGTTCTCGACGCCGTCGACGCGTGGCTGCCGCTGGAGGCGCTCGTTCACGCCCGCCACGTCCCCGACGCGCATGTCGTCGATCTTCGACCAGACGGTGAGCGATCCCGGAGCCCCTCGGCATGAGGTGGATCCCCGGGACGGCGGGCGGCGCTGTCCTAAATTCCGCAGTGACTCGAAAAAACGTCCCAAAGTGTCCCGATGGCGACTGTCGTCACGTATGTGCTTGTCTCCAACCCGGACGACCCTGACGCCGTCCGCTCCCACCCGACTATCGAAGAGTACGAACTCGAGGGGCGGCCGATTCAGGAGGACGAGCCCGAAGAGACGCTCCCGGCCCTCAAATTTGCGGCGACGAGTGCCTTGGAGGATCGCACCGACCTAGAAACGCCCTGCCGAGAGCTCTCGGAGGCATTTCCGGAGGCAACGGTTACGTACTGTGAAGTCGAAGAACGATTTGATCACATTGAACACCTCCGATCTGTCGTTTTTATCGGCGGAAAACGGGCAGGAAATATTGAGCATGGATACGTATTTAATGTCGGTACATGAGTCACAACTTGGGTATTGCCGGGCCTGTCTTCAATTCCACTAACGCGTACGATGAAGCGCGTTTGGATTCCAAATGGTGGGTGTAGACATTAAATGAAGCCGACGGAAGAGGGGAACCATGTCTTTGATTTTAAATTCCGTGTCGACACGAATCTCAGTAATAATTATATTTTGAATTATGGACGCAGATTTTAAAATGGAAGTCATGGATCAGCAGGACGCCGAACGTGAACTCGGGGCGAGCGGAGGACGAGGCCGTACGTCCAAGTATGAGCCTATCGCTCAGAAGTGGAGTGAAGTTGGCGACGACGAAGCAATTGTGCTCTCGGACCTTGAGCAGAACGACATTCAGAACCTTCGCAATCTCCTGTACCGCCGCTTCGGCAAGGAGAACGTCATTGTGCGTTCGGCCCAACAGGAGGACGAAAGCTATAAAGCCGTCGTCCGAGCCCGAGAGAACGACGAGTATCTTCGAAACGATGAGTAATTGAGGGAGACACCTCGTGCACACGAGGTCTCCTCGTTTCTGCAATACAAAACGGGTGGTGATGGCACGCATCACCACCCGCATTGCAGGAGAAGACGTAGGAAAAGAAGTCACTTCTACCTAGTCGTTCACCGAGTCCATCTGGGCCTTTTGTAGCTGGCCGGAGTAGTCCACGTAGAGGGTCTTGTGCTCCGTCCAGAACTCGAAGGCGGCGTAGCCCCCGTCCCGTTGCCCATTGCCAGTATCTTTGACCCCCCCAAAGGGCATGTGCGCCTCGGCCCCGATCGTGGGCCCATTGACGTACGTGATGCCGGCCTCAAGGTCACGCATCGCCCGAAAGCTTTTGTTCACGTCCTGGGTGTAGATCGAGGACGAGAGCCCGTACTGGGTGTCGTTGGCCACCGTGACGGCCTCGTCGTAGGACCCGACCTCGAACGTCGCGAGCACCGGCCCGAAGATTTCTTCTCGGGCGATCGTCATGTCCGGTGTCACGTCCGTGAAGAGGGTGGGCTCGTAAAAGTGACCGTCGAGCTCGTCAACCGAAGCGGGGGCACCGCCCGTCTTCAGGGTGGCCCCTTCGTCTTGTCCGATCTCGACGTACCGGTGCACCCTCTCCGCGGCCGCCTGATTGATGAGAGGCCCGATGTCGGTGTCCGCATCGTTCCCGTCTCCCAGGACGAGCGTTTCCGCCTCGTCCCGAATCATCTCCACAAGCTCGTCGTGGACCGCCTCGTGACAGATGAGGCGGCTGGTGGCCGTGCAACGCTGGCCCGTGGTGCCGTAGGCGCCCCAGATGGCACCCTCCAGCGCGAGGTCCAGGTCTGCGTCATCCATCACGATCATCGGGTTCTTGCCGCCCATCTCCAGCGACACCGGCTTATTGAGGCGGCCGCAGGTTTCGGCAATCGCGGTGCCGACCTCGTAGGACCCGGTGAAGCCGACGGCGTCGACCTCAGGGTGCTCCACGAGCGCCTCTCCCGCCTCGTCCGCGCCGTGCACCACGTTGATGACCCCATCGGGGATGCCCGCGTCAATCAGCGTCTGCACGAAGCGAAGTCCACTGTGCGGGGCGTCTTCGCTTGGTTTGAAGACGATGGTGTTGCCGGCGGCGAGGGCGGGAAAGATCTTCCAGGA
The DNA here is from genome assembly GCF_947077765.1 of Salinibacter grassmerensis. Taxonomy (NCBI): domain Bacteria; kingdom Pseudomonadati; phylum Rhodothermota; class Rhodothermia; order Rhodothermales; family Salinibacteraceae; genus Salinibacter; species Salinibacter grassmerensis. The sequence continues at coordinate 20,751 of NZ_CAMTTF010000004.1, read as the reverse complement.
CGGCACGGCGACGGGGAAATTCCAGGCCGTGATGATGCCGCATACCCCGAGGGGGCGACGGATGGCCATGTTCATCTTGTCGGGCAGCTCACTTGGGACGGTGGTGCCAAACAGCCGTCGCGTCTCGCTGGCCGCGTAGTAGGCCGTATCGATGGCCTCTTGGACGTCGCCCTTGGTTTCGAAGAAGGGCTTGCCCATCTCGCGGGTCATCGATCGAGCGATCTCGTCTTTCCGCTCCGTGAGCAGGTCGCCGGAGGCTTTCAGGATCTTCCCGCGGTTGGGGGCGGGGGCGCTGCCCCAGTCCGAGAAGGCGTCCCGGGCCGCCTGCACGGCGGCATCCACGTCGGCGGGGTCCGAGTCTGGGAACTCGCCGATGCGGTCGTCGGGGTCGGCGGGATTTCGGTTGTCGAAGGTCGCCTGGGAGGCGGCGCCGGTCCAGCGGCCACCGATGTAGTTGTCGAACGTATCGGGCATACCAGAGGCAAAAAGAGACAATTTGGAGAGGGAAAGCGCTTTCCCAAATCTAGGTGCCGAGAACTTCAAAGTACAATCCGGTGCGGTGCGTTTGGGCGGCATCGTTACGGAGAATCACTGAACCTCCCGGGTGAGACGGAGTACGCATCTACGTTAACAACTTGCCTGACCTCAGACCCGAACCTGTTCCCATGGCCGCCCCCGCCACCGCCCCCAACCTTGATACGTACGTTTCGGAGCGCGTGCGTGAGACGCCCCCGAGCGGCATCCGCCGGTTTTTCGACATTGCCGCCACGATGGACAATGTCATCTCGCTCGGCATTGGGGAGCCGGACTTCGACTCGCCAGACCCGGCGCTGGAGGCCGGCATCGACGCGCTGGAGAATGGGCGCACGAGCTACACGTCCAACGCCGGCATGGAAGAGCTCCGCGAGCTCATCGCGGAGGACTACGAGGAGCGACACGGCCTTTCGTACGATCCGGAGGGCGAGATTATCGCCACGGTGGGGTGCAGTGAGGCAATGCAGCTGGCCATGCAGGCCTTCCTCGACCCAGGGGATGAAGTATTGGTCCCCGAACCCTGTTTCGTGTCCTACGGCCCGTCCGCCCGGTTCGCAGGGGGCGAGGTCGTGCATGTCCCGACCCACGTCGAGAACGACTTTCAGGTGACGGCCGCCGATATTGAGCCGCACCTTACTGACCGGTCCAAGGTGCTCTTCCTCGGGTATCCGAACAACCCGACCGGGGCCGTGCTGCGGCGCGACACGCTTCAAGAGATTGCCCAGCTTGTGGTTGACAACGACCTGCTGGTCGTCTCCGACGAGATCTACGATCAGCTGATTTACGGCACGGCCCACGACCGGGGGCACGTGTGCGTCCCCACCGTTGACGGACTGCGCGAACGGACGGTGCTGCTGGGCGGCTTCTCGAAGAACTACGCGATGACAGGGTGGCGCATCGGGTTTGCCTGCGCGCCGGAGCCGCTCCTGCAGGCGATGCTCAAGGTGCACCAGTACATGATCATGAGCGCGCCGACGATGGCCCAGGAGGGAGCCATCGCCGCGCTGCGCGAGGCCAAGGGCGACGTGGAGCAGATGCGGCAAAGCTACGACGAGCGCCGCCGCACCATCGTATCGGGCCTGAACGACGCGGGCCTTCCCACCTTCGAACCGGAGGGGGCTTTTTACTGCTTTCCCGACGTTACCTCCACAGGGATGACGTCCGAGGAATTTGCCCAGCGGCTCCTGGAAGAGGAGAAAGTGGCGTGCGTCCCGGGAACCGCCTTCGGCCCAAGTGGGGAGGGGTACGTACGGTGCTCCTATGCCACCGGCCTGGAGGACATCAAAGAGGCGATCACCCGCATCGACCAGTTTGTGTCGCGGCACCAGTCCTGACGGCCCTTCCCAAGTCGTCCCAGAGAAACAACCCGCTTCGGGCTGTTGTAGCTTCCGCGGATGAGAAGACGGGAGCCCGGTTCATTCTTTGCAAAATCTCTCCTTCCTACCATGAAGTCGTATTCGGACGAAGACCTTGAACAGCTAGCTGAGCGCGTGGAGGCGCTCGGGGGCTATCTTTGACGTAGACGGTCGCCGCATGACCGTCGAAGAGCTGAACCAAGAGCGGATGGATCCCGACTTTTGGGACGACCCAGATCGAGCCCGCGAGATCGAAAAGCGAATTGCCCGGGAAGAAGAATGGATTGAGGCATGGGAGGACGTCAAGGAACAGGCCGAAGACATCGAGACGCTCCAACTTCTCTCCGAAGAGGAGGGGGAGGACATGTCGGACGAGATTGCCGCGGAGGCATCGAAGCTCGAACAGAAGCTCGACCGGTTGGAGCTGGAGAGCCTTCTCGACGATCCCGACGATGAGCGAGACGCCATTGTCGAGATCAACCCTGGCGCCGGAGGCACCGAAGGGCAGGACTGGGCAGAAATGTTGCTCCGCATGTACATGCGATGGGCTGAAGACCAGGGGTGCGATATAGAACTCGTCCACCAGCAGTCCGGGGAGGAGGCGGGCATCAAAAGCGCGACCTTGAACGTGCAGGGACGACACGCCTACGGCCGCCTCAAAAGCGAGACCGGTGTTCATCGACTGGTGCGGATCTCCCCCTTCGATGCCGACAGTCGCCGCCACACCTCATTCGCGAGCGTCTTCGTCTACCCCGAGGTCGATGATAGCATCGGGGTGGACTTAAGTGAGGGTGAGATTGAGCTCCAGACCTTTCGGTCCGGCGGCAAGGGAGGGCAACACGTCAACAAGGTGGAAACGGGCGTCCGTTTGATTTGGACGGGCACTCTGTCCAACGGCGAGGAAACCACCGTCCGGGCCGCGTGCACCCAAGAGCGAAGTCAGCACCAAAACCGCCGCCGTGCCCGTGAGATGCTCAAGAGTCGCATCTATCAGGCGGAGCGGCAGCTCCGAGAAGAAGAAAAGGAACGGCTTGAGAGCTCAAAAAAGAGTATCGAATGGGGCAGCCAGATTCGCTCGTACGTGCTACACCCCTACAAAATGGTGAACGACCACCGGACGGAAACCAAGCGGAGCGACGCGGAGGCCGTCCTGGAAGGGAAGCTGGATCCGTTCATTAAGGCCTACCTCCTGAAGGGAAAGAAAGACCGGGATACGTCTCCGGTGTAGGCTGGTCCTCATGCAAACTGGCCCGGGGAAGCCCGAGGAGAGGCGGACGGACGCGCAGAAACATCGGATGGGGGCCAACGTTGCAATGTTTTGACACACGTATTTCGTGGTCCGCTAGAAAACAGCGCGAAAAGGTGGCCTCCGACGCCACCTTTTTGTACTGATGTCTGCGGACATCCGAAGATTGAGGGGCGGCTCGGTGATCCTGAGCCGCACACGGCGTTCGTCCCGCCTGTCGGGCCGGGCGCTTTTTTGCACTATGTGCTTTTGGACACTTGACGATTGCATTCGTGAACCATACGCAGCAACGCCTCGCCGATCGGGTTTCCGGACTGACCGAAGAGGTCATCGTCGGAACCGACTACTTCCTGGTGGACGTGGAGGTGCGAGGGCACAAGGGGACACGGGTTGTGGAAGTGTACATTGACTCCGAGAACGAGGTGGGCCACGATGACCTTGCACTCATTAGCAAAGAGATCGGATTTCTACTCGACGTAGAGGACGTGGTGGATGGGAGCTACAAGTTGGAGCTCTCCTCGCCCGGGATTAAGCGTCCTTTGACGATGCCGGCGCAGTATCGGAAGAACGTTGGCCGCACCTTGCGTGTACGATTCGAAAGCGACGGCAACGAAGAGATCGTGGTCGGGGATTTGACGGACGCAGACGACGATGAGATTGAGCTGGAGCTTCCTTCTACGGAGCGCCTTCAACTGCCATATACAATCATTACCCAGGCACGGATTGAATTGCCCTGGTGAGTAAGGGGCGCCGGGGCGGACGCGGCGGGCTACGCGGACTTACTTCTTCACAGGACGAGACGGATTATGCGAAGCGAAGACCTGATCTCCTCATTTGGGGAAATAGCCCGGTCGAAGGATATGGACCGGGACACGCTGCAGATCATCGTGGAGGACGTGTTCCGCGCGATGCTTCGCAAGCGATACGGATCGGACGAAGCCTTCGAGATCATTTTCAATCCGAAGCAGGGGGACATCCAGATCCTCCACATCCAAGAGGTCGTCGGGGACTGGGAGGTGGAAGACCCGGTGACTCAAATCAAGGAGTCCGAGGCCCAGGAGATTGACGACGGCTTCGCGGTTGGTGACGAGGTGGCCGGCGGCCTAGACGTCAGCGAGTTTGGACGGCGGGCGGTGATGACCGCGCGGCAGACCTTTCGCCAGCGGATCCGTGACATTGAAAAGGAACAGGTCTACCAGGAGTACACGGAGCTCATTGGGGAAATTGTCGTCGGGGAAATCTATCAGGTTCGTCGCCACGAGACGCTTTTGATGCACGAAGACACCGAGCTCGTGCTGCCGCGCGACGAACAAATTCCGGGGGACCACTACCGGAAGGGCAACATGCTCCGCACTGTCGTCAAAGAAGTGCGGCGCGATGCCGGAAGTGATCCACAGGTTGTGGTAAGCCGCACCTCCCCGGTCTTCATGGAGCGCCTCTTCGAAGTGGAGGTGCCGGAGGTGCACGACGGCATCGTTGAGATCAAGAAGGTGGCCCGGATTCCTGGAGACCGCGCCAAGGTGGCGGTCGAGAGCCACGATGAAAAGGTGGACCCTGTGGGCGCGTGCGTGGGTGTCAAGGGCGTCCGGATCAACGCCGTTGTCCGGGAGCTCTCCGACGAGAACATCGACGTGATGCAGTGGTCCGACGATCCCCAAGAGCTCATCGCCCGGGCTCTGTCGCCGGCCGAGCCGACGAACGTGTCCCTAAATCAGGATGAGGAGCCCCCGCGATCTCGCGTGGAAGTGCCGGCAGACGAGGTCAGTCAAGCGATCGGCAAGCGTGGTGTCAACATCAAGCTTGCCTCGCAGTTGACCGGGTACGAAATCGATGTCTACCGCGAAATTCCGGCGGATGAGGAAGACATTGACATCGAGCAGTTTGGCGATGAACTTACAGAAGAAACCATTGGGAAGCTGAAGCGAATTGGGTGCGATACCGGAAAGGCCGTGCTCGAATTGTCGGCGGATGCGCTGGCGCGGCGCGCCGACCTTGACCGCGACACCGCCAAGCAGGTGCTGGAGATCATCGAGACTGAATTCGAGAAGGGACCCGGCATCATCGAGTCGATTCGGCAGGGGCGATTCACGGTACAGACGGCGGAGGCGACCGATACGGACGGCACCGTGCCCGGCGAGGCATCGACCGAGGCAAACGCGTCTTCTGCCAGCCCGTCCGATTCCGCTGACGCGGAGACTTCGGGCGATGCGGACGACGAACAGCCGGACGACGAACAGCCGGAGGTCGACGCGCCGGCCCCCGACTCGGATGCGGAAGACCCGGCCGCTGACGAGACGCCCACGGATGCGCCCGAGCACATCGACGAGGACGACGCGGTGAAGGATGAAGGCGACGAAGAGGCTGACGATGACGAGATTCCCCAACACCCTTCTGAAGAGCAGCAGGAAACGGAGTCGACCCCAGAAGAGCCGGAGGTTCGATCCTAACTGCTCATGCCGCCGGAGACGACTCCGGCGGTCGTTTTTGTAGTGAGTCTGAGCAACAACCGATTGCCATATGGCAACTAAGACGAAAGACTTCCAAGCGAAGAAACTCTTTCAGGTCGTTCGGGAGCTAAATGTTTCCGAAGACCGCGTGGTAGAGTTTCTGGAAAATGAGGGCTACGAAGAAGCCCTCTCCGGATCTGGCCTCAACGCGAAGATTGTTGACGAGGAGGCGTATCTCGTCCTGCGGGAGGAGTACGCCGATGACGCAGAGGTGGCCGCCCGCATCCGAGAACTTCGCTCGGAGGACGACGACAGCGGTCCGGAGCGGGATGAAGTGGCCACCCTCGATGAGGAGCAGGAGGCCGAGCCGGAGTCTACCGCTGAAGAGGCAGAAGACCCGGAGTCCACTGTCGTGGAGGAGGAGCCACAGGCCTCAGGCGACGCGGAGCCGCATGCCTCTCAGAAAGAAGAGGCCACCTCGGAGACTGAGCCCCCCGCAGAAGATGAAGCGGAGCATTCCGGGGAGGATGTGCCCGTCGACGAGCCCGCCGATAAGGTGTCGTCGGATGAAGAGACCGTTTCTGTCGACGAGGCCGACGAGGGGGAAGGATCAGCAGCTGACGACGAGCAGGAACCGGAAGTCGAGGCGGCGACCTCGGAGGAAGAGGTTGCTGAAGAGGCCCCTGACACGGAGACTGCTGACACGGAGGCCGCTGATGCAGAGGCCGCTGATGCAGAGGCCGCTGATGCAGAGGCCGCTGATGCGGAGGCCGCAGAGGCGAAAGAGACAGATGTCGCGGATGACGTTGAGGACGAGGCCACTGCGTCCGAACCGGCCGAGGAGGAGTCCGAGGCGTCGGCCGAGGGGACGGCGGAAGCGTCGACTCCCGATCAGGAGACAGAACCGACCGACGCGGCAGACGAACCCACCTCTGAGGAAGACACAGAGGCCTCGGAAGAGTCTGCGGAGCCTGAAGATGGGACCTCCGATACAGATGAGGCCGCCGACACAGATGAGGCCGCCGACACAGATGAGGCAGATGACTCTGCCGACGCGGCGGGCGACGACGCGGAAGAAGACGGGGAGACGCTCAAGGCCGGGCGCTACCGCCTCAAGGGGCCCAGCGTGGTTGGCAAGATGGACAGCGATCAGCTTCAGCGCCCTGAGCGTAAGCGCAAGCGCAAGCAAAAAGAGAAAGATAAGAACAAAGATAAAATCAAGAATAAAAGTAAAAAGAGCAAAAAGAACAAAAGGAGCAACAAGAACAAGAGCAAGAAGCAGAAGGGCGGCGGTGGCCCCGACGAGGAAGACATCGAGCAGACGCTTCAAGAGACGCTTCAGGAACTGGAGCAGGGCGCTAGCCGCGAGCGTCAACGTCGCCGCCGTCGCCGCCGCAAGCGCCACGAGGAAGAGCGTCAGCGCCGGCGAGAGCGCAAGCGTGAGCAGGAGAATATCCTCGAGGTGACCGAGTTCGTCACGACCGGCGAACTCGCGAACCTGATCGGGGAGCCCGTGAGTGACGTGATCGACACGCTGTTCGACGCGGGCATGATGGTGTCTATCAACCAGCGCCTCGATACCGAGACGATCGAGTTTGTCGCCGACGAGTACGGCTACGAGGTCGAATTCGTCGCGGAGCGGGACACGCAGGCCGTTGAGGTTGAGGAAGACGATCCGGAGGACCTTGAGCCGCGTGCCCCAGTGGTGACGGTGATGGGCCACGTCGACCACGGCAAAACTTCGCTGCTCGACTACGTCCGGAACGCCAACGTGGTGGCTGGAGAGGAGGGAGGCATCACGCAGCACGTGGGGGCTCACTACGTGGAGCTCACCGACCACGACAACGAGGCCATTGCGTTCCTCGACACGCCCGGCCACGAGGCCTTCACTGCCATGCGTGCTCGTGGTGCCAAGGCCACCGACATCGTGATCCTGGTTGTTGCCGCCGACGACTCCGTGATGCCACGGACGAAGGAGGCGATCAACCACGCCCAGGCCGCCGACGTCCCCATCGTGGTGGCCATCAATAAGATGGACAAGCGCGAGGCGGACGCCGAAAAGGTGCGGGCCGAGCTCGCCGACCAGAACGTGCTCGTGGAGGAGTACGGCGGTGACGTTCAGGCCGCCGAGGTATCCGCGAAGACGGGCGACGGCATCAACGAGCTGCTCGACAAGGTCCTTCTGCAGTCCGAGATCATGGAGCTGAAGGCCAACCCCAACCGGGAGGCCTCCGGCGTCATCATCGAGAGCCGCCTGGAGAAGGGGCGCGGAAACGTGATCACCGTTCTCGTCCAGAACGGCACCCTCGAAACGGGCGACCCCTTCCTGGCCGGGATTCACAGCGGAAGCGTCCGTGCAATGTTCAACGAGCGGGACAACCGCATCGAGTCAGTGGGACCTTCTCAACCGGCCCTTGTGCTCGGGTGTGACGGCTCCCCAGAGGTGGGCGACCAATTCGTCGTCATGGACGACGAGGGCGAGGCCCGAGATGTGGCGCAGGAGCGCCAGCGGATCCACCGCGAGCAGGAGCTTCGGCGACAGAGCCAGGTTTCGCTCGATCAGGTCAGCCGCCAAATGGCCGAGGGCGAGTTCCACGAGCTCAACCTCATCATCAAGGCCGACGTGGGCGGATCCGTCGAGGCGCTGTCGGACGCCCTTCTGAAGCTGAAGACCGACGAGGTGGCGGTCAACGTGATTCACAGCGGCGTAGGGGCCATTACCGAAAGCGATGTCATGTTGGCCCGCGCATCGGACGCCATCATCCTTGGCTTCCAGGTACGTCCCACGTCCGGGGCCCGGGACGCGTCTCAGCGCGAGGACGTTGACATTCGAACCTACTCGGTGATCTACGCGGCCATCGAAGACGTCCGCGACGCCCTGGAGGGACTGCTTTCCCCAGAGCGCCGTGAAGAGACGAAGGGCCGCGCCGAGGTTCGAGATACCTTCAGCGTGCCCGACGTGGGAACGGTGGCGGGCTGCTACGTCAACGAGGGCACCGTGGGCCGAAACCACAAGGTGCGCCTCGTGCGAGACGGCGTGGTGCAGTACGAGGGCGAGATCAGTTCGCTCAAGCGCTTCGAGGAAGACGTCAATGAGGTCCAGAGCGGGTACGAGTGTGGGCTCTCGATCGAGAACTTCGACGACCTGAAGGCCGAGGATGAGCTCGAAACCTACGTAATTGTCGAGGAGGCACGGGAGCTTGAGGTCTGATTCCGTTCCGCCACCCCGACGCCGTTTGTGGCTCGGCTCTGTCCTCTGATGGTTTCACCTCCACCTCCCGCCCACCATGAGTGTATATACTGAACGCGTTGCGGAGCTCGTTCAGCGCGAGGTCGCCCGCATCCTACAACGCGAATACGCAGACCGACTCCAGCCGATGGTGACCATTACCCGGGCTCGAGTGACCGGTGACCTCTCCATTGCGTACCTCCACGCAAGCGTGATGGGAGACACCGCTGAAGAGCGAGAAGCCACGTTCCGGCAGTTGGAAAGTCTCGCGGACGAGATCCGGAATCAGCTGGCGTCTCGAATTCGGCACAAGGTTCGGGAGATTCCAGAACTCAAGTTCTTCCACGACGAGTCGATGGAGGAGGCCAAGCGCATGGAAAACCTGTTTGATCGCATCCGCGAGGAGCGAGAGCGGCGGCTTGAAGACGGAGAGAGTACTCCCGACGATCGTGAGTGAACATGGTGTTTGGCCGAGAGGGCGAGCGCTCTACCGTGAACGGTCCTGTACGCTGGTAGGCTTCACGACCACCTCCGGCCGTCCATGTGCACTTCCACAGAATCCGCGAAGGGCCCCTCAGTAAGAGGGCACATCGCGACGCCCATAGGACCGTGTTCGTGGGCCGGAACGATCCGTCCAGGCCTACGCTGCCGGGTGGTGAGCAAACAGGCCCCCATCGAGTCCCCATTGCATCAGGGCCGAACTGACCGTCGTGGGATTTCGGACTTGAAGTTGCCTCAGGTCATCGTACAGGTCCCGATGGGAACGCTCTTCCTCACGATAACCCGAACTCATGGGAAAAAGCCCGCGGGGCTCTCGATTCCCGGTACGCACCACCACTGGATAGCCTGTGGGAGAGCGCGATTAGACTTTACAGGCCCTGCTGAATACGCTGACCTAGGACGAGCCGATTCTCCATGAAGCGCGAAATTGGATGGGACGCCATCAGCCGTGACCCCGAATCGGTCGTCACCGTCGGGACGTTCGACGGCGTTCACCGTGGCCACCAGGCAATCATCGAATACCTGCAGGAGCGGGCCGAGGCCCAGAATGGACCGAGCACCCTCGTGTCATTCGATCCGCACCCACGAGCCGTGGTGCACGACGAAGAGGTTCCGCTCTTGACGACCGTGGCCGAGCGGGCGGACCTGCTGGAAGCCCTTGGTCTGGACCGGTTCGTGGTCGTCCCGTTTTCGGACGACTTCGCACAGCTTGGCCCCACGGCGTACGTCGAAGAGGTGCTGGTGAACCGAGTCGGCGTGCAGGAGGTCACGGTCGGCTACGACCACCGGTTTGGGAAAGACCGGGCCGGGGACGTGGAGGACCTTCGGGCGCTCGGCGGCGAGTACGGTTTTTCGGTCGACGTCATTCCTCCCCAAGAGGTCGATCACGATGTCGTGTCGTCCAGCAGCATCCGGTCCCTGCTGAGAGAAGAGGGGGCCATTGAGCGGGCCAATGATCGCCTGGGGCGGCCCTATCGGCTCAACGGCGTTGTCTCGCGGGGCCAGGGGCGGGGACGCAAGCTCGGGTATCCCACCGCCAATCTCGCGCTCGAAGATGCCCGCAAGTTGGTCCCAAACCTTGGAGTCTACGCCACACGGGTCACGCTCCCGGATGGGAACCAGTGGGGGGGCATGATGAATATCGGGCGCAGACCCACGTTCGACGAAATGGACGTCACCGCTGAGGTGCACCTTCTCGACTACGAAGGCGATCTATACGGATCATTCCTCTCTGTTGAGTTCCTGCAAAGATTGCGGGCCGAACAGAAGTTTGAATCCGCGGAGGCATTGGTGGCGCAACTTTCTGAAGACGAAGAGCGTTGCAGAACCGTTATTCGAACACAGGCCTAGCGGCTGGCTACCGTCCTGACGTTCCGGGGCGGAAGTGGTGTTCGGCCCATTCGGCCGCGAACCCAAACCGGAGTCGCGGTTTCTTCTTTAGCATGGCATAATCTAAAGAGGTATTCCACCGCACGATGATTACCAACGAAGAGAGACAGAACATTGTAGACCGGTTCGGCAACGGACCTAACGACACGGGGACCCCGGAGGTGCAAATTGCGATCTTTACGAAGCGCATTGAGCACCTGACGGAGCACCTCGAGGAGCACCCCAACGACAATTCGACCCGACAGGGGCTCCTTGATCTCGTCGGCAAACGCCGACGGCTGCTCAATTATCTTCAGGAAAACGAGATTGAGCGGTACCGTACCATCCGAGACGAGTTGGAGCTCCGAAAGTAGCCTACTCCGCAACACGGCGTCCCGGTCCTGCCGGGAGGCCGTTTGCTGTATGGGGGCTGCGTAGAGCTCCACCACCGACGGGTCTCGTGTCGGAATCCCTTTCGCCTTTTGTTGACCTATGAGAGCAGCAGATTGAGACGTATGAAGCCTGAAGCCCACATTGAAGACATCGAGTTTGTCCCCGACCGGTCGCTGTCGCTGGAGACGGGCCGCATCGCCAAGCAGGCAGATGGATCCGTCGTGGCTCGGTTGGGGGACACGATGGTCCTCTCCACCGCCACCCTCAGTGACTCCGTCAACGAATCAAACTTCTTCCCGCTCACCGTTGACTACCGGGAAAAGTTTGCGGCGGGGGGGAAGGTGCCGGGCGGATTCATCAAGCGCGAGGGGCGTCCCACCGACAAAGAGACGCTCACTTCGCGGCTGATTGACCGCGCGATCCGGCCGCTTTTCCCGGACGGCTTCTACCACGACGTCCACGTCGTGAACTTTGTTATCTCGGCGGGGCAGGACTTCGACGCCGACGTGATCGCCGGGGTTGGATCGTCCGCGGCCCTCATGCTGTCGGGGGCGCCCTTTGCGGGGCCTTTCGCGGAGGTCCGCGTGGGCCGCGTGGATGGCGACTACATTGTCAACCCGACGATGCAACAAACCGAGGAGAGTGACATCGACCTCGTGGTGGCGGGGAAGGAGGATGCCCTCGTCATGGTTGAAGGGGAGGCCGAAGAGATCAGTGAGGAGAGCATGATCGAGGCCCTCGACGTGGCCCACCGGTCGATCCGGCGGCTGTGCGAGGGGCAGCATCGTCTCGTAGAGCAGGCGGGCGAGCCCGAGCCATTCGAATGGGAGGCCGATCTCGTGCCGGACGAGTTGATTGGACGCATGCGGGAGGAGTACGGGCCCAAAGTGGCCGATCACATCCACGGCCCCTACAGCAAAGAGGCGTTCCACGGCGGAATTGGGGACCTGAAAGATCAGGCCGTCGACGACGTGCTTGGCGATGAGAGCGAGACCCCCGAGGGCTACACCGCGTCGGACATCCGCGACGCCATCGGGGAGGTGGAGAAAGACGAAATGCGCAACATGATCGTTGAGGAAGGCAAGCGCATCGACGGACGCGACCAGACGGATGTTCGAGACCTCTGGATGGAGGTTGGCTATCTTCCGCGTGTCCACGGGTCCGCCATCTTTACGCGAGGCGAGACGCAGGTACTCGGCTCGATCACGCTCGGCACATCGGACGACGTGCAGCCGGTCGACGAGGTCTTCGCCGATACAGACAAATCCTTCTACCTCCACTACCGCTTTCCGCCGTTCTCCGTGGGCGAGGCCAGTTACCTGCGCGGACCCAAGCGCCGTGAAATCGGCCACAGCATGCTTGCGGAGCGGGCCCTGCGGCCGGTCATCCCGGAGCAGGACGAATTCCCCTACACCATCCGCATCAACGCCGACGTGATGGAGTCGAACGGCTCCTCCTCAATGGCGAGTGTCTGCGCCGGTAGCATGGCACTCATGGATGCCGGGGTGCCCATCGAGAAGCCGGTCGCCGGCATCGCAATGGGACTTGTGCAGGAGGGCGACGAGACCACCGTCCTCACCGACATTCTCGGCCAGGAGGACCACCTGGGCGACATGGACTTTAAGCTCACGGGCACCCGGGACGGCATCACGGCCTGTCAGATGGACATGAAGATTGAAGGCCTGTCCCGCGACGTCATGCTGAAGGCCCTGAAGCAGTCGCGAGATGCGCGTCATCACATCCTCGACAGCATGGAGGAGACCATCTCGGAGCCGCGGACCGAGTTGTCCAGCCATGCCCCGCGCCTGACCAAGCTCACGATTGATCCCGACCGGATCGGTGCCGTCATTGGCCCGGGCGGAAAGGTGGTCAAGAGCGTTCAGGAAGAGACGAACACCGAGATCACGGTTGAGGAGGAAGAGGGCGTGGGCATCGTGACGATTGCGGCGACCAACCAAAACGACGCCGAGGCGGCCATCGAGCGGATCAAGCAAATCGTGGCCGTGCCGGAGGAGGGCGAGGATTACATGGGCACCGTCAAGGGCATCCGCGACTTCGGGGCCTTCGTCGAGATCATGCCCGAGAAGACGGGCCTGCTCCACGTCTCCGAGATCGACTACGACTACGTCGAGAACGTCGAGGACTACCTCGAGGTGGGCGATAAGGTGAAAGTCCATCTTCTCGAGGTCCACGACGACGGCAAGATGCGCCTCACGCGCAAGCCGTTCGTCGAAGAAAATGGAGAACAGGACGGATAGCGGGGATGGGCAGCCCGCGGCACACGGCGGGTCTTGAAGCTACGTTTCTCCTCACAAAAGGCGAGGGCCCTTAGGCTCTCGCCTTTTGTATAGGCCCGTCGTGTGCCGGGGCCGTTCGTCTTCGGAATGAATCACACGACAGATCTGACGTTCATGCGCGTTCTTGTAACAGGAGGGGCCGGGTACATCGGAAGCACCGTGGCCCGACGACTCGTCGAGACCGGAAATGACGTGATCGTGTTCGACAACTTATCGCAGGGGCACCGGGCGGCGGTGCCGGACGGGGCGGCCTTCGTCCACGGGGACCTGAACGATCGTGGACTGATTGATCACGCCCTCGCCGAACACCGACCCGAGGCGATCATGCACTTCGCCTCGCATACTCTGGTGGGGGAGTCGATGGAGAAACCGTTTCTGTACCTCGACGAAAACGTGCGGTGCGGGGTCAACTTGATGAAGTCTGCCGTGGAGCACGGCGTAGACCGCTTCATCCTGTCCTCGACCGCCAACTTATTCGGCACCCCGGAGCGCATTCCCATCGATGAGGATGTGACGGTCGATCCGGGAAGTCCCTACGGCGAGTCGAAGTTCATCCTGGAGCGAACCCTCCGCTGGCTCGACGAGACCGAGGACCTTTCCTACGCCGCGCTCCGCTACTTCAACGCGGCCGGGGCCGCCGGGCCCGACCAGGGCGAAGACCACGACCCCGAGACGCACCTCATCCCCATCGTGCTGGAAGTCGCGCTCGGCCAGCGCGATGAGATCGTCATCTTCGGAGACGACTACGACACCCCCGATGGGACGTGTGTGCGGGACTACGTCCACGTGCTCGACCTCGCGCAGGCGCATATTCTGGCCCTGAACGCCCTGGATGGTGAGAGCCGCGTGTACAATCTGGGCAACGGAGAGGGCTACAGCGTACGGGAGGTCATCGAGACCGCCCGCCGTGTCACCGGTCATGCGATCCCCGCCAAAGAGGGCGATCCCCGCCCGGGCGATCCGCCGGCCCTCATCGCAAGCAGCGACAAGATCCGTGAGGAGCTTGGGTGGGCCCCGGAGCACAGCGCCCTCGACGACATCATCGGCTCGGCCTGGGAGTGGCACCAGCGTCACCCAGACGGGTATGACGGACTGCAGTGAAGGCCTTCAGCAACAAGGGTTGAGTAGGCGCCGTCGTCCTTTCCACAACGGCATGAGCGGACATGTACCGCGTTGAGCTGGAGCAATTTGAGGGCCCGATGGATCTCCTCCTGTTTTTTATTAAGCGGGATGAGATCGACATCTACGACATCCCCATTGCCCGCATCGCGGACGAGTACCTCGAGTACGTCCGTGTGATGGAGGAAATCGACCTTGACGGCGTGGGCGACTTTATCTACATGGCCGCCCTCCTCATCAACATCAAGGCCCGGATGCTCTTGCCCTCGCAGGAGGCCGACGAGGACGGAGAATCCGTTGATCCGCGCCGCGAGCTGGTGGAGCGCCTTCTGGAGTACGTGCGGTTTAAGGAGGCGGCCGATCAACTGTCCACCCGCCGCGAGCGACGGCGCGAGCACTTCGTGCGGGGCGATGCGTCTTCGGACCGGGAGCGTGTTGAGGAGTCCCACGAAGTGGAGGTGGATTCGTCTGTCTTCGAGTTGGTCGAAGCGCTCGGGCGAGTCCTCGAAGCCGACGAGGAGGACGAGGACGACACGCCCATCCACGAAGTTGAGCCGCTTGAGTATACCGTTGAAGAACAGCAGCAATATGTAATTGAGCGCCTGCGTCGGGAGTCGCAGGTGTCCTTTCGGACACTGATTCGGGGAGAATCGCGCGGCTTCGTGATTGCGACCTTCCTGGCGCTCTTGGAACTGACGCGGCAGCAGCACCTCCGGCTTCGAATCGAAGAACGGGCGTCCGACTTCTCTGTGGAAGCACGGGACGACACGTCACTCCGGACCGACGATCCGTCTCCGCAAGACCTCTCCGGGCCCCAAGGCGATGGAGCCGTTGGGGAGTCCCCAGGGCGTTCCGACGAAGAGTGAGGAGGAGCAAAGTCTCCACACACCACCCGTCGCGCGGTCCTCTACGAGAGACGTCCCGTCCGGCTCGTCAAAAGTTTCCGCTGCGGAAAAGTGCTAGAAAGCCAATGCTGCTCTTTTCCTCGCCGTCCTCTTCGAGCGGCGGTTTCCGAACGGAGACGTCGGCCGATGATGGACGGATCCAAGGCCGTGAACATCTCGGAGTGTAAAAATTCCAGCCGTCCCATTACGAAAAGCACCTCTCCGATCGTGTACAGCTCAATTTTGCTCTTCAGGATGAAAGAGGGTACAGAATATTCCTCCATAAATACACAAAAATAGGGTCTGAGGACCTGCCTGTACGGCGAGACGGGGCAAAATCTGTTTTCCTCCTGTCGTACTGCTCTTCCGTTCATCGTTCATGGGCCAAGCTAAACTCAGGGACGGACCGAGAAAACGACGGCGTTGAGTTGCTTTGCGGGGTGCCCGGCCAGAGTTAGAGAGACTCCGGAATACTTCTTGCCACATCATGATGGTGCGCAGGCTTCCGATTCTTTCTCCGGCTTCATGTTGTTCTCTTCTCGCACCGGTCGACCGCTATCCCTCATCCTGGCGACCGTCCTTCTCCTAGTTGGTGGACTCGGGTGTGACTTGGGCGGGGGCGGCTCCGGTGACGCGACTGTGGCTGGTCAGGCGCTCAACGCCGCTTCTGATCCAGTGGTGGGAGCACAGGTTATCATTCAATTCACGGACGAGACGGGCGAGCAGATCGAAGAGACGGCCACGACCGATTCAACGGGCCGTTTCAACCAGCGAATTGACCTGGACGAGCCGACGGAGGTCGTCATCACGGTGTCGAAAGAGGGAGTCGATGTCCGGCAGACACGGCGGGTCTCGCCCGATGCGGGCGCGTCCGACCTGAGTTTCACGCTCGAGATTGGGGGAGAAGAAAATCGAGAGCCGGGGCGTCCCACGGACATTGTGCTGCAGGATCAATCGGCCAGTTCGATTCGGGTTCAGGAGAGTGGGGGGACGAGCATTGCTCGACTAACGTTTCAGGTCGTCGATTCGACCGGGAAGGCGATCCAGGCGGATCAGGCTGTGGACGTCAACTTCCGGTTTGGGCAGCGGCCCGAAGGGGCAAGCCTGACCCCGAGCACCGCAGAGACCAACGGGCAGGGGCAGGCGACCGTGAACGTGTCGAGCGGGAAGACAGCGGGGGTGGTACAGGTGGTGGCACAGACCGAACGGCCCGACGGGACGGCCTTCCAGTCCAAGCCGGTGGGGCTCTCCATTCATGGCGGGCTTCCCAACAAGTGTCACTTCAGCCTTGCTCCGGAACGGACGAACTTCCCAGGTCTGGTTGACCTCGGCGTAACGACCTCCGTTCAGGTGTTCGTGGGAGACAAGTACGGAAACCCCGTAGTGCCGGGCACCTCGGTCTCCTTTAGCACAAATGCGGGCCTCATCGGAGGCTCCCTTCAGACCAATGATCAGGGGCAAGGGTCCGTTGCGCTCACGTCCGCGAACCCGTTGCCGGCTGGCGGGGTCGGCACCGTACAGGCCAGCACAGTAGGAACCGACGACGTCAATACGATCGTGAGCCCCGACAACTGCCCCGATCCGGCAGACACAGGCAACGGCAACGAGAACAAGATCACCGAAACGATTCCCGTTGTCTTTTCGGGGCGACCAGAGGTGACAGTTGATCCTGGCGACATTAAGCCGAGCCCGACGGATCTACCTCAGACGTACGATCTGACGGTGCAGGATGTGCAGAATGGAAATCCGCTTGCCCCAGGGACGTCGATCCAGGTCCAGGCCGAGGGGACGAAGGTAAAGGCCGTGGGCAACACCGACGTCACCCTCGACGACACGGCACTCAGTGACGACGATGGGGACGGGTTTGACGCAGGAGATATCGTAAACATGGACGAAACGACGTCCTTTACCTTTCGGGTCGTGGAGGAGCCGGACGCGGAGGTGCCGGGAGACCCCCAGGTCGAAACCGTCACGATTACCGTGAACGGCCCGAACGGAAGTCTGGAGGTGGTCCTTACCCCCACCAGCTCTAGTTCGACCACTGCAAGCTCCACCCAGTCTTTAACCACCACGGAGGGGGCGACGGTGCGTCGGACCGCCTCAGGAGAGGTGACGGTCCGTGCACCGCAGGAGTAGTCTGCTCGCCTCCACGTCACCTCCGGAGGCCCGATGGCCCCGGTGCAGTGACATCCCCGCGACTTTCCAAAAACAATCAGGGCAATGATACCGATCGACGTCGAGCGTCACGAGACCGTCGTAACCGTGACGACCGACAGTAAGAAGCGCATGTACGCGGTTGTTCACCTTGCCGTACCGGCAGGCTTTGATCCGTCGGACTTCACGCTGACACGCGTGGAGGGGAATCGCTGGGAGCTCTCGTTCGAGAGTGTGTCAACCGCCCACCGCTTCAAACGCCTAATGGACGAAGCCGCAAACCTTGTGGGACAGAAGATTCCTGGGTAGGGGACTCTAGGTCGGGGCGTCCTCGCTGCTCCAGAGACAAGCGTGTTCTCTGGGGGCTAAGCTGAACCGTGCTCCCTAAGGGCTGCGGCGGGCACAGACAAGGAGGAATGTGAGATGAGAACCGTCTGCCTCCTACTCACGCGCCACCGGGGAAATCTCGAGCAGTTCGGCGCTCACGCGCCCCACGTCCGCCTCCGTCATCGCGATGCAGCGGAGCTCAGGATTGGTCGGGCGGTCGTGACCCTCTCCGTCCTTGGACGCCCCCGTGTCGATGAGTGGCTCTATGCTGGCGCGGTCCATGGCATCCAGCAATTCGGAGCTCGTTGTTTCCAAGGCATCGGCCCAGTCGGCCAGGCGTCCAGTAATGATGCCAGACTGGGAGGTAAGCTCTCCACTTCGGGTATGAGGTTGTACCTTCTGACTTCTAGCGGAACGAGACCTCATGGATGAACGGGATCGTCAAAAGAAAAACGGAGGGTCAAGTCGATACTGCGGGTGTAAGAGAGCCCATACAGTATGGACCAAATGCTACCGACGGGAGAGGCCTCAGGTTTCTCTATGTGTATCGTGTGAAGGCACCGCCGCCCCCCGAGATGAGGCCCTCCGAACCAGTGTTTACAGGTAGAACATGTAGAGCATTGTGGTGGTGACGAGCACAAAGATGATCGACAGAATGCTCCCGGCACGCAGGTAGTCCGGGACGCGGTAGCCGCCTGGCGTCATGAGGAGCGCATTGACATGGTGGGTGGGCAAGATGAACGAGTTTGCCGCGCAAAGCCCGACCTGCAGGACCAAAACCTGGGCCGTGAGGTCGATGGTGCCGGCCATCTCGAGCACCAGGGGCACCATGAGAACGGTGGCCGCCACGTTGGACATGACCAACGAGAAGAAGGTCATCAGCAGGCCCAGGGAAAACAAGATCAGAAATGGATGGACGCCCTGGACCAGGGTCACTAAGGTCTGCGCAATGACCGAGGCGGCGCCCGACTCCTCCATGGCAATGCCGATGGGGATGAGGCCTGCGATCAGAAAGACGACCTTCCATTCGACCGACCGATAGGCCTCTTCGATTGTCAAGACGCCGCCGAGAATCATGGCGATGGCCCCGGTGAGAAATCCGATCGAGATTGAGAGGTCCAGCGCAAGCACCAGCCCGATCGCTCCCGCGAAGCTACCAAGTGACAGCCATGCCTTCTCCGGGTACTTCGGCTCATACTCCAGTGGAGTAACGGTGATGAAGTTCTCACTTTGCTTGAAGAACTCTAGGCTTTCCCACTTCGCGTGTAGGACCATCGTGTCCCCGGCCTGAATGACCCGGTCGGTTCGGCCCTTTTCCACCACCTCGCTCTCGCTGAAAAAGAGCACCACCTGCGCGTTATACGTATCGCGGAGAGGCACATCCCGCAGGGTTTTGCCCACGAGGCTCGATCGTGCCGGAATGACGACCTCTAGATACCCCCCGCTCGATCCGACACTGGACTTGTCTTCCTCTTCCGTAAGTTCGAGGCCGTAGGTGTCCTTGAAGGCCTCGACGTCCTCCTGTTGACCCTGAACGACAATCTTCTGCCGCTCCTGAAACCGAATCTCCCTCCAGATGTCGTAGTCCGACTGCTCGTCGTCGTACACCTCCAGCAGGTTAATATTGTAGTTGGCGCCCATCCGGGATTCCTCGGCGGATTTCCCGATGAGGTCGCTGTCGCTGGAAATCTGAAAGGTATAGATGGTGTCCGAGAGGCCCCAGACGTTCAACAGCTTTTGGCCGGGGGACGTGGTGTCACTTTCCTCGCGCTTGGACGGAAGCACATACGGGCCGAGGAGGGAAAAGTACCCGACGCCCACGGTCAGCAGGACGATCCCGATGGGGAAGACGGCGAACAGGCCAAACGTGGAGAGCCCCCGGGCGGTGAGGAGGTCGTTGAGTACGATCAGCGAGCTTGTCCCGACCATCGTCAGGGTGCCCCCGAGCAGGGCGGCGAAGCCCATGGGCATAAGGAGACTGGAGATGGAAATCTGTTCCCGTTTTGAGATTCCGGTCATGACGGGGAGAAACAGGGCGGCGGCCCCAAGATTCTGCATGAGTCCGGACATGAGCCCGACGGTTACCGAAACGGTGGAGATGATTTGGCGCCGCCCCGACCCTGCGACCCGTAGGATGAAATTAGCAATCGTCTCGGTGATGCCCGACTTGTAGAGGCCTCGTCCCATGATCATGACCGCGATGATGGCAAAGACCGCATTGCTCGAGAAGCCCGATCGCGCCTGTTCTGGCGTGATGCTGCCGGCCCAGACCAGCGAGAGCATGGCAAGGATTGCCACCACGTCGATGCGAAACGCCTCGGTGACAATCAGGACGACGGTCAGTCCTAGAATCGCAAATACAATCAGCAACTGTGGGTCCATACGACAGGGAGGAGGGCTACAGAGAAGAAGAGTAGAGACTGTGCACAAGTTAATACAACCGGGGAACGGTGGAATTGGTCTGTGTACGCGCCGGAGAACGGGAAGGAGTGTGCGAATACTGGTGGGACGCAGGGGCTGTATGCACAGGAAAGCTTCTTGCATCTGTTGGAGAAACCGTGGAACCAAGTGCGCGCCCCTGAAGTCTCTCTCCGTGGGGATACGAGACCACGCGCACACTCCTCAGAGTTGGAAAGCCAGTGAAGTCAGTGTCACGCTGGAACCCTGCGTGACATCGAAGGTTTTTCCAGACTGCACGACGAATGCTGCGGGGGTACCTGTCGTGAGCCATCCTCTGAGAGGAAGGCTTCTCCGCCGAGACGTGGCGGACGTTCCCCATCCACTCCGATTCACCCTGAATACCACTACCAGACAGAACCTATGGCCAAGGAAGAGTTTGCGCGGGAGAAGCCGCATGTAAACGTAGGAACGATCGGTCACGTCGACCACGGGAAGAC